>JABGXB010000002.1 GCA_018675975.1 Candidatus Woesearchaeota archaeon
TACTAATAATATTAATAATGAAATTTTAATTGATTATGTAGAAGATGGTCAAAATGTATTTTATATAAATAATAATATTGTTTATAATATTACAAAAAATGCAGATAATATAATTTTTAATAATTATACTCAAAAATATCCATCACAATTAAATTCATATTTACAAGAACAAATAAATGTTAAAAAAGCAACAACAGATAAATTAATACTTAATAGTATTGAAAATTTTGATTTAGTTGAATACGATTTAAATAATGTAAAATATTCAAATGGAACACACATAGTTGATGTAAATACATTTGATTTTGCAAACTGGGATTATGATTTTACACCACATATAAATAATGAACGTACATTTTTATACTTGCATAAAAATAATAAGCAATTTTGGTTAAATAATAATACAGTATATAATGTAACTGATTTTAATGCTGATATTGATAATAGTATTGAAAGTGCATATGAAGAAAAATATCCTTCTGAACTTTTTGTTTGGTTACAAGAACAAATAAATATTAAAAAAGCTACAACAAATAAATTAATACTTAATAGTATTGAAAATTTTGATTTAATTGAATACAATGCTAATTATGCAAAATATTCAAATGGAACTGAAATAGTTGAAATTAGTATAGTTGAATATACTGACCTAGATGATTTAAAAAATAAATTTAGTCAGTTTGAAATATTAGTTAATACTGAAAATGAAAATGAAACATATGTTGATAATAATAATAATATAATTTGGATTCATAATAATACAATATATAATATTTCAAGTTCAGGAATTGTATTTGATAATTATATTCAAAATTATAATTCAAATTTAAAATTAGTATTAAAAAAAGAAATTGATTTTAATAAAAGAACTCAAATTGTTAACTCAATTGATTTAACTTTTATTGAACAAAGTTCAATTGAACCAACAGTTATTAATGAAGATTTTAATTATACTATAAATGATGATGAATTTTCATATATTAATAATAATTACGACATGACAATATTAGAATTTAATACAAATAAAATTGGAAATTATACTATTTTTATGAATCAATTAGATTTTGATATTGATTTAATTTTATTTAGAGAAAATGAAAAAATAATTTCTCAATATAAATTTAATGAAGCTGAAAATTTTAATTTTGAAAAAAATAATAATGATGGTGAAAAAATTTATATTGTTTTAATAAAATATGAAAGATATTTTTCACCCCCAACAATGGAAGAATTACCACAACTCCCTTTAGCAACAATTAATATCAAGAGAAATGGTATTGGTTGTTTTAGTCAAGTTAGTAATGTGTGTCATACAGATGGAAATATTTGGTGGAAAAATAGTTGTAATGAATTAGAAGAAATTAAAAATTCATGTTCATATGGTTGTACAATTGATAATGATCAAAATATTTGTTTACAATGTACACAAGACTCACAATGTTCAGTTGGTAGTGTTTGTCAAAGTAATACTTGTGTTCAAGTGGAAGAGGTTGAACAAGTATCAAGTTGTTCTGAATTTAAAGACGCTATTGAAAATGATATAAATATTAATATTACAAATGATATTGATTGTCAAGATTTTGAAAAAAATAAATGGAATATTCCAAGTTATTCAAAAACTATTGAAGGTAATGGTTTTACAATAAGTAATTTAGTACATAATTATAGATCTCGAAATTCAAAGGAAAGATCAGGAATTATATTGAATTCAGATAATGCAAAAATGCAAAATGTTAATTTCAAAAATTATCATGTCTATTGTAGAAGTTCAAATTGTGGTTTAATTTCAGAAGGAAAAATAAATTTAGAAAATGTTAATTTAACAGGATCAGTTAGTGGAGGCAATAATGTTGGCTCAGTAATTGGTTCTGGTTCTTTAATTGCAAATAATGTACAATTTCAAGGAACAGTAAAAGGAAATGATAATGTTGGTGGAATTGTTGGAAGAATGAATCCATATGAAGAAAACAATATTGAAAAAATAAAAGTTGATGCTACAATTAATGGAAATGAATATGTAGGTGGGCTATTTGGTTCATCTTCAGCTGGTGGAACAAATGTAGCGAATTGTGTAGATACACATATTAATAATTCATACATTAATGTAAATATAAATTCAAATGCATATTCTGGAGGAGTATTTGGTAAATGGGCTTGTAAAAATGGAATTATTGAAAATGTTTATGTAGATGGAAGTATAAATGCACGTAATTTTTATACAGGTGGTTTTAGTGGAGAGTTCGGATATTTCAGTGCATTTTTAAAAGGAGATTTTTTATTTGGAAAAATAAAAAATTCATTTACAAAAGCATCCGTAGGAAATAAGTATATCAAAAAATATAAAAAATCAGGAGTTCGTTGGGGTTCATTTGGACCAGTACATCACTTTATATCATCATGGAATCATAAGTGGAAAACTTTAAATCAAGATGCAAATGATTGTTATTTTATTGGAAATGATATTAGTGCAGATGGATTGTGTAAAGGATTAAATGAAAGTGAATTAATTAATGTCAATTCATTTCAAAATTGGGACTTTGAAAATACATGGAATATGACTAATGAAGGACCAAAATTATTAGCATTTAATTAATTTGTTAATTACACATAATAAATTTAATAAACATAGTTGCATAACTACCCTTAGTTAATACAAATTTAAATTTTAATGTTTCTTTATCAACTAATTCATAATTAAAATTATTTGATTTTAAAAATAAATTTCTGTAATCACCTTCTAAACTAATTTGAGGAAGTTCATTTAAAATAAAACTTCTTTGATTAATTTTAAATTCATTAAAAAAATTATCAATTTCAATTTTTATTTCATCCAAAATATTTACATCAAATTCATTCTCCAATTTTTTTATATCATCATAAAATGAATTTAATAAATTTGGATCATAACCAATTAATGGAATTTTTAAATTAATCAATTTATTTATTTTCTCTATTTCAAAGTCATTAAAAAAATAAATATTTTGATTGATATTTTCAATAGTACAAATTTTTGTTTTAAATAAAATATCAATTAATTTTCCCGAAATTAAATTATATAAATAACTTTGAACTGAATGTAAAAATATCTTTAATATTTTTGGATTAATTGTATTTAATGCACGAATATGATCAGTATTACTTTTTTGTAATTCTTTAACTACAGCTTTTTCATAATTGTGAAAATCATCAATATTTAATTCACAATCAATAGTTTCCATTTCAAAATCAATATTAGACTGTTGTTTTATTAAATTATAATTAAATTCTTTAAAATTTTTATTCAATAATAAAATACCTTGCTTGAAATTATTTTTTGAAAATCTTTGAGAATCAAAATAATTAATACAAGGTATAAAACCTAATTTAATTTCTATCTTCTTTAATAAATTTAATTTAGAAATTGTTAAATCCAATTGTTTTATACAACTTACTCGAATTTCAAATTCATTATTATCTAAATCACCAATTTTTATTGGATTTTCACTCCAACCAATAAATTCTAATTTTATATCTTTATCAATTTCAATATTACACATAGATTCAGTATATCTATTTAAAGAAATGTACTGACTTGTAATACCATTTTTATCTTTAAGACCTGCAATACCAAATTGTTTTACACTAATTAAAAATACTTTTGCAATTTTATATAGTGCATCCATTGTAGTAAAATTTGATTTTGTTAATTTTAAAATTACATATTTATGATTTTTATCAGGTTTATTTTTTAATTTTGATTTATTTATAATTTCATTTACAATAAAATCATCATCAGTTTGTTTTATTTTATACATAATTAATAGAAAATTAAGCTATTTAAATGCTTTTTTAATATTTAGAATAATTTATAAATGAAAAAACATTATTTCTAATGAGGGGTATATGGCAGATTTTGAAATTAATCCACTAATTTTTATATTTTTAGGGGCAATCATATCATCAATTTCAACAGGAATTGTATATATACGAAAGGATTATGTTTTTTTAATATTTTTTCTAATTGGAATTGGATTTTTAACTTATGGATTAGTTAAAAGAAAACACTATCATCAATATATACAAAAATTAGAAAAGAAAACAAAAAAACAAATAAGAAATATACCTGGAATTAATAATAATTTAAATAATAAAATAAGCTCAAAACAAAAATATATGCAAACAAAAAATAATGTACATCATCAGTCTAAAACAATATTTTATAATAATTTAAATAATAAACATCAAAAAAGAAATTATATAATATTAAAACATTGTTCACATTGTCATAATCATCATAATGAAAATGAATATATATGTAAAAAATGTAATAATAGGCATTTTTATTATATGACACACCATAAATAAACATATATAATTACAATTATTATTTCTAATATTTCAAAAACTTAATAAAATATGGAATTTCAAAAATCTCATGAACAATTTTAAATATTCTCACATAGCAGACTGCCACATAGGTGGATGGAAAGATGATAAAATGAAAAATATGTCATTAAATTGTTTTAAAAAAGCAATTGAAATAAGTATAGAAAATAATGTTAATTTTATATTATTGGCAGGAGATTTATTTAATTCATCAATACCTTCAGTTGATAATTTGAAAGAAGTTGTTAAAATATTAAGATTATGTCTATATCGAAATATTCCAGTATATACAATTGCAGGAAGCCATGATTTTTCACCATCAGGAAAAACAATAATAGAAGTATTAGATAAAGCTGGTCTTTTAATTAATGTATCTCGTGGAAATATAGTTAATGATAAATTAGAACTTGATTTTACTGTTGACAAATTAACAAATGTAAAAATAACAGGCATTGTTGGTAAAAGAGGCGGACTTGAAAAAAATATTTTTAATAATTTAAATAGAGAAAAATTAGAAATAGAAAATAATTATAAAATTTTTATGTTTCATACAGCAATTACAGAAATAAAACCAGCTGGATTGGAAAAAATGGATTCAACATCAATATCAACATTACCTAAACAATTTAATTATTATGCAGGTGGACATGTACATTATGTGTTTAAAAAAGAAATGAAAATAAATAATGGTAATTCATTATTGACATACCCAGGTCCAACATACCCAAATAATTTTAAAGAATTGGAAGATTTAAAAAAAGGCACATTTTGGATTGCTAATGTTGAATTCAATAATAATGAATATAAAACTAATATTGAACTAATCGAAATACCAAGCCCAGAAGTTAAATGTTATAATATAGATATTGATGGAAAATCAGTAAATGAAGTTAATAATTTACTATTTGAATTATTTGATGAAAATATAAATAATAAAATTATTACAATTAGAATTTATGGACAAATAAGCTCTGGAAAAATATCGGAAATAAATTTTAAAAAATTAATATCATATTTATATGAAAAAGGTTCATATTTTGTTACAATTAACACAAACAAATTAAAAAGCAAAGAATTTGTAAAATATAAAATTCATATTAAAGACAATATTGATCTTGAAAAAAGTATTATAGATGAACATTCTGATAATATAAATATAGATTTCTTAAATACAGACAATAAAAGTGCTTTAATTAAAACATTAATTAATTCTTTAAATACTAATAAAATCGAAGGGGAAAAAATAAATAATTTTGAAGAAAGAATATTTGATGAATTAACCAATATATTAGAAATTGAATAATAAATAAAAATAATATATATAATTCAAATAAAACAAACAAATTCAAGTATGTATATACTTATAATTTAAATACTTTACAAAACATATTATTATTGTCAAAACACACATAAATACATATTAGGTGATTTAAATTAAAATTATAATTACAGGAAAACCAGCCTCAGGAAAAGGAACAGTTGGAAATTTTATTGCAAAAAAAATGAAATTAAAAGAAATAAGTATGGGTAATATTATTAGAGAAAGAATAAAAAAAGATAAAAAGTTAGAAATTCTTGTTAAAAAAAAAATGAATGCTGGAAAATTATTACCAGACAAAGTAATGAATGAAATTGCAAAAAAATATTTTAAACAAAATAAAATCAAAGATAATTTTATTTTTGATGGCTATCCAAGAACATTATTAGAAGCAAAATATATTACAAAATTATTTGATTTTGATCATATAATAGAATTAAATATTACAAATAAAGAAGTTGTAAATAGAATCAAGAAAAGATTAATTTGTGGAGAATTTTCATATATAATTGGAAAAAAATATAAAATAATTTCAAAAAAAGTTAAAGAGTTAAGAAAAAAAAAAGGATTAAATAGCAAAGAAATAATAATTAAAGTAAATAGCTTATGTCCAAAAACTGGAAAAATATTAGAAAAACGTAAAGATGATATGCCATTGAAATTAAAAACAAGATTAAATGAATATAATAAAAAAACAAAACCAATATTAAAATTTTTTAAAATATATGCAAAAATGATTGAAAATAATAATAAAATAAAAAAAAATGAAAAAAAAATTCCAAAAATTAATATAATAAATGGAATGGGTTCAATTAATAAAATACAAAAAAAGGTTTATGATTTAATAAAAAATGGATGAAAATATATTAAAAAGAAGATCATGTAAAAATTATTTACAAATTCCAATTGAATGGAGTAAATTAGTGAATATTTTAAAAGCAGGAAGTTTGGCCCCTAGTGCGGGAAATTTACAAAATTGGAAATTTATAGTTATTCAAGAAAAAGAAAATAGACAAAAAATAGCTAATTCATGTTTATTTCAAACATGGATGAATCAAGCACCAACATATATTATTGTTTGTGGTAATTTTCAAATGGCACAAAAATATTATTTTGAAAGAGGAAATATGTTTACAATACAATCATGTGCTGCTGCAATGGAAAATATGCTTATTGAAGCGACCAATCAAAAATTAGGATCTAATTGGGTAGGTGCATTTGATGAACAAAAATTAAATGAAATTTTAGAAATTGAAGATGAATGGAAAATATATAGTATTTTAACATTAGGATATGAATCTGAAAAAACTGAAATGCCAAATAAATTAGAATTAAAAGATCAAGTTTATTTTGAAAAATTTAAAGAAAATCAATATGAAGCATCATTATTTCCAATTTCAAATTTAAAAAATGAAATTAATAATCAAATAAATAAAACAAAATCAGAAATAATTGGACAAAAAAATAAAATTCAAAAAAAAATAGAAGAAAATAAAAAAAAATTATTAGAAGAATAACAACCAATAAAGCATTAAAATTGAACGTATATCAATAATGAAATTTCAAAATCAAAGATGAAACTAAAAACCAGAATTGAATTTTAAAATTCAAATATGATATTTTTATATATAATAATAAAATATTATTTTTTATGGATGGTGTAGAAGTTCTTGAAAAATTAATTGAAAAAAAGTTATTATTATTAATAAAAACAATATTATCTGAACCCAATAAAGAATTTTACCTCCAAGAATTGTCTGAAAAATCAAAAGTACCAATTGCTACCACTTTTAGACTATTAAATAAGCTAATTGAACTTAAATTAATAGAAGAAAGAAAGATTAGTAGATTTACAATATATAAGTTATCAAAGAACAAAGAAATAGAATTCTTAAGCAAATTGTTCAAATTTGAGATTGATCCAATAAAAGAATTCTCCGACCTTGTAAATGCAAAATTTGCCATTTCTTCAATATATCGACAAGGTGAAAAATCAGACAAAAAATCTAATTTAGTCATATTAGGTTATGATATAGAAGCTAATCAAATTTCGGAAATTGCAAAAGAAATAAAGGTTAATTATAATTATTTAATTAATTTCATAATACTTACACCAGAACAATTTAAACAAATGGAAAATATGGGAATAAATACAAACAAACATCATTTAATATATAATAGTTAATTTAGTTTCAATTAAACTCCAAAAGAAAAAAATAAAACTAGTTTTCATAACAATAAAAAAACAATAAAAAACCTTATAAATGAAAAGGCCATAAAATTAAGTATAGGCTTTAAATGTTTGATGTTATAGTAAAAGAGGTTATCAAAAGTAAAATTGAATATTGTTTATTGAAATGAACAATTTTTGATTGAGAATAATATTCAACACCTAATTATAGGTCTAAAAAATAAAAAGGTAGGCGATAAAATGGAATTTGTGATTGAAAATGCTTTGAAAAATGCAGAAGAGAGTATGCCACAAAATAATGAGATTGGGCATGCAAATATAAAAGTAATGGGCACCGGCGGTGCAGGATGTAACATGGTTAATTGGTTACATAAAAAAGGTGTGCAAGGCGCAGAAACAATCGCAATAAACACTGATATGCAACATATTAATATGATATCAGCAGATAGAAAATTCTTAATAGGTAAAGAAGTAACTAAAGGATTAGGTGCAGGTGGATATCCCCAAAAAGGAGCAGAAGCAGCTAAAGAATCACTAAATGAAATTAAAGAAGTTTTAAAAAATTCCGATATGGTTTTTGTATGTGCAGGAATGGGAGGAGGTTCAGGAACTGGATCAGCACCTATAATTGCAAGAGTTGCTCAAGATATGGGAGCAATAGTTATTGGAACAGTTACAATGCCATTTAAAATCGAAAGAGCAAGAGTTGACAAAGCAGAATATGGTCTGGACATGTTAAAAGACGTATGTGATACTGTTGTTGTAATAGATAATAATAGATTAGTTCAAATTGCAGGAAACTTACCTGTACAACAAGCATTTGCTGTAGCAAATGAATTAGTTTCTACAATGATTAAAGGTATTGTTGAAACAATTGCAATTCCATCATTAGTTAATTTAGATTTTGCTGATGTAAAAGCAGTTATGACACAAGGTGGTATTGCATCAATTGGAATGGGAATTTCAGACACAAATAACAGAGTACCTGAAGCAGTAAATGCAGCACTTACAAATCCATTATTAGATATTAGTTATGAAGGATCAAGTGGAGCAATTATACAAATTACAGGTGGACCAGATTTAACATTAGATGAAATTAATATGGCAGGTGAATTAGTTACAGAAAACATGTCAGAAAATGCAAATGTTATCTGGGGTGCACGAGTAAGTGAAAATATGAAAGGAAAATTTTCAGTTATGACTATCATGACCGGTGTAAATTCACCATATTTAATGGGAAAATCCCAATTAAAAGAAAGAGAATCAAAAACTAAAACTTTCTCTGATGAATTAGGTATTAACCTGATGCATCATTAAATGCCTTAATTTTTGCCCCCACAAAAAAATGGCTTAATCTTTTCAAGGGATTCAATCCCTTGAAATTTTTTTATTTAATTAGAACAAGAATCATAATTAGATTTCAAATTAAAATTTAATAGATTTAATTGAAGATTAGTATTAATAGTTTTATTTAATTCAAATAATAAGTCATCATTTAATTCAGTAGAATTAATTTCAATATTATTTGCATAAGCAATTCCAATACCAACAGTTAAAAAAAATAATATTAACAATAAATTAATTATAATTATTTTGAATTTCAATTAACACCTTCTTTCAGCTCTTTTCAAATCACGATCAAATTCACTTAATTCTTTTTCATAATCATCCAATTTATCATCATAATGTTTAATATCATCTTCAAGTTCTCCAATATCATTTCGTATTTTATCTTTATCAATTTCAGATAATACAGATTTTTTTGCCATTTCCAATTGTAATTTCAATTTAGAAATATCAGATCTTGTGCTAATTAAATTATTTCTTACATCAGTTAACTCATTTTCTTTTGAAGTTAACTTAACTTTTATTTCATTCAATTGTAAATTTAATAAAGATACATCTTCACCATTACGTTCACTAGTAATTATTTGAACTTCAAGTGAATTTTTATTTGATTCAATTTCTAAAATTTCATTTTGAATATTTTCAATTAAGGTTTCAAATTGACTAACTTCTAATTGTTTCTCTTCAATATCATTATTTAAATTATCAACCTGTAAAGGATTAATTATTAAAGATAAGACAAAAATGTTATCTTCCAATTCAGATTTTAAAGAATTAATTTTTCTACTTACAAATTCTATATTTTCTTCAATATCAGAAATTTTATCTCTCAATCTATCAGATTCTTGAATACAATTTTCAAATTTTGAAACTACTTCAATAAATTCTTCAGGATTATAATAATTAGATCTTTGAGTATATTCAATATCATCTAATATGTTCAATTGCTCTTTTTCATAATCTTCATTTCTTGCAATTTTATTTTGAATTTCCACTACCTTAGAAATTAATAAATTTTTTTTTAATTCAAGATCTGAATTTAAATCAATATCTTCATTTAAATTTTTATAATTTTCTTCTATTTTTTTATTTTGTAAAACATATGCAAAAGTAGATACTAATATAATAAAAATTAACAAAATACCAGCAGTTAAAATTAATAGTTTTTTTTGAGCTATATTCACATATAAAAATTAAAAAATATTTTTATAAATATTACATTAGTAAAAAGATTAGTTCATAAAATGAATAATGGGAAATAGATTATTGAACACAATAATAAAATTAAACATTATTTAAATCAAATTTTTCAATAATAATTTTATTTTTGGCAACTTTAATTACATATTCATCAACTTCATTTAAAACACCAAGTTTACTTACACTTTCAGGAAGTAATATTCGCTTACCCCTATGATCTAATGTAGTAATCATTTCATGAAAACCATTTTTTATTTTTTTATCAGATAAACCCAATTCTTGAAATAATTCACCAGTTTCTTTTTTTGTAGATTTAATTTTTAAATCACGAGTTTTTTCAAATAAAAATTTTGCCATATGATCAGCAACATCAATCTTAGTAGCTTTCATTATACCTTGTAAACCTGGGCTTAAATTTAATTCCAAAACTAAAGGACCTTTTGAATCCATCATTATATCAATAGCACTAATATCACAACCCAAAGTTTTTGATGTTCTAACACACATATCTTTTGTAATATCATCAAGTTCAATATTATAACCCTTACCACCTGCATGAATATTACTTCTATTTTCACCAGATATACTTTTTCTTTCCATACATGCTACAACTTTATCACCAACAACAATAGCTCTAATATCCTTACCACCAGTATCAATAAATTCTTGAATAATAAATGGTTGTTTTAATGCACCCATAGCATCTAAAATACTTTTTGCACTTTCTTTACTATCTGCAAACATCACACCCTTACCATGAGTACCATTTGGCATTTTCATAACAATTGGATAACTAATATTATTTAGAGTTCTTTTTGTAGCTTGATCAGAACTTGCATAATATGCTACAGGCATAGAAATATTTTTCGTATTAAAAGCAATTTGACTTAAAAATTTATCATGACCTATTAAAAAACTTTCAGCAGACATAGGCATATAACAAAATTGTTCTAATGTTTTAGAAATTGCATGAAGTATTTGAGCATATTTAAAAGAACCTCTTGCAAGAATACAATCATATTTTTTTAAACTTTCACCATCATATAATATTTGCATAGAACCTGCTTTCATCAATACTTCAAATTTTTTTATATTTAACATATCAACTTTATCAAAATAATTATTCATAGATTCAGCAATTAATTTTGAAGAAGTACCATTTAAAGATATTATCGCAGCTTTCATTTTAATTTTTTAATTTAGGATTGATTAGAAAAAATCCCTTATTTAATATATTTTGACCTATAAGTACTTGATATCTCATATGAGATCTATCTGCAAGAGAAAATTCTTCTTTAATTAAAATTCCACTAATATTTAATTGAATTAAAACTATATCACGCACACTTCTCCCATGAGCATTTCTAACTTTAATTTGTCTTACTTTTTTTTTAAAACCAAGCTCATGTGCTAATTTAATGTCTATTGAAGACATGGTAGCACCAGTATCAATACGAGCATTTAATTGCGTTTCTTTATTGAAAATTACTTTTTCTACTAAACCAATTATTGACATCTTTTGTAAATCCATAATACTTTTTCAAATATATTTTTTAAAAACTTTTGGTTTTAAAACAATTATATTGAATTTGAAAAAACTTATAAATAAAACCAATAATCTTTCAATAAGGTAAATTCTAGTATAATTTTCACATTTAGAGGTGTTTAATGGAACAAATGAAGACAGGTACAACAATTTTAGGAATTAAATGTAAAGATGGAGTAATTCTTGCATCCGATTATAGAATGACAATGGGCTACTTAAGAGCCGGAAAAATGAAAAAAATAATACCACTTACAGATAAAATATCTGCAGCTGTTGCAGGTTCAGTAAGTGAAGCTCAACAATCCACAAGATATTTACAAGCTGAGTTAAGATTAAATCAATTAAAATTAAAAAGAGAAATGCAAGTAAGAGAAGCTGCAAATTTTGCATGTTCAATGTTATATTCAAATATTAAATATCCAACATCATACAATTTTATGTATTGTGCACTTTTAATTGCAGGATATGATTTACATGGTGGTCACCTTTTTGCAGCACAACCTGATGGAAGTATACAAGAATGTGATGATTATATTTGTGATGGTTCTGGAATGGAATTTGCACTTTCAATAATAGAAGCTGAATGGAAAAAAGACATAACATGTGCAGAAGCAAAACATTTAGCAATTAAAGCAGTAAATGCAGCAATATCAAGAGACATTGCATCAGGTGATGCCATTTCAGTATTTCAATTTACTAAAGATGGAACAAAAGAAGTATTTTATGGTCAAAATGATTTAGAAGTTAAATGATTTTTAAATAAAAATAATTAAATGAGTAAAAAAAATGTCTGATATATTAAAAGAAATAGTAGCAAAATTACCTGAAAGGTCAATATCTCATTCATGTTTTGAAGCTGCTAATATAATATTATATTCTAAAGACAAATCTATTGTTCAAGGAAATGGAAGTTTAATTAAAAGTTTAGTAAGAGAATTTAAAAAAAGAATTGAATTAAGACCAGATCCAGAACTTTGTTTGAATATAGAAGAAACTGAAAAAATAATTAGAGAAATTATTCCAGAGGAAGCAGTCATTAATAGAATTTTATTTGATGAGCAAAGATCAAAAATAACAATTGAAGTTGAAAAGCCAGGATTAGCAATTGGAAAAAATGCATCACTATTAAAAGAAATTAAAGATAAAACATTTTGGATTGCAAATATAACACGAACACCTGCAATACCATGTCAAATTATAGAAAATATTAGAGCTGTATTATATGAAAATAATGATGAGCGAAAAAAATTTCTAAATAGAGTTGGACACCGAATTTATGATGGTTGGTTAAGAGGAAAAAAACAAGAGTGGATTAGATTATCATATTTAGGTGGAGCAAGAGAAGTTGGACGGAGTTGTATTTTTTTACAAACTAGTGAATCTAGAATTTTAATTGATTGTGGAATTAATGTTGCAAATGAAAAAGAAGTATTTCCATTTTTAGAAGCACCAGAATTTGATATTAATGAATTAGATGCAATTATAATATCCCATGCAAATTTAGATCATGCATGTTTAGTTCCTTATTTATTTAGATTTGGATATAGTGGTCCTATTTATGCAACAGAACCTACAAGAGATATTATGGCACTTTTACAATTTGATTATATTAAACAAATAAAAGCAGAAGGTAAAGAACCATTATATTCACCAGATGAAATTAAAAAACAAATTAAACAATGTATTACTTTATCATTTGAAGAAGTTACTGACGTTACTCCAGATATTAGATTAACGTTTTACAATAGTGGACATGTTATTGGAAGTTCATTAGTTCATATTAACATTGGTAATGGCCTTCATAATTTAATGTTTACAAGTAATTTTAGAATGCAACATACAAAATTATTAATTGGTGCAATTAGTAAATTTACACGATTAGAAACTTTAATGATAGAAGCAACTTATGGAGGAACGGATTGTAATTTACCATCGCGAGTTGAAACTGAAAGACAAATAAAAACACACATTAAAAAAGCAATTGAGCGGAATGGAAAAATATTAATGCCAGTAAGTGGAGTTGGACGTGCTCAAGAAGCACTTTTAATTTTCGAAGAAATGTTTAGAGAAAAAACAATTAAAGAAGTACCTGTTTACATAGATGGTTCTGTTTGGGATATTACTGCAATTCATACAGCATATCCAGAATATTTAAACAATTATATTAAACAATCAATTTTTCATAAAGATCAAAATCCTTTCTTAAATAAAAATTTTAAAAATATATCAAGTCGAAAAGGAAGAAGTGATTTAGTAGAATCTGAAGGGCCAGCAATTATTCTTGCAACAAGTGCAATGCTTACAACAGGACCGAGTGTTTATTATTTTAAAGAACTTGCAAGTGATCAAAAAAATATGATTATTTTTACAGCATTTTTATCAAATGGAACTTTAGGAAGAAGATTACAAGCTGGAGAAAGAACTTATAATTTTGAAAATACTGCAGGAAAAAATGAACCTATTGAAGCAAAATTAGAAATTGTTACAATTGATGGTTTTAGTGGTAATGCAGGAAGGGGAGAGTTAATGACATATTTGTCAAAACTCGATCCAAAACCAAAAAGAGTTATTTGTAGTTATGGTGAAACCAATAGAGTTATTGATCTAGCGAGTAGTATTCATAGAAAGTATAAAATTGAAACAAATACTCCAAGAAATTTAGATACGTTAAGATTAAGATAATTCTTTTAATTTAATAATTTTAAAAACTCTTTATAAATAATATAAAACAAATTTATAAATAATAAATAAGTCGTTTCCACATGGACATTGGAGAATATAAAGGTTTTAAATTAAGTTCTTTAAACAACGAAATGATTATATTTAAAGAAACCTTATCTAATCGTATGAGAGATTTAGATAGACTCTATCATTTTCAAAACGACAATCGAATTACAGGTTCTTCAAATTCTAAATCATATCATATTTTTCTAAATGCAATTGATAAAAACTGGCAAGAAATACAATCACTCGATCCATCTCAAAAAAATGCAATGAGTGGCATAATGTCAAAAATTGAAAACTTTTCAAAATCATATTTAAGATGCATTTCCTATAAACAAATGATAATTGATGCTAAACCTCAGGAATTTACAACAGGTGATTATCAACACACTGGAAAACATGGAATGAAAATTACTTTATTTGAACATAAAATACAATTAATTTTATCTTCTTTATACGACTGTAGTTTACAAGGATGTAATATACCAACATTAATTAGGGAAGTAGATAAAAAAGATATACCTCAAATAAAATCTGGATTAAAAGAACCTACTTTTGAATATATTAAATCTCTTTTTAATTTTAAAAATAATTAATAATTAGTTATATCTTCTTTATCGTCATAATTTTTATTATAAGTTGCTCCACCAGAAACTTGTTTCCAATGTGCCCTTTTTGAAAAATATAAAAATACATCTTCAGTCTGTTCATTGAAAGATTTTATATTTGTTCTATCATAAAAATGACCAGTTCCTGAATTAAAATGTTTTATTTTTCCACGTTCCATAAATAATTCACCTGCACCATAAACTGATTTTCCAGCAGTTAATGTTGGATGTGCAAGTTTATAACCATAAACATCAATAATATATCTATGTTTTTTCTTTCGACTTCTAGAACCAATTACAAAATTTCCATCATTATCAATTACCCAAATATACCAACCATCTTCTAAATTATTATAATGTTTAAGTTTACCATTTTTATCAGTATGTGAATTAACATCAAAAACTCTTCCACTTTTTGAAGCATGAGAAGTATAAAATAATTGTTCATATGAATTTTTTTCATACTTATTATTATTTGTTTCTAAAATTTCACTACCAGAAATACTTTTTGCAATTTGTTTTTGTATAGGGGTTTGCTTTTTATCCTTTTTTGATCTTCTTAAATAACCTATATCGAAATCTTTAATTGCCATCCTAGGATCATATTTATGTAATTGCCAACAATTTTCTTTTGCATGTGTTTTCCAATCTAAATTATCTAATTTTGACTCTAAAGAATCAAGTTTAATTACAAATAAAATAGAAATAAAAATTAATAATAAATAAATTATTGGATTTAAATTTAATAATATTGAATTGTTAATTGAAAATTTATCAATTATGAAATTTCCAGTAATAGTGCCAGATTTGAATAATAATATTATAAATAAAAAACACCACAATATAATCAACAATTTATAAAAATTTAATCTCACAAAATAAAAATCTCTTTTTATAATTATAATTGTTTGGATTATTACAATAACTTTTTATACTCATTTTTATTAAAATATTTATGAAATATAATAGTTTTAAACTTTCAAATGGATTAGAAATATATTTTATTAAACAAAAATCTAGTATAATTTCTGCAGAAATTGATGTAAACTGGGCACCAAGAGATGAACCAAAAGGTAAAGAAGGAATATCACATTTTTTAGAACATATTATTTGGAATTCAGGTTCTGTTAAATTAGATAGTAAAAAAGTTAAAGAAATTAAAAGAAAATTTGGTATGTCGAATGCAGCAACAGCAAAAGACAGAACTTATTATTTTGCACAATTTTTTAAAAATAGATTTGAATTATTTTTAGAATTAATTAGTGAATTAGTTTTAAATAATAATTTTGAAACTGAAATAATAAAGAAAGAAAAAGAAAGAGTTCTAAGAGAAATATCAGATAAAACCGGAAATGTAGAATATAAGGATATTAATAATTTTAGAAAAAAGTTTTTATTTAATACAATACATAATCGCAGACCACTAGGATATTATGATTCAGTTGTCAATATAGATAGAAAAGATTTAATTGAATATTACAAAAAAGGATATGTAATAAATAATATGAAATTAATATTAGTCGGAGAACTACCTTCAAATTTTAAAACATTAGTTAAAAAATATTTTGATAAATTTAAATCAAAAAAAGTAATACATAAAAAGTTTGAAAAAATTTCTTTGATGAAAAAAAAAATGATTAGTCATGTCAGTGCAAAAGAATTATTAAATAAAAATAATATAAAAAATAGTAGCGCACATATGATAATTGAATTCTTTGCGCCAGAATTATTTCATAAAGATTTTGCTGCAATGGATATTGCAAATACTATTATTGGTGGCCCTAATTCAAAGTTACATAATAAAATTAGTCGTGATGAAGGATTAGCTTATAGTATTTATTCTCATTATATTTGTAGATTTGGAATTGGACATATAATAATTAATACTAAAGTTAATGCAGATAAAATCAAAAAAGCACAAAAATTAATATTTGATGTTATAAATAATTTTGAAAAGGATTTAAAACAATTAGATATTGATTTTGCAAAAGAGTCTTTAATATTTAGAAAATTTAAATCAATGGATTCTGGATATGGAGCTTTAATGTCCATTAGTGAATCTCTGTCAAGTGGATTAAGTTATGAAAATTATTTAAAATTAATTAAAAAAGTTACAATTGAAGACGTAAAAAAAGTAGTTAAAAAATATTTAACTAAAAATCATGCAATTTTAATACGAGATCCTTTAAAATAATTATTTATTTTTTTTCAAATCTTTTTGTAAACTCCTCTTTAAATTCTTTAAAACGTTTTTCTTTTATTGCAATTTTTGCATCTTCAATCATTCGTTTAATAAATCTAATATTGTGTAAACTTTTTAATCTAAGTGCAGATGTTTCCTCTATTTTTGATAAATGATTAATATATGCACGAGAATAATTTAAACATGCAATACAATCACAATCTTTTTCTATTGGATTATTATCATTTTTATGTTTACCACGATTTAAATAAATTAATCCGTCTTTTGTGAAAAGAGTATTATGTCTTGCAACTTTTGTTGGATAAACTGAATCAAATACGTCAACTCCTTTTTCAATCATATTTAATATATCAAGAGGTGTTCCTAAACCCATAATATATTTAGGTTTTTCTCTTGGTAAATGAACTATTGCAGAATTAACAGCCATATACATTTCTTCTTTTGGTTCACCAATTGCAACACCACCAATTGCAATTCCATCAAAATTTAAACTAGAGATATATTTTGCAGATTCTTTTCTTAAATCTTCATAAAAATTACCTTGTACTATTCCAAATAACATTTGATTGGAATTTTTTTCAATTTTTAATTTATTGTGAAAATCTAAACTTAATTTACCCCATTTATGTGTCAATTCCATTGCTTCTTTTGCTTGATCATAACTCGCACCATATGGTGCCATATCATCTAACATCATTGCTACATCACTACCAATTTCTAATTGTATATTCATAATTGATTTTGGTGTTATTTTAAATTTTTGATTATTATATGGATTTAAAAAATTTAAACCAGTATTATCTTTACCTTGAAAAAAATGTCTACTTGCTTGAAAACCACCACAATCTGTAAATATACATCCATTAAAATTCATAAATTTATGAAGTCCACCCATTTCTTCTATTAATTGACTACCAGGTCTGAAATTTAATATTAATGCATTTGAAATTATTGAATTATGATCAATTGCAATCAAATCCATAGAAGTATAATGTTTACCAACACCACGAGTTGCCACAGCTAAAAATATTGGAGTTTCAATTTGACCATATTGAGTCTTTAAAATTCCAATTCTAGCTTTATTATCCTCGTGTATTATTTCAAAATTTTTCATAATTGAAAGATTTTGAATTTATTTATAACACTTATTAAAAATTATATTTGTTCCTTTAAAAAACAAATAATAATTACAATTGATTCAATTAACTTTTTAAATATATTATTTGTCAGTTAATTATGTTAATTATAAAAAACTTAGATAAGAGTTTTGAAGATAAACCTATACTCAATGATGCAAATTTAGTAATAAATAAAGGAGAGAAAATTGCTTTAATTGGATCAAATGGAACTGGTAAAACTACACTTTTAAGATTAATTTTAGAATTTGATGATGATTTTTATGGCAATATAGAAAATACATTCAAAACTATTTCATATATGACTCAAGATTTGGATTTGAGAAATCAAAATAAATTATTTAATGAAGCTGTATTATTTGATAATAGAATTATTGAAATATATAATAGATTAGAAGAAGTTGAAAATTTAATGTGTGATGATAATACTGTAGCAAATATTGAAACTTATCAAAAATTATTAGATGAATATGAAAGGTTAAATAAAAAGTTCATTGAACTTGGCGGACATAAATTAGAAGAAAAAGGAAAAAAAGTTTTAACTAATTTAGGATTTAAAGAATCACAATTTAACCAACTTGTTGAGACTCTTTCAGGAGGAGAAAAAACTAAATTAAAATTAGCTAAGGCACTTATATGTGAAAGTGATTTTTTAATTTTAGATGAACCTACTAATCATTTGGATATTGCAAATATTGTTTGGCTGGAAACATTTTTAAAACAATATAAAGGAAGTTTATTAATTATATCTCATGATAAATATTTATTAAATAAAGTTTGTAATCATACTTGCTTAATTATTAATGAAAAAATACAAAAATATAAGGGGAATTATGAAACATTTTATTTAAAATTAAGTGACTTAAATAAAAATAATAAAAAAGCCTTAAAAAAAATTGAACAAGAAATTGAAAGATCTAAAAAAATAATCAAAGACTATAAATCATGCTTTGGTGGATTAAAAAAAAAATTAAAAAATAATTTATATAAATTACATAAAAAATTACATTCACAAAAAATTGGATCTTTAGATATTACTGAAAAAGAAGTAAATATAAAATTTAATTCTAAAACTTTTATCCAAAGAGAATTTGATTCTGAAAAATATAAAGATTTGGAGGAAGAAAATAGAGATTCACCAGATTTTTTAGAACAAAATCAAAAATATATAAAACCAATTTTAGAAATTAATAAATTGAGTGTTCAATATGGAGAAAGAGTAATATTAGATAATTTAAATGTCAGAATAATACCAGGAGAAGTAATTGCTATAATTGGAGCAAATGGAGAGGGAAAAACTACTTTATTAAATGCCATCTATCATTTTTATAAATCTGAAAATATTAAATTTTATTTAGAATTTAATAGTACTCAAAGTAGATTCCACCAAGATATGGATTTAATTTATTTCGATCAAGAATATAAAAAATTAAATCACAAAAAAAATGTAATGGAAGAATTAGAAATTGATTATTTTTCAGAGGATTATGAAGACATGAGGAAAATATTATCAAATCTATTATTCACACCAAATCAATTAAAACAAAAAATATATACATTATCAGGTGGAGAAAAAGCAAAATTAAATTTTGCAAAAATAATGTTATCTAATTATAATGTAATGATATTAGATGAACCTACAAATCATTTAGATATTAATACAAAAGAATTATTATCTCAAGCATTATTAAATTATAATGGAACTGTTCTATTTGTAAGTCATGATAGAGATTTTGTTAAAGAAATAGCTGACAAAGTACTATTATTAAAAAATGGAAAATTATGGCCAATTGATAAAAATAAATTAAATTAAATCAAAATTATTACAAATAAATCTATAGAAAAAACTATCAATTTCATTACAAATTTTTATTATTTTATTATATTTACTAACTTTATCATCAGTAACTTGATTG
The DNA here is from genome assembly GCA_018675975.1 of Candidatus Woesearchaeota archaeon. Classification (GTDB taxonomy): domain Archaea; phylum Nanobdellota; class Nanobdellia; order Woesearchaeales; family JABGXB01; genus JABGXB01. The sequence continues at coordinate 20,555 of JABGXB010000002.1, forward strand.
GCGATTAAATTTTTTAAAGCAATTAAACAAATTTCATCATTAGAACAATAGCCAATTGATGGACCTATTATCATTTTGTTATTTTGATATGGTTTTAAGGAATTATAATGATTTAAAAAATCTGTTTCAACTTGATTTAATTTAAAATTTAATGTAAATGAAAAGAAAACTATAAAAATTAAAAATGTAATAAAAAATGCTTGACGTAAATTAAAATTTTTATGTTCTGCTGGAACACCAAATAATTCTTTTTTATTGAAAATAAATGCAATTACAAGTAAATTTAATATAATAATCATTGCTGAAAATGGAATTGTAAAAGTTCCAAATTTTAAATTATTATAAAATAAAGAATCAATTAATATAATAATAAAATTAATAGCGTGAATAATATACCAACCAGAAGCAAATTGATAATTCCATTTTTCTTTTTGCATCATTGCATATATTAAAAATAAGGATAAAATAAAAAATACAAAATTTAAAAAAACTCCAAATCTTCCTGGAAAAATAGAAGATAATACTAAAGTATGTGAGAAATTTTCATATAATAAACTTGGTAAATAACCCCAGAAAAGATAACCTAAACCAGAAACTAATGTATAAATAATAAATAAAAATAAACTAATTGGCATTTCTTTTAATTTAATTAAAAAAGGATTAAATGAACTTATCAGATCACTACCAATTAAGCCATTAGCTAACTTATTTTTTGCATTATTTAACTTATCTACTAGAACTGCCATTTCTCCTCTATTTTAAAATAAGTATAATAATTTTATAAATATAGTGGAGAATTTATAATAAAAAATATTTATTTCCAAATTTATTTAGATGCAATTATACCAGAGGTTTCTTCTAAATATTCTACGTTTTTAAATCCAACAGTATTTAATCTTTTAATTACTTTTTCAAATAAGACATTTTTATTAGAATTAATACCAGGACGTGGAACATAATGATATAATTTACCATCTTGTTTTAAAACCCTATATAATTCTTCATAAAAACTAATATTATATAATTCTGTAAAATCATTTCCCGTAGGAGGATCATGTATAATTCTATCAAAAAAATTATTGTTAAAATTAACAATTTCAACTATTATATTTTTATTTTGTATTTTAATATTATTATTATCAAATAATTCGGCTGTAAATGGATTAATTTTAGCTAATTCTAAAACATTTTCATTAATATCAAAGCTAAATACTTCATCCGCTTTTTCACTTAATAATAAACAAGTATATCCAGCACCAAAACAAGTGTCTAATGCTATTCCCTGAATTGGAGAAATAGATTTTAATTTTAATTCTGTATCTTCTTTTACAGTAACTTCTTTACTTCTATGCATTGGGGTAGGACCAATTAATAAAGTTGGCCAAGTTTCAGTTGGTTTTAATTTATACGGTATATCTTTATCATCATATAAAATTAATTTTTCTAAATGTCCATCAATATTTAAATATATAAAATCCGCTTTTAAGTTTAAATCATAATAAAAATCAAAATAATTAACTTGACCAAAAGTAAATTCTTCGTCAACCAATTCAGATCTAATAATTTTTCGAATTACATTTTTATTTAAATGTTCATCAAATTCTTCAGAATCATATGAGGTTATTTTAAATAAAAGTAAATCATCATTTTTGCCTTCTAGAGGTAATCCCAGATTAACACTAATATGTAATTCAAAGCCAATACTTACTTTTATTTTTCTTAATTCTTTTGTAGTTAAATACATAGAAAAACCTATTTATATTTTTTTATAAGTTTAATCATTTATTTAAAATATTCTCTAATATTTGTTTAGCAGTAGATGGGTTTGCTTTTCCTCTACTATTTTTCATAATAACACCAACTAAAAAATTAATTGATTTTAAATCTCCATTTTTATATGCATCCACAGCTATTTGATTATCTAATATTGCTTTTTTGGCTAAATCTGTAATAAAACTATCATCACTACTTTGCTCTAAATCATTTTCTTCAATATATTTGATTAAATCAAAATTAGATTCAGATAATACTTTCTCTAAAAGTAAATTATTTATTTTATTATCAATAATTTTATCTAAATATTTTTTAATTAATATAGTTAAATTGTTTATATTGAAATTTAATTTACTAAAATTAATTTCCATTTGATTTAATATTTTAATAATCCTATTTCTAAAATAATTGGCAACTAACTGAGGATTAAATTTATTTTCATATTTACAATTCTTATTTAAAAATTCATTAAAAAATTCACCTAAATTTTTATCTTCTAAAATAATTTCTAAATCTTCTAAATTTATATCAAAATCTTCTAATATATTATTAATTTTATTATAATAAATATCATCTTTATTACAATCTATCATTGACTCTTTTATTATTTCCTCAGTTATTTTAATTGGAGGAATATCATTTTCAGGATAATAACCATAATCTGCAGCTTCTTCTTTACTTCTTTGAAAAAAAGTTTTAGTTCCATCCCAACCACGAGTTTCTAATTTTATTGTTTCATTATTTTGAACACAATCTTTTTGTCTATTAATTTCAAATTCTAATGCTTGTTCAATATCTTTAAATCCATTTATATTTTTAATTTCAACTCTAGTATAATTTGTCTCTTTAATACTTATATTTGCATCCGCTTTTAATGTACAATTATATCTATCAAAAATATTTAAATATTCTAATATAATAATTAATTTTTTTAAAAACTCTCTAGCTTGTTCAGGTTTTGTCATAACTGGGTTCGTAACTAATTCAATTAATGGAGTTCCACTTCTATTGTAATCAATTAAACAAGTATTATTTGAAATAACCATACTCCCAGGATCTTCTTCAATATGAATATGATGTAATTTTACAAATTCATTTAAACCAATTTGAATTTTTCCACCCATACCAATTGGAAATTCATCTTGTGTAATTTGAAAATTTTTAACCAAGTCAGGATAAAAATAATTTTTTCTATCAAAACATAATTTTTTAGGTATTTGACAACCAATAATATTAGCAAGTTTTAATGCAAATAATACTGCTTGTTTATTTGGATGTGGTTTAGAACCAGGATAACCCAAACAAATATTGCAAACATTTTCATTTGCTTTAATATTTTTACCATGAAATGATGGATTTTTACAACTACAAAATAATTTTGATTGAGTTTTTAAACTAATGTGAACTTCCAAACCTATAATAATATCACTTGTAAATTTCATTTTATTTTATTTGACAGCCACAATAATTTATCTTCAGTAAAATGATTTGAAATTATCATCATACCTGTTGGCATATTATTATCTTTACCTGATGGAATTGATATGTGAGGTAATCCTGCTAAATTAGGACAACAACAATATGTATCAGCTAACATTTCTTCATATGGTGAAATGTTTTTTATTTCATCAATTAAAGGTGCAATCGTTGGTGTACTTGGCCCAATTAAAAAATCAAAATTATTAAAAATTTCTAAATACTTATCAATAATTAATTTTCTCACTCTCATTGCTTTATTCATATATGCATCTCTGTATGATGCCATTCTTGCAAAAGTCCCTAAGATTATTCTTCGCTTTGTTTCTTTTGAAAAATTTTCACTTCTTATTTTTATAAAATAATCATTATAATTTAAATTAGTTGGAATATTTTGAACACCATAACGAAGCCCACAAAGTTTTGATAAATTTGTACTAGCTTCACTTAAACTTAATATATAATAAACAGGTAAACTATATTTATTGATAAAAGAAATATCTACAGTTTCAATTTCTACTTTAATATTTGATTTATCTAAATTGTTTTTTAATTGATCGATCTTATCTTTTACATTATTATTAATTTGATTATTTTCATCTAAATTAATTAATCCAATTTTAATCGTATTATTTTTATACTTAGTATCATCGTTTAATAAATCAACATAATTTTTATTTTCATGTTTTACATTAGTACAATCATTCAAATCATATCCATCAATCATTTCAAGACCTACTGCAATATCTAAAATATCTTTTGCCATAATACCAATTTTATCTAAAGAATTTGCATAACTAATAAGCCCATCTCTACTTATTAGACCATAAGTTGGAGTTAATCCATAAACACCACAAAAACTTGCAGGAGTACTAATTGATCCACCAGTACTTTCTGCTATACTAATATGACGAAATTTTGTTTTAGCTGTAAAACCAGCACAACCACCTGAACTTCCACCACAACTTCTTTTATCATCATAAGGATTTTTAGGAATTTTTTTATCAATCCCTACATTTACATTATACCCACCAAAACCAAATTCATCATGTATTGTTTTTCCTATAAAAATTGGTTTTATATTTTTATTTTTAAAATAATCTTTTGTGTTTTTAATTACTTTCGAATCATTTACAGGAAAATAATTATTTAAAATTTTACTTGATGATCTTGCTTGAGAATTTTTAATTAAAATTGCATCTTTAATAGAAATAGTAATAAAATCCCCATCATAATTTTCATCAATGGGTATTGTTTCCACTAAATAATTAAAACTATTATTAATATTTTCTATTTCTTGAATGACCTCTTTCATTTTAAATTATTTTATTTTAGGACCAATAAAAAAACCATCTTGTATATGTATTGTATTTTTTTTTATTTCAACTTTATTTTCATTAGCAATATCTTCTCTTAATTCATAATTCAAATCAATAGGGTGATATATTGGATTAATTTTATTTGTATCCACTTCACAGATTAAATTAAACATATCCATAATTTCATTTAATTGAATTTTAAATTCATTATTTTCAGATTCAGTTAATTTTAATCTAGCATTTTTACAAATTTGATTTAATAAATTATCATCGATTTTCATTTTTAATAATTATAGTTCCCTCTTTTGAGTCTTTAATTGCATAACCTAATTTTAATATTTTTTCTCTTAAAATATCTGATTGTGGCCAATCTTTATTATTTCTTGCTTCATCTCTTTGTTTAGCTAATTCTTTAATTTCATTTGGAATTTTAATTTCAATATTATATTTTAATAAATTCATTAATTGATCAATTTTAATATAAAAATGATTAAATATATTTTTTATATTATTATTAACTTCATTATTTTCAATACTATTATTTACTAATTTTAAAAATGCTGTAGTTTGACTTATTATAATTGAATTATTAAAATCATCATTTATAGCTTCAATTATATTTTTATTAAAATTATCAATTTCATTTTTTATTTTTTCTTCAATATTATTTTCAATTAAATTTAAATTGTTTAATTTTTGTAATCTATTATATGTTTCAATATACCGATCAAATATTTTTTTTGATTGTATAATAAATTCATTTGAAAAATTAATTTGTTGTCTATAATTATTAGAAATTAAAGCTAATCTGACAGCTCCTGCACCATATTTTTCAATTAATTCTCTTGCCGTATAAAAAGTGCCTTTTGATTTAGACATTTTTTCTCCGTCAATTAACATATGTTCTGAATGCATATAGTAATTTGCATATTCTTTTCCATTACAACATTCAGATTGTGCGATTTCATCTTCATGATGTGGAAATTTTAAATCAATACCTCCACTTTTAATATCGAAAGTTTCACCTAAAAGATCTTTTGCCATAACACTACATTCAATATGCCAGCCTGGAAAACCACTACCCCATGGACTGTCCCATTGCATTAAATGATTAGATTCTGCTTCTTTCCAAATAGAAAAATCTCTTGGATCTTCTTTTTCATCTAATTTAATTGTTCTTTCACTTGCATCTTGTTTTAATTCATCTAATTTATTTCCAGATAATTTACCATATTCGTTAAATTTATTTACTCTAAAATAAACCGAACCATTTTTTTGATATGCAAAATCTTTTTCTATTAAAATTTTAATAAAATCAATTATTTTTTGAATAAAATCAGTAGCTCTTGGTTCATAATCAGGTTTAATTATACCTAAATCCGCCATATCTTTTTTATAATTTATTTCATACTTTCTTGCTATTTCATAAGGATCAATTTTTTCTTTTTTGGCTTGTTTTAATATTTTATCATCACCATCATCAGAATCATCAACCAAATGACCAACATCCGTTATATTCTGTACATGAATTACTTCATAACCAATATACATTAAACATCTTTTAATAAAATCAAATATAATGAAAGTTTTTGCATTACCAATGTGAATATCATTATATACTGTCGGCCCACAAGTATACATTTTAATTTTATTAGGCTCAATAGAATTAAAATATATTTTCTTTTTCTTTAAACTATCAAATATTTGTAAAGCCACAAGTAAAACATAATAGAATTAATTTATAATTATTTTGTTATTTATATTGTTTAAATACTTTTTTTACATTTTTTAAACTAAGAGAACTTAATGCGCCAATATATACATTCAAATGATCTGGCCTAAAATTTAAATATTGATTTAAAGCCATAAAACCACTATTTGCATTTATATCTAAAATCTTATTTATAGGCATCCAATTATAATATTGGGCCTCAATACTATTATTGTTTTTTCCAATTCCAATATTATTTGCTTTAAACATATCTTTTGGCATTTTATAGAAAATAAAAATATTAAAATGTTCACTTTGATATTCATTATTTATAAGATCCGAAAAAAAAAAATGTAATCGTTCCCTTGATTTTGCATTAAAAATAAAATCTCTTTCTTCTTCAAATCCCCTTAAGCAACCTTGTTCATAAGTTTCTCCAATTTTTAATGTTTCAGCAACACTAAATTCTCTGCATCCTGCATATAATTTATTTTCAGATCTTAAAGGAACTAATACTTGCATATTTCTATTTATTATTAAACATAAAGAAGCTCTATGATAAAAATCATCATTTACATTTAATATTTTTTTTTTCCTTATTCTTTTATTACTACTACAATCTTTTCTATAAAATAATAATCTTTTTTTATCTACAAAAATAGGTTTATTTTGATGATCAAACATTTGAATTAATTCTAAATCTGAATTTAATTTAGTTTTTCCAGGTAAATTAATTTTATTATTTACTAAAAAATAACTTATATTATCTATAACTTTTTCTTCTAATTCAAAATTGTCTGAATCAGTATATTCGAGAAATTGATTTATTGATAAATTTTGACTCTGTAATCGAAATTCATTACTTAAATGCGTTTGTGCAGGCATAAAAAATTGTTCAAGTGCTATTATATAATAATTTATCTAATAAAAACATTATTTTTTATTTTCACAATCATTTAAAAATTCATAAACTTTATTCCATTTTATTGAAATTTTATTAAAAAATGAGTCTATCATGTATATACACAGGTAATACATTTATATATATGTTTTGATAACACAATATACACACATAACCATATGGTTATATTTATTTAAAAATGAAACGAAAAATTGTTAGACATGGCCCAAGTTCCCTTACTATTTCACTTCCAATGAAATGGATAAAAAAACATAATATTAAAGCTGGAGATGAATTAGACATTAGAGAAATTAATTCATTTTTAACTATTGGAAATCAAAATCAAAATAATGATAAATCCATATTAATTGATGTTTCTAATATTGGAAAATCTATAAATCGGGTTATAGGATCAATCTACAGAGCAGGATATGATAATGTAAAAATTAAATATTCTAATCCGGAAGAATTTGATGAAATACAAGATGAAGTAGAAAAAATATCAAAAGGATTTGAAATTTTTAAATATAGTTCATCTGAAATACAAATTAAGTCAATTTATCAACCAAATATAGAAGATTTTAATAATGTCCTTCAGAGATATTTTTATGCAATTAAAAATATAGGTGTTGATTTATTAGATACTTTAAAAAAAAAAAATTTAGATTTTTTAAAAACTGTTATATTACAAGATAGAGCAATTGATAGACACAGTAATTTTTTAAGAAGAATTTTAAATAAAGGTTTACAAATTGAATTTGATCGACCCTATTGCATTTATTATATAATAGAGCAATTAGAAATTTTTGCAGATTTATATAAAGAATTTGCAAAATTATATTATTCAAATAGAGAAAAAAAGATTTTGAATGATTACTTAATAATTATAGAACAAATAAATGAATTATTTGATATTTTTTTAAAAGCATTTTTTAATTTTACTTTTGATAAATCAAAAGCATTATTCAATAAAGAAAAAGAAATATATTCTACATTCGAAAAATTAAAAAAAAATCCCAATATAGATGTAGAAACATATAGTCAATTATATTTAATATTTAGATGTTTATTTGAAATTAAATGTGCATTACTTACTGGTTTTTTAAAATAAGATTTTTTTCATTTAGTAAGTTTTATAAGTATATTTTTATGTGTAAAGTTTTGTGGAAAGTAAATTATCAGCACCTTTTTCAATATATTTTCTTCATGGTGCATCATGCTCGGGAAAAAGTACATTACAAACCATTTTAATAGAAGATATTGCTAACAAATTAGGTTCCAAATTATATAAACAATTTTTAGAATTATCTAATATCAAATTTACTGATAGATTAAGAAGAAAAAGTGAAATTGAAAAAAAATATATTATGCAAAAAAATATAGTTGATGATGAAACATTTACCAGATTAAATGATTCTGAAGAATTTTTTATGACATATTCTTATAATGGTAAAAGGTATGGATTTTCAAGTTCTGCCCTAGAAGAACAAATTAATTTTTCACTTCAAAATCCAAATTCACAGTTTCAATATCCCATTTTTTTTGATAATAGTTCTCCAAATTTACCAGTTATTACAAATAAAAAATTAATTGATGAAATTAATGACAAATTATCAGTTCATGAATTAGATCTGAAATTTGATATTAAAAAAATTTTAGTTTTTTCATCACTTGATACAACTCGAACTAAATTTTCATATAGATTTAATGAATCTAAAGGTATTGAAGAATATCTAATAGAACGAGCAGATAATGACTTAGAAGAAAATTTATATTTTTTAAATAAATTATTAAAATATACTCATTTTAGTTGTCCATTTTTATTTAGAGATAGAGCTAAAATGGAAGAAAAACAAGCGGATGATGAAAGATTAATTAGTTGTTTAGACTATTCAAAAAAAATAGAATTTTTACAGGCAGGATACTCAAGAGGAAATTTTGATTCTATGTCCATAATGGAATCGCTTAATTTAATTACTGATAAAAATGAAGAAAAATTTTCAATAATAGGTCTTATGGAAGTATTAAAAGAATATTTTAGTCCTGCTAGTTTATATAAAAAACATTTAATTAAATCAACAAAAAATTCTAAACATAAAAACACTATTGGAAAATATAGTGCAAATTTAAAAATTTATTATAAAAAAATTGCAGAATCATTTTGTAAAAAAATTAAAAAACAATATGAAACATTAAAAAAAAAAAAAACATTAAATCCACAAAAAAATGTTTTTTTTGGTAAGAAAAAAAAAAAATTAGAAAACAAAATTAAAGAAGAAAAATATGATTGTCTTGAAAAATTAATAAATAATTATTTTGACCCAGAATTTGACGTTAATAATATTAATGATAATCTTAAAAGAATATACAATGATTTTATTATTAATTATGCAACATTAGATTTTAAAAGTAATTTTTTTGGAAGTAGACAAACACAAGAATATTTATCTTTAATAGAAAAAGAAAAACTTTTAAAATATAGTTTAGATGTTTATAAAAATTTAGGAATGGAATCAAAAATTATTAAAGATTTGCAAACATTATTAGATGACACTTATGAAAGAAAACAAATTGTGGAAGGCAAGTTAAATAGTATTTTTGATATTGATCGATATGAAATAAGTGAAAAAATAGTTATTGATCTTAAAGAAAAATTAGTTCAAATAAGAGATGAGTTTGATTCTATTTTTAATTATAATAAAAAAAATAGAAAAAGTAATATTAGTATGAAAGATATTCAAATAGTAATCCGAAATATATCTCAATTATATTCAGAGCAGTATATGAGATATAAAAGACATTCGAATCCTGAATTTAATGAACCTGAATATAGATTAAAAGGAAAAGAAAATATTTCTTTAGAAAGGTGGCTTTTAAAAAGAAGAATTAAAAAAAAATCCAAAAAAAAATATACAAATAAATCCAAAATTAAAAATATTAGGACTAGAGATCTTTTACCATTTTTAAAATATTTTGAAACATTTAGAGAAAATGAAATAGTTGAACTTCCAATCTTAATAGAAAATAGAGATAAAGTTTATTCAGACATATTAACTGTTTTTAAAGAAATCATAAGTCAAAGTGATCTTAGAAAATCCGAATCAGTTCATTTAATAAAATCATATACTGAAAATATTTTAAATGTATTATTTAGTTCAACTACAAATACTAAACAATCTTCAGTGAATAAATCTATATTAACACAAAATATTTCATTTATTGAAGACTTAAATAAAATACTAAAAAATTATTCTAAATTAAAACTTTGTCAAATAGAAAATGAAAATTCAGATGAAAAAGAAAGTATTTTATTAGAAACATTATTGAATAAATTATATTTGAAAAATCCATTTAATTTTACTTCTGAAAGAATTATTGCATAAAAATAAAAGGCCAATTCTATGAATTGGCGCCTTTGTATGGAAACATCAAACCCCCAGCAAGGTTTTAAAATTTAATTCCGAATTTTACTTTGGTAATTAAATCCTATATTAAGAGTGTTCAAATTTATATTTAATGATTGCTTGATATAAAAACCCCATACGCACATACAAATAATTAAAATACACATAATAACCACAACACACTATAAATAAATTCATAAAAAATATAACAATTCATATAGTAAAAAAATATAAACTTGTATTTATATAAAATTTCTAAAATTCATTAATAAATTAATTTTATAAAGAAAAAAAAGAAAAAGAATGTGTGGTAAATAACTTTCTTATGAATAATTTGAATGATTTATTAAATTCTAAACCTAAAAGTAATCAAGATATTAGTGAAAAAGGTCAAAAACTAAAAAAAGAATTGATAGAACAAGCAAAAAAAGTAGAAAAAAAAAATACTAAAAAAACTACAAAGAAAACTAGTAAGAAGACTACTAAAAAAAAAACAGCTAAAAAAAAGAAAAATGAATTATTAAATCAAACCCATGATTATTCAAATATTAATAATAATGAATATAGAAATCATTTAATTGATTATATTAATAAAAATTCAGATTTGGGTTTTGACTCTATATCAATTCTAGAACATTTAGTTGAATATGGAGTAGACTATAATTATGCAAATGAATTAATTAATAATGTTAATTTAAGTAAAAATATATCAGAAACTAAAATTGTTGAAAAAGAAGAAAGAGAAATAATTTCAAAATCTCAAAATAATTTTAGATTTTTTATTGAACTATTTATAGTATTTATTATTATTACAATTTTATCATTAATGAGCAATGGAACAATCTATATCGTTGCCATGAGCTTTTTCCCTACAATATTAAATTTATGTTTAATACATTATTATTTTAAAAATAATAAAAATTATTTATTATCAATACCAATTTATTTAGTAATAATTTCATTTTTTTCAATATTATTTAATTATGTACAAATTGGAGAAATATTTTTAAGAAATATTATTGATATAAAGGCAATTGCAATATATAATATAATATTAACTTTTATTTTTCAATTAGTTGAATTTGAAAATTTAAATATAATATTTGCAAATTTATCAAAACATTTCAATTTTCATAAAAAAGAAAATGTAAAAGATCTTAAAATAACATTAAATAAAAATATAAGTATATTAAAAAAGAAAATATTAAAAATAAATCAATTAATTGAATCTACATACAAAATTAATAAAAAAGAATTAAATAATGTATTAATTGATTTAAAATATTTAAAAAAATTAGAAAATATAGACTATAAAAATTTAATATTAAAAGCACATAATTATTTTGAAATATCTGATTTATTAGAAAAAGAAATCAAAAAATTAGAAAATGATGAAAAATTTTTTAATTTAAATAAAAAAGCAGGACACTTAAAAAGAGATAAATCAGGTAGATATTCTATTCTTAGTATCATAATGGTAAACAATCATGATATTGATTTAAAAAAATTATGGGAAGAAATTTTTTTCATAATAGATACTATTAAAGGAGAATTATATAATAATAGTATTTAAAATGAAAATTGAACAAGATAATTATTATAATGAAATTAGTGATGGATATAATAATTTATACAAAGAAGAACAAGATGATAAATGTAAATTTATATTTTCAAGATATAATTGGAACGAATTATTTAAAAATCTTGAATTAAAAGAAAAAATAAATATTTTAGATCTTGGTTGTGGAACTGGAATAAGTACATTAAATCTAATTGAAGAATTAAATAAATATAAAAAATTTAAAGATAAAAAAATAAATATAATCTTAATTGATCCAGCAAAATTATTATTAGAAAAAATAATTTTAATTGAAAAAGGTGAAATGTATCATGATCCTAAAATGGAAAATGAAAATTATACTGTAATAGATTTAAATGAATATGAATTAGATATTACTATTTCTAAAATTAATATGTATGGAGAAAATTTAAATGATATAAATTTTGAATGTGATTTTTTATTTTCATTAACTGCATTACAAAATGTAAGTAATTTAAATAAAATAATTGAAATAATAAAAAATAAAAAAATTAAGAATTTTATTTTATCATATCTTTATCGAGGAAAAGAAAACGAACTTGACAAAGTTATAGAGTTATTTGAAAAATTAGAATTTAAAAAATTATTAAAAAACAATAAAGACATTTTTTTTGTAAAGTGATGATAATTATAATGCAAAATAAATACATTTATAAATAAAACTTAATGCCCTCATTTAATATGGTTCATAAAAATTTAAATCCAGAAGATATTATATCTGAAAAATTTGAAAAAATTCTAGGTCAAAACGAAGCTAAAATTCAATTAAAGTCTGCTATATTAATGGACAGACATGTAATCTTGGTAGGTCCTCCAGGAGTTGGTAAAACAAGTTTTGCAAAAAATGTTGCAGAATTATTAAAATCAATTAAAGCAGTTGATTGTTCTTATCATTGCAATCCAGAAAAACCTATTTGTCCTGAATGTTTACATAAAATAAAAAATAATGAAAAATTAGAAATAGTTGAATTAAATGGTAAAGATAGATTCATTAGGGTACAAGGTTCACCAGATTTAACTGTAGAAGATTTAATTGGTGATATTGATCCAATTAAGGCATTAGAATATGGACCATTATCCATGCAAGCATTTACACCAGGTAAGATATTTAAAGCAAATAGAGGATTATTATTTTTTGATGAAGTTAATAGATGTCCTGAAAAATTACAAAATGCATTATTACAAATATTAGAAGAAGGAAAAGCAACTATTGGAAATCATGATGTAGATATTGATGCAAGCTTTATTTTTATTGGAACAATGAATCCTACTGACTTTGCTGGAACACAATCATTATCTGAAGTTTTTTTAGATAGAACAGATTTAATATATGTAAATTATCCAGAAACTAGAGAAATTGAAATGCAAATCTTAGATGAAAATACTCAAGAATTAGATTCAATTGAAATGCCAGAAAAAATATCTTATTCAATTGTTGAATTTATACAAAAATTAAGACAAAGTGATAAATTAGAAAAACAACCAAGTGTAAGAGCAAGTATTGGATTACATGAGAGAAGTCGATCATATGCAAAATTATGTAATTGTAATAAAGTTGAAATGAAACATGTTGAGTTTGTAATACCTTCTGTTTTAGAACATAGAATTAAATTAAAACCAAATTATAAATTTTTAATGAAGCCAAAAGATTTTTTAAAAAAAGAATTTAATGACTTTAAAAAAGAAGGAAATAATTATGCAGGAATAGCACCTAAAAGAGAGAAGAGTTCTGAAGTTCCCTGAAAATAATGATTCTAAATTAGAGAAAGATAAACACGAAAGACAAACAACAACTAGTGATTTAACTAAAGGATCTGAACAAGAAAATGAAACATTTAGTGATTCTGATAAAAAAGGTCTTGCAAAGAGTTTAATCGATGATGATGGAGGTTCTTTAGAAGATGCAACATTAATTAATAGTGCAATAAATCAAGGTATGGGGGCTTTCACACCTAATATGATGTTTGAAAAAATGGTTAGTAATTTTAGAAATTCTAAAAATATATATGGAGAAAGTATGATTAGGGCAACTACTGGCTATGACAGTGAATATATTGATAAAAATATTAAATATCCAGAATTTCAAAGAGAATTAGAAAAAAGAATGAAGGATAAAAAAGATGAATTTAAGAAAAAGAAATTAGTTGATAGTAAAGGAAATTATACACAAAAAGCAACTGAGTTAGCAGTTTTATCTATGTATGCAACAGAGTTAGATAATTTAGAAGCAATTGATAATATCCATGGAAAAAAATTCACAAGAAAAATGGATAAGTATGGAGAAAAACAAGAAATTACAAATTATAAAAAGGGTGCGAGATTTAGAGATATTGCAATAAGACAATCTATTAAAAATCTAATTAGACATAATCAAAAAAAATTAAGTCTTGAAAATATGAAAATGTATGAAAGACAATCTAAAGGAGTCTTAAATATAATTTATGCTATTGATACAAGTAGTTCTATGAAAGGTAAGAAGTTAGAATCAACAAAAAAGGCAGGATTAGCACTTGCGTATAAAGCAATATCAAATAAAGATAAAGTTGGATTAATTGCATTTGCAGAAAATATTATTACAAGTATTGAACCTACAGATGATTTTTCAAAAATTGTAAATGGTTTGACATTATTAAAACCAAAAGATGAAACTGATTTTGAAAAAGTTATTAATGAAGCAATGAGATTATTTCCAGAAGGAGATGAATTAAAACATTTAGTTATTATAACAGATGCAATGCCTACAGCAGGAAATGATCCCGTTCAAGACACATTACAGGCAATTTCAATGGCAAGAGCTGCAAATATTACTATTAGTATAGTTGGAATGCAATTAGATGAACAAGGTGAAAGTTTAGCTCAAAAAATAGTTCAAATCAGTGAAGGAAAATTATACAAAGTTCTTGAAACTGAAAATTTAAATCAAATTGTATTGCAAGATTATTATGCATATGAATAATTTTTTTATATTATAATTAATATTTTAAATAGTTTTATCCCAATCTGCTAAAAGAATACCATCTGTTTTTAATACTCTTTTAATTTGAGGAACTAAAATATATTTTAATTTTTCCGTATCACCTTTCATCATTTCTAATTGAGGTGAATTATAAAGTAATTTAGTATGGACAATGTCAATAGAATTATCATCTATCATAGAAAGTGAATTTTCTAAAAGTAAATTAACTCTATCATAATGTTCAAATTTTTCACCCGTTAAAGAACCATAGTCAATCCCTATTGGATGAGCACCTAATTCAAAAAGACCTCTACAAATCCAAGGATAAAAAGTATATTTAGAAATTAAATCATCATCACATGCAGAAATATAATTATCATAAGAAGTATTAAAATCACTTGATACTGAACCACAACCTAAATCAAGAATTTTTTTACCTTTATAGTTTGGTAAATGATTTAAAATCTTTAAAATCCCAAGCTTCATCTCTGTAAAATCAAAATTATCACATTCATATTGTTCAGATAATTTATCATTTAATGAAAATACTAATTTGTTTAATTCCATTAAGGACCTGCACATAGAAAATTTATAAAAGTTCCTAAAAAATTAATAAATATACTATAAAATAAAATTATTTTTCAATTTTATGAATTTTTAAAATTTTAACTTCAAATTTTAAATCAGAATCAGTTAAAGGATTATTAAAATCTAATTTAACTATACCATCTTTTATTTCAATTACTTTAGCATAATGAAATTTATTATCTTTACCCTTAAATGAATAAGTATGACCTACTTCATGAAATTGTTCAGGTAAGCTACTTTGATATATAGACTCAATTAATTTAGGATTAGATTTACCATAAGCATTTTCAATAATAAATGTTTTTTTTTCACCTTCAAACATTCCAATTAATTTTTCTTCAAATGATTTTAAAAGAGTCTCTGAACCAACTTTTACTTTCATTGGATCCTCAATCGTTTTTTGATCCACAATAGTTCCATCTTCAAGTAAAGTTTTATATGAAAATTCAATATTATCATTTATATCAACAATTTTTTTTTCTTTTTTATATGGTTCTAATATTTCATCAATAAATTCATCATTATGCTCAACATATTCTTCTTCATCTAATGAAATTAAATCATCTTTTTCTAAATCATCAAAATCTTTAAAATTTTCATCCATTAAAAACACCCATTATCATATAAAATAAACTAGACCAAATTCCCCACCCATCAAAAAATGGTAGTGGAATTATATTAAAGAAAAATAAAAATTTATTTATTCTGCCAATATTTCCAATAGTAATTTGAGCTGAATGTTTTAATTTCATCTTACTAAATAATAAATATTGACATAATTTCCATATAATTAAATTTAATAAAGGACCAGACACACTAATTAAAAAATTATCCAAATATGTGAATACACCACTAGTAACTACAAAAGCAGGAACTATAAATGTAAAACCAAATGCAAATTTAAATAATAAAGACATAAATAAACCCTGAGTACTAATATCTATTATGGCACTAAAACCTAATGCTAAACCCATTAGTTTATGACCAATTTCATGAAGTCCAATTGATGGAATTAGAATTAAAAAGG
Source organism: Candidatus Woesearchaeota archaeon (assembly GCA_018675975.1). Lineage (GTDB taxonomy): Archaea > Nanobdellota > Nanobdellia > Woesearchaeales > JABGXB01 > JABGXB01. Next base: position 37,310 of record JABGXB010000002.1, read on the forward strand.
TATAACCTATTAATTTTAATTGATATGGATCTGAAATAGATTTAATGTCTCTATAATAACTTTCAGAATATGAATTAAATCTATGAGTTTTCTCAATCGGTAATTTAAAATAATCTTTTAATATAAAAGCAGCAACTAAAGTTCCAATTACTATTTTTATAATTTCAATAATACTAAATACCATAACTTAACTGTTTTTTTTGTATTAATAAAATTATTTATTAAAATGACAAAAATAACTCAATTTATAAAAAAATGTCATTTAAAAAAGAAATAATTATAAAGCAAATAGATTTTTTGAAATATTGTTGAGAGTAATATGGGATTGATAGATAAATACATTAATTTTTTTGAAAAAAATTACAAACTATTAATTATAATTCCATTATTATTATTATTTTTCTCATTTTTAATTATTGGACAAAATTATGCCAAAACTAATAGTTTTGTACAAAAAGATGTAAGTTTAAAGGGTGGTATTAGTATAACTATAGATAATACTAATTCACAAATAACCGATTCTATTGAAAATCTAGAAAAAGAGTTAGAATCAGAATTTGATTATGCAGATTTTAGCTTACAAGAAATAATAAATCCAAGAAGTGTCTTAATTCATGCCGCAGATATTGAAGAAGATAAAGTTAAAAAATTTTTAGAAAATAAATTTGGAGAATTTGAAAAAGAAAATTATAATGTAAAAATTCAATCATCACAATTTGGAGAATCATTTTTTACTGATACATTAATTGCAATAATAATTGCATTTTTATTTATGGGTATAATTGTATTTATTTATTTTAGAAAATTTGCTCCATCATTAGGTGTTGTACTTTCGGCATTTTCAGATATAATTATTACAGTTGCAGTAATAAACTTATTAGAAATAAGATTATCAACAGCAGGTGTTGCAGCTATTTTAATGATTATTGGTTATTCAGTGGATACTAATATTTTATTATCAAGTAAAATTTTATCAAAATCTGATGAAACTTTTTCACAAAAAATGTCATATACTATGAATACTGGTTTAATGATGACATTTACAACACTAGGGGCTTTAATTGCAGGATTATTATTTGCAAAGGCTCCAGAACTAATACAAATATTTACAATTCTATTAATTGGATTATTAACTGATCTAATCATGACTTGGATTCAAAATGCAGCAATATTAAAATATTTTTCAGAGGATAAAAATGAATAAAGAAGTTTGGAAAAAAGCATTATTAAATTGGAGAGTATTATTATTAATATTTTTTATTTTTATTAGTATAATTGCTATAAGACCAAGTTTATTCGAAGAAAAAGGAGTTGCAGTAAGAGCGATTTCACAAAATTCAACTTTTGCTAATGGTGGTTTGATTTCACCAAATGCTGAAATAAGTCCAAAAGATAGACAAGTTATTATTGAAATAAATAAATTAGATATTATTTCACCTGAACAATTTTATTCAATTTTATCAAGACTTGAAATTGGAGAAACATTTACATTTAAATTAAGAGATGAACAAATTCCTAGAAGTACAACTATAATTCCATATTATGAAACTAAAGAAATGTTAGAAAATGTTACTGAAACAATTAATATTACAAGTGAAGAAATTGTAAATGGAAGTTTAAAAAATATAACTAAACAAGTTGATCAAATTAGTGAAAAATTAATTAATAAATCATTTGCAACAAATAAAGCAAATTTAGGAATAAAAGTATATGAACCTCCTATGAGTAATATTAAAAAAGGTTTAGATTTACAAGGTGGAACATTTGCATTATTATCGCCTGAAGGAAATATTACAATTGAAGAATTAGATTTATCAAAAAATTCATATGAACAAAGATTAAATGCATTTGGTCTTTCAGATATTACAGTTTCAAGTACTACAGATTTAGTGGGTAATAAATATATTAAAGTTGAAATTGCTGGTGCAACTGATGAAGATATAGTAAATTTACTTTCAAGTCAAGGTAAGTTTGAAGCAAAAATTGGTAGTGATATGTTATTTCAAGGTGGAAAAGATATTACATTTGTTTGTACAACACCACAATGTTCTGGAATTAATCAAAATGTAGGTTGTCAAAAAATTGGAAATGGTTGGGAATGTGGTTATCAGTTTTCTATTGAAATTACTCCTGAAGCAAGTATTAGACAATATGAAGTTATGAAACAATTAGATATTGTAGATTCACAATTATCAAAACCAATTGATTTTTATTTAGATAATAGTTTAGCTAGTAGTTTACCAATATCAGCTGGATTAAAAGGTGTAAGAACAACAAGTCTTTCAATACAAGGTCGTGGACAAGGACCAGATCAATTAACTGCCAGAGATAATGCAATTTTAGAAATGAAAAAAACTCAATCTATTTTACAAACGGGTTCATTACCTGTAAAATTTAATATTGTAAGTATTAATCCAGTGTCTGCAAAACTTGGAAATGAATTTTTTAAAAATGCAATTTATGTAGGTTTACTTTCAATATTGGTTGTTTGTTTAATTATCTTTATCAAATATAGAAAATTAAAAATTGCACTTCCATTATTGTTTACTTCTATTTCTGAAGTAATTATATTATTAGGATTTTATGCAGCATTTGGAAATAATTTAGATTTAGCTGCAATTGGTGGTATAGTTATTGCAGTTGGTACTGGAGTGGATCATCAAATTGTTATTATTCAAGAAATTTTACAAGGTACTGGAAATAGAATATTATCATGGAAACAAAAAATTAAAAATGCATTTAAAGTAATTAGTGCAAGTTATTTAACTACAATTGTTGCAATGATTGTATTAATGAGTGCTGGTGCAGGATTATTATTTGGTTTTGCATTAACAACTATTGTAGGATTAACATTCGGAATTTTAGTAAGCAGACCCGCTTTTGCACACATTATTGAAAGTTTAATGAATGAAGAGAATAATTAATATTTTTTAATAAAAATTAAATTTCAAATTGATGTAAAAAATCTTCTTCGGCAAAATGTAATTTAGAAGGTATAATAATACAATGAACGGGTTTTCCAAAATCAAAATTAATTAAATCTTTAATTTTACCAAATTTAATAACTTCATCATCCGCACCTAATCTTGCACAAACAATTATATTAGTATCATCATTAATTTCAAAATCTAAATCTTCTTCATCTAATAGTTTATTACTAGAATTTTTTAAAATATTTAATGCCTGATTTGCTGTTAAAAATTTATTATTTTGTGGATCTAAATCTAATAAAAATAAAGTATGTGCATCAATTGATTGATTTTGATTATATATTCTTATTGGAGTTGTTATTTTATAATTTTCTTGTTCAAATGGAACTGAAGTTACTTTTCCAAATTTATACAATTGTAAACCTGTTTTAGAAATTGCAGTAAAAACACTTGCATTATGAACTACTTTAGTTTCAATTTGTAATTCTTTTGCCCTCATTAACAAATCACAATGTGTTGTTGCAGATAATGGATCTCCAATAACTAAAAGAGAAATATTATTTTCTTTTGATTTATTTAATATTAAATCTTCAATTTTATTTTCAATATCATCCCTATACAAAACATTTACTTTTTTATTAAATAATTGTTCTAATTCTTCAATTGAATTATGAATTAAACAAGTATAATATTCTATGTATACCTCATCACTATTTTTAATTAAATTTAACCCTTTTAGACTAATATCTAATTTATCATTAATTCCAATACCTATTAAATTTAATACCATAAATCAATCAAAAAAGTGTTATTTAAAAATATATTTAAAATAAAAAAAATTAATCAAAAATTACTGATTTGTAGTCCACTTCATTTAATATGTATTTATTAATTAAAGATTGAAAATCATCAACTGATTGTGGTGCACCATGAATAACTTGTTCATTTATTAAAATTGTAGGTGCAGACATAATAGCACTAAGATTATTTTGAATTAATATATTAGATTCATCATTTTCCCACAAGGTTACATTTAAACAAGTATTAAAATCTTCAAAAGTAATATTAGTTTTTGCACGCACAAAATGCATTTCAGGTATTAATGTATTCATTAAATAACTAAATTGTTTATCCTTATCAGTATATGCCTCAGCTCTTTTACTTTCTTTCTTTAATGTTTTTTGTAATTTAAATAATTCATCTTTAAAAAAACTAAAATCCCCACCTAATTTAACAAAACATTTTGCTGCTGGAATCGTAATTTTTGTATTTTTGAATTCATCAATAACTAAAAATCTATCATAAAAATGTATTTTATTGACATAATTATCATCTAAATTTAATTCAACATTTTCATAAAAACTTTTACAATGTTCACATTCAAAATTAAAATAATTATATACCCTTAATGGACTAGATACATTTCCCCATTCATTTTGATAATAATGATACAAAGGCCATTCATATCTTAATCCATAATTATGATATTGTTCTCTTAAAATATATGTGAAATCTGTAGTTTTCAACAGGAAATTTTCAAATACATTAAAATTTGCAGCTTTCTCTACAGCTTTATCAAAAATATATGCAGGAAAATGTTTTAAATTCATACTACTAATCATAGTTTTTGCTGTATCTGATTCCATATCAATTACTTCAACAACTATATTTGGAAAATAAAAATCTTCAATATTTTTAATTACAGATTCATGATCACAAAAAAAACATTTATCAGTTGTAATTACTACTATAGATATTAAAGGATCTATATCTTTTAAATCCGCAACATCTATTCTTTTATTTAATTGTTGTTTTAAATTAATTTCTGCCAATTTTATTAATCTTAAACGTTCTGCTTGTGAAATAAATTTATATGTTATATTTTTTTGATTTAATGCACTCAATACTTTTTCTTTAATAGTATCAACATTAGGTTCAACATATTCACCTTCTACTAAAATCCAAGGAGTTCCATTAACACCCACATTTTTAGCTTTAATTGAATGATCAAATAATTCTGCTTGCAGTGATGGAGATTCCATACATTTACTAAATTTATCTTTATCAAAATCAATTCTATCTAATTGTTTTTGAATTAATTCTTCACTAAAATCATATTGATTATTAAACATTCTAGATTTAAATTCTTGTTTTGCAAGTTCATTATCTCCTAAACAAATAAAATATTCAGCTAATTGTTTTGCAAATTCATGTTGAGCTAAAGGAAATTGAACATATTCTATTTCAATTGCTTCAATAAAATTAAATTCAAATTGTTTTAAATCATCATTTAATTCTTTACATGCAGGACATTGAAAGTCAATAAATTCAGTTATTTTAACTCTTTCAATATCATCATCTAAAATTAATACATAATCTTTAATCCCATCATCAGATTTATTTAGACCAGTTTCATTTCCAATAGTTTGATTAATTGAATTTCCATCAACAATTGGATTTGTAAATAAATAAATAAAACTAATCAAAATTATAAGAGAAATTACAAATAAACTTTTTTTTAATGTATTTTTATTTTCATTATTGTTTTCATTATTATTATAATTATCAATAAATGTACTTTTTTCTTTTACTGGCGTATTTTCTACAGTTTCCTTATTTTCTATATTTTCATCATTATTCTCTAAATCTTCAGATTCATCACTTGCTTTATGAAATTTAAAATTTACTTTTGGTTTCTCAGTCATAATATACCTCTTATATCTTAAATAATGATTTATATAAATTATTTAAGAGACTTTCTATTTTATCCAAACTAAAAAATATATTTTAAAGTCAATAATAATAGCAAATTGTTTATAAATTAATTATAATGTAAAAAAACATGATAGATTATGATAATAGAATAATCAAATTTAAAATTTCTATTTATGAACATAATACTTTTTTAATTGATTTATTATTAAAAAAATATGAATTTTATTCAAGGGAAGAATGGGAAAATTTTATTGCATTAGGTAATTTGAATATTGATGATAAAATGCAATTAGAAAATATTGCTGTAAAATTAAATCAAGGAATAATATTAAAATTTCCAAATTCATATGAACCTAAAGTAAATAAAAATTATTCGATTTTTTATGAAGATGAATTTCTTTTAATAATTAATAAACCAAGTAATTTACCAATGCATCCAACTGGAAGATATCATGGTAATACATTAATTAATTTATTAAAAAAAAAATATGATGAAAATTTATGGATTGTAAATAGATTAGATAGAGATACTAGTGGACTTTGTATTATTGCAAAAGAAAAAAATGTTTTAACAAATTTACAAGAACAGTTTTTATGGAATAAAGTTAAAAAAAAATATAATTTAATTGTAATTGGAGAAATTAATAATAAAGAATTTACAATTAATAAAAGATTAAAAGATATAAATTCAAAAACAACTAATAAAAAAACTATTATTGATCCCTATGGAAAAGAAGCTGAAACATATTTTGAAGTTGTTGAAACTAATAAATTTACAATACATGAAGGAAATATTAAATATCAATATCCATTTACTGTATTAAATGCATATCCTAAACAAGGGCGAACTCATCAAATTCGCGTTCACATTAGTTCCGTTGGTTATCCAATATTAAATGATAAAATTTATTCTAAAAATTTTTGTATATTAAATGAACAAATGTATTTAAAATGTACATATATGAAATTTGAACATCCAAAAAAAGGAAATGTTGAATTTAAAATTCCTGATTTTGAATATACAGACTTACAATTTTAAAATGGAAAATAATAATAATAATAATAATATAGACGGACAAATAATAGGTGGAGATTTTACTGCAATTAAAGTTAGACAAAAATCAAAAACTAATTTTGAAATTGGTGAGCTATTAATTTGTGAAGTTGAAAATAAAAAAATAATATATAGAATTTTTGATTTATCATTTAGTTCACAAATTAGTGATCAAAATTTAGAATTAATATCAGGACTTAATTTAGAAAAAGATATTGATCATAATATTATTGAAAATGATTTGCGGAATTATATTACAGCAGATCTTCAAGCATTAATTGTTATAGAAGGTGATGGGAAATCACATGTTTGTAAAGTAATGCCATCAATGTTTAATTATATAAGACGTGTTTGTGAAAATGATTTTGATTTTTTTTCAAAAGAATCACATTATGATTCAATTAAATTTGGAAATTTAAGAACTGGATCTAAAGAATTAAATGTACCAATTTATTTAGATGGTAAAGATGTTTATTCACATCACATTTTAATAACAGCAACAACTGGAAAAGGTAAAAGTAATTTAGTTAAAAATTTATTATTTGATTCCTTAGATAAAACATTTGTTTCAAATTTAGTTTTAGATCCACACAATGAATACTTTGGTGCAACATCACTAGGCCTAAAAGATCATAATATGGCTAAAACTTATTTGAAATTTTATTCTAATAATAAAGTAAATTATAATATAAATGCAAATAGCCTGAAAATAAATTTAAAATTAATACAACCATTACATCTAAGAGGAGTAATTACTTTATCAGATGCACAATGGGAAGCAATTCAATTAATTTATTCTAATTACAAAGAAAACTGGATTAATGAAATCTATCACGAAGATTCAATAAGGGCATTTTTATTAAAAAGTAAAATTCAAGAAGATACATACAAAGTAATTGTAAGAAAGTTTACCAATTTATTTTCATGTTATTATAAAAATGATAAATTATATTCTAAAGGAATTTTTAGTATTGGAGAAATTGAAGGCTTAAGTTTTATTTCAGATATAGTTAATCACATTGAAAATAATAATACAATTATTATTGACACATCTTCAGTTGCAAGTGCAGTTGAAATATTAATAGGTTCTTTAGTGGTTAGTGAAATATTTTCCAAATACAAATCATATAAAATGTTAGGGGAATTAGACAATAAACCATTAGTAAATATTATCCTTGAAGAAGCTCCAAGAGTAATTGGTAATGAAGCATTAAAAAAAGGATCTAATATTTTTGATACAATTGCAAGAGAAGGAAGAAAATTTAAAGTTGGATTAACTGCAATCACTCAATTACCAAGTTTAATTCCAAAAACAATTTTAGCAAATATGAATACTAAAATTATAATGGGAACTGAAAATCATGGAGAAAGACAAGCTATTGTTGATTCTGCAGCTCATGATTTAAGTAAAGATGGAAGAAGTATAGCATCATTAGATAGAGGTGAAGCAATCTTATCAAGTAATTTTGCAAAATTTGCAATTCCCATTAAAATTCCATTTATTGATACAATAATCAAACAATCCAAAGAAAAAATAGAAAAAGAAAAAACAAATATATATACTAATCATAAAATAGATGAAGTCAAAAAGAGTTTCTCCGGTATTGATTTAGATTAGTATAGATGCAATACCTAATAATTTATTATTAAAACCAAATTAAAACGTTAAATTTGATAAAAACCATTAAAAAATAAATACCCAACGTTATAACATTTCATTAAAAATATAATAATATACAGACTAATTACATTTACTAGGAAATAAAAAAAACTAGAGCATAAAACAATATATTAAGGACTCGATTGATGTCATCGTAATCGGATATCAAAGTAAAGAAAAGTAAGCAATATATATCAAGGGAAGTGCTAGGATATAAAATTGTTATAGGTTCTGAAAAGAGCACAGCCAAAAAATTTAACATAGATAGTATGTTAAAAACTTAACGTCAGAACTTGAGGAAGAGCGATCGAAAATCGAACCCTATTTTTTATTTTTTTTATCTTTTTTTTATAAAAGATAATTTATAATCAAACATTTGAAGAGATTAAGGCATTCTATGGCCCCTAAAGGGGTCATATTCTTTTTCTTATTGACCAATATGTGACAGAAATAAAGATTAAATCAATTATTATTTTATTAAACAAAAAAATATTAATTATTATATATACTTAAATGTCACAAAATGAAAACTGATCCTTTTACAAATAAACCGTTAAGAAATTTACATCCATTAATTAAAAATAAAAAATTTGAATATGAACCATTAATTGATGAAAGAAAATTATATGATGGTGAACCTTTTTTTCACCATGGACATTTAGCAACTACAAAAGATATTGGTAAAACAGTAGTTGATCACGGTGCTGAAAAAAATATGATTTCTGCTATCGAAAATGCAGCAAAACAAGGTGCAAGATCAATAGAATTAACACCGAATGCTTCAGGACAAGCACCAGGTCAAGGAATTGAATCAATAGGAACTGAACATAGAAAACAAATATCAGATTTTACAAAATTAAATAAAATGTGTGTAACGGGAGTTCATGTAAATCCATCACAAGTTGGAAATTTATCTGGTTTTAATCCACAAGATAAAACATTTAGTGAAAAATATAGAAATTATCAATTAAGCGAAATAAAAAAAGGTATTGATTTTAATTCCGACATTCAAGGAGGAGGAGTTGTTTTTCATACAAATGAATTTGCAAGACATAATTGGTCTGAACTTGACAATTTAGGAAATGATATAGAATTTGTACCACAAGGTCAAGATAAACAAAATTCAGATTTTATAATTGTAGATAAAAGAACAGAACAAGCACAAACAGTTCCACAGAATTATGAATTTAATGATATAGATATAAAAAGATCAAATGATTTTAAACAACCATTTGAAGTAAAAATAGAAAAAAAAAATTGGAATGAATTAAAAAAAGATTTTAATCAAAAAGAATTAGAAAAAGAATTAAATAAAAAATTCCAGAATGAAGAAAAAATAATTGATCCAAGTTTTTCACAATCCATATTATTTAATTTGAAAAAAAATGAAATCAATACTATCAATTCTCAATTAGAATATACAGAATTTAAATTAAAACAATTAAGTACACAAAAAAATGAATTTAAAAAATTACATGAAGCAAATTTACAAGTTGAAACAAAATTAACTAAAGAAGAAAATAAAAGAATGAAAAAAATATATCCTGATTTAGAATTTCTAGGAGAAATTAGTGAATCTGAATATTATAATTATAAATTAAAAGAAGCAACAGTAATGTTATCAGATACTGAACAAAAATATGGCGAGTCACATATACAAAAAAAAAGAATTTTTGAAGATATAAATAATGTAAAAAGTGGAGAAGAATTTGGATTTGAAAAGTCAGTAAATTCTTTAGTGGATTTAGCAAAATATGCAAAGAAAAAAACTGATGAAAATAAAAATATTGAAAAACCAATTTTTTTAGCACCAGAAAATATTTTTCCAGATAATGGTTTTGGGGCACACCCTCAAGAAATGAAAAAATTGATTATTGCAGCAAGACAAAAATTTACAAATGAATTATTAAAATCAGGTAAATGTAAAAATTATAAGGAAGCATTCAAAAAAGCAAAACAACATATTCGTTCAACATTCGATACACAACATATGGGTATGTGGTTTGCAAATATGAAAGATAAACCAAATGAAACATCAAAACAGAAAATTAAACGTTTTAAAAAATGGTATATTGATCAAGTAAAAGATACAAGTAAAGAAGATATGTATGGGGGGATGCACATTGTTGACGGTTTTACGGGACATACACATGTAGATTTAGGACAAGGAATTCACCCAATAAAAGAAGCAGTAAAAATAATTTCAAATAATACAGAAGGTTTTCTAGCATTAAATAGTGAAGCATATGAAGGTGGAGATATGCTAGAAAAAGTTTGGGATTTTTTTGCAATGCCAATGAGAGCACCAAAAACTGGAATTGAAGCAGATGCATTTGCTAAATCAGCATCCATGTCTACAATAGATTCTGCGTTTGCAGGAATTCAAATGCATAATGATGCAAAAATTGTAAAAACAAATTCAACACCAACAATGTATAATTCGAGTAAATCACATCCTCAAGAAACTGATATGAATCAAATTCAAAATTGGGATGGACTTCCATTAGAATAATAATATAGTTTAAACCACATATATTTTTAAATAAAAATTAAAAAAAAATCAATTATGTTATTAGAAAATATGTTATTAGAAAAAAATGATATTCAGTTATTTTCAAAAGAAATATTAAATTTTATTGAAGAACAAAAAATAGGTAGAATCTCAGATTTAAACAAATTGATAGAAGCAGATAAAAAACGCTATGAATTGGATAAAGATCAACATTTTATAGAATTATCAACATCAGATAAAAAATATTCAATAGTATTTAACCTTTCTTATATAATTACAGATTGTGGAGTACCATTTGAATTAAAATTTAATCCTGAATTAAACTATACCATTACTTGTCTAAAATCAATTTATATTTTTGATGGTTTTAATAAATTTAATGTGGGTGGAATGCCAATGGTAGATGAATCTGGAAATTTCTTTCAATCAAAAGAAATACCTACAATTCAAATTCCAGCAATTAAACAAGAGTTAGAACTTTTTTACCAATTATAGTATCATTAGAATAATTATTATCTAATATTCATATAACATACGATATGTTTATAAAACAAATTTACTCATTCTATAATAAGAAAGTATGCAATTAGCATTATTCTAATTATGAAAAAGAGGATTAAAATGGCTGTTAAAAAAAAAGTTTCGAAAAGATCAGGCAGATCAAGTAGAAAAAAAGCACCAGCGAAAAGAAGTTCAGCTAGGGTTTCAAAAAAAGCTCCAGCAAGAAAAGCTGTGTCAAAAAGTTCAAAATCAAGAGCTAAACCACCTGCAAGAAAAAGCAGTAAACCGGCTTCACCAAGTAATGGATATGAAGTAGGAGCATTAGCACTAAGATTAGGTTTAGGAGTTTACTTTTTATGGGTAGGCCTTTTATTAGCATTAAATAATGGATTTCAAGAATTCTTTAGTTCAGTTCTTGCAAGTTTAAATGCGTCACCAACATTATTTCAATTAGCATTTATCGTACACTTAGTATTAGGGTTTTGTTTAATTCTTGGATTATTTACAAGATATGCAGGTTTATTGGCATCAATAATAACCTTAGTGGCATTATTTACTGCTTGGGACGGTGTGACTTCACTTTTAACAGGTGCAGGCATTGTTTACATGATTAAAAATCTTGTAATAATCGTTGCTGGTTTTAGTTTATATAAAACAGGTAGTAAAGAAATGAGCGTTGACTACGCTCTTTAATTTTTTATTTTTTTTTACAATTAACTAATTCTAAAATATATATAGAAAAACATTATAAAGATCATTATAATTAACTAAATATGATACAAGAGCAAGTATATGAGCTAATTATGAAAGAAGATGATATATCTTGGCAAGGTATGTTATATGATTTAGTTAGACAAGAGGAAATGGATCCTTGGAATATTGATATAGCAAAATTATGTGATAAATTTGTTAAAAATGTATTAAAATTAAAAGAAACAAATTTAATGGTTTCTGGAAAAATTGTTTATGCTTGTGCACTTTTACTTAAAATTAAATCAAAATATTTACTTGAAAACGGCCTTAAAGGATTAGATAATTTATTTGACAATATTAATGGAACAAATGAAACATATGAAGAAGATGATTCAGAAATTGATAATACAAATAAAATAAGAGCAAAAGAAATTCAAAAAAAATTATTTCCAAGAACTCCACAACCAAGAGAAAGAAGAGTTAGTATTTATGATCTAATTGATGCACTTGGTAAAACTTTAGAAGTTAAAAATAAATTTATGCATAAAATAATTCCAAAAGTTAAAAGAGTACATATTCCATTAAAAAAAATGGATATTTCATTATTAATAAAAGATGTTTATAGAAAAATAAGAAATAATAATGATGAAAAATTAAACTTTTCACAATTATTACCAGAAAATGAATTTGCAACTAAAAAAGATAAAATATTTACATTCATGCCATTATTACATTTACATAATTTAAGAAAAATACATTTGATTCAAAAAAAAGATCAAAATAATGATTTTGAAGTTTTACATTTAAGAAAAGGAATTAATGCACCTGAAGAAGAATATGAAATATTTAGTGAAAAACAACAAAAATTAAAAATAAATGTAACTAATAAGTAATAACAAAAACAAACAATTATAAATATTAATTGAATTCTACACCGTATGATATTAGAAAGAATTTTAGCGTTTTGTAACAAAATTCAAAAAAATGAAAAATCCAGAAATTTTGTCGAAAGAATAGAAAAAGATCTGCACACATTAATTTATGGTAAAGGCTATTCTAAAATAGGAGCTTTCGAGGAAAAATTTATATCAGATAATTATGGTAAACATAAAATGTTAGATGAATTTTTAACAAATAAACAAACTGGGAATCAATATAAAAAAGGTGAATATATTACTAATAGAGATTTTACAATGGCAGAACAACATATTATACAATATTATCCAGAATATTTTAAAAATGCAGAATCAATTAATGGAGTAAAACAAGCAGATATATTTTTATATGGAGATTTAAAATTAAAAGTTTCAGATAAATTTGACTTTGGAGATTCAATTTCAATGCATAAGTCAGACGGTGAAATAATTTTAACTAATGAAGTTGAAACTGAAGATTATATTACATTTCCAAATAGTTTTCTAACTGAAAATTTAAACATTGTAATTACTGGAGCTAGAAACGTAAGTGGAAAAGTATGCAATCCAGGATTTATACAATCAACAGAAAATATAGATATTGAAATAACTAAACCATTTAGTATAGAAATAAATACATATAAACATGAACAAGAATTAGACCTAAAAGGATTTGAATATGATTCATTATATAGAGTATATAGACCAATAGGTGAAAAAATGGTATTTGAAGTTATTCGATTAAATAGTGATAGTGGTAAAATTAAAGTTAGAAAATCATATTAATAATTAAAATAATTATTCAAACGAAAAGTTTTATAAACAGGAGGATTTCTCAAAACTATACCAATTGCCTCCAACACTAAATGTGTTATTTAAATAAAATAAATATTTACTATTTATTTGTATTAAAAATATTCAATTTTTAATTTGTAAGTGAATGATATAAAACAGAATCTTTGTGATGACGTTTTATATTGTGCAAAGTCAATTCTAATAAGTTAAAATAATGCGATTGTACTTCAAGGATCTTTAAAAAATTAGTACTCGTTGATCCTGCGAGAGATTGCTGCTTTTCGAGTTCTACTAAGCCATGCAAGTCAAGGGGGTTTTTCGGAACCACCGGCGTCATGCTCAGTAACATGTTGATAACCTGCACTTAGGTAGGGGATAGCCTTGGGAAACTGAGGGTAATACCCTATAGGAAATTTATTCTGGAATGATTAATTTCTCAAAGTTTTTCGCCTAAGTATGGGTCAGCACCCGATTAGCTTGATGGTGGGGTAAAGGCCCACCATGGCGACGATCGGTAAGGGCCTTGAGAGAGGTTGCCCTGAGAGGATCACTGAAACACTGGATCCAGCCCTACGGGGTGCAGCAGGCGAGAATTCTTTACAATGCACGAAAGTGTGATAAGGGGACTCGAAGTGCTCATGTAATGCATGGGCTTTTTACAAAGGTAAATTCTTTGTAGAATAAGTGGTGGGCAAGACTGGTGCCAGCAGCCGCGGTTATACCAGCGCCACTAGTGGCAATCAGTATTATTGGGCCTAAAGCGTCCGTAGCTGGTTTAGTAAATCCTTTGTGAAATTGATGGACTTAATTCATCGAATTGCTTAGGACACTACTTTACTAGGGAGTGGGAGGAGCTAGAAGTATTATGGGGGGAGCGGTAAAATGTGATAATCCTCGTAAGACTACCTGTGGCGAAAGCGTCTAGCTAGAACACATCCGACAGTCAGGGACGAAAGCCAGGGGAGCGAACCGGATTAGATACCCGAGTAGTCCTGGCCGTAAACGCTGTGAGTTTGGTGTTGCATATCTCAAGAGGATATGCAGTTTCTTAGCGAAGGCGTTAAACTCACCGCCTGGGAAGTACGGTCGCAAGACTGAAACTTAAAGGAATTGGCGGGGAAGCGCTACCAGGGGTGAAATGTGCTATTTAATCCAAATCCACGCGGAGAATCTCACCAGGGGCGATGGCAAGATGAAAGTCAAGTTAAAGTCTTTACTCGATGGGCCAAGAGGTAGTGCATGTCCATCGTCAGCTCGTGCCGTAAGGTGTCCAGTTAAGTCTGTAAACGAGCAAGACCTATATCTCCACTTGCTAACGCGGGATACGTCCTGAGCGAGCACAGTGGAGAGACTGCTGTGGAAACGCAGAGGAAGGTGTAGGCAACGATAGGCCTGTATGCTCCGAATCTCCTGGGCTATAAGTGCATTGCAATGGCATGGACAGAAGGATGCAACACCGAAAGGTGAAGCTAATCCCATAAACCATGTCTCAGTACGGATTGTGGTTTGTAACTCAGCCACATGAAGGTGGAATCCCTAGTAATCGGATTTTATCATATTCCGGTGAATACGTCAACGCTTCTTGCACACACCGCCCGTCACATCATCCGAATTGGGTTTGGGTGAAATTCAGTTTTTTTGACTAAATTGAACTCAGGCTTAGTGAGGAGGGTTAAGTCGTCACAAGGTAGCCGTAGGGGAACCTGCGGCTGGATCACCTCCTTTTTTTTTATTTTATATCATTCACTTACTTTTTTCATTTATATTCAGAACGGGGTCGTAGCTCAGCCTGGTAGAGCATCTGCCTTGCAAGCAGGGGGCCTCGGGTTCGAATCCCGACGACTCCACTTTCAAATTAAAAAAATAATATTCAACAAATTACAAAATTATCATATGGCAAAAGATATGGTAAGAATGACGAGGTATAAATATTTATTATTTTCATACTGATGAAATCGATGCATAGGTAATGTCTTTGAACTAGAACAATCTAGGTTAAATAAAATATGATCCTTACGCCAATAGAGGGATGGATTGGCTCGAGAGTCTATGAAGAATGTGACAAGCTGCATTAAGTTCCGGCGAGCTGCACGTAAGTTTTGAACCGGAAATATTTGAATGGGATTCCCATTAAATGCCGAAAGGCAAGAGAACGTAGGGAATTGAAGCGTCTTAGTACCTACAGGAAAAGAAAGCAAAAGCGATTCTGTAAGTAAGAGCGACTGAAAGCAGAACAGCGCAACCTGAATGGGATATGGAAACATATCGCGGATGTGGGTGGCTGTACTTGGCCGTAGTTGAGTAAATTAAAATTTTCTGGAAAGTTATGCGATACAGGGTGATAGCCCCGTAAATGTGAATCAACCGGCCGTTTAGAACAGTCATAGAGTAGCGGTAATTGGAAATTTGCCGTGAATGTGGGAAGCAACAATTCCTAACGCTAAATACTCCTCGAGACCGATAGCGTATAGTACCGTGAGGGAATTCTGAAAAGTACACGTAATAGTGTGTGAAAAGACCTGAAATCTATTGGTTATAGTGGGATGCGGCCCTAAGGGGTTGCATCGTGCGTTTTGAAAAACGCGCCAACGAGTGTATCTTTATGGCAAGAATAATCTGTAAAAGAGTATTCGAAGGGAAACCGAAATCATTGCAACGCAAGTGAGAATGGAGGTATTAAAGTGCCTATAGTCATGAGGATACGACCCGAAGCCGGTCGAGCTATGCCTGAGTAAGGTGAAGCGAACAATTTTGTTCGTGGAGGCCTGAAGAGTTGTTACGAGCACGTACTCTTATAACTTGGGTATAGGGGTGAAAAGCCAATCGAGACCGGTTATAGCTGGTTCCTAGCGAAATTGGCCTTAGTCAAGTGCAATCCGAGGTAGTGGTGTCGGTAAAGATACGGATTTGAGATTTAGGGGGCGAGAGCCTTCGGTTTTTTGTCCAACTCTAAATGGCATTACGCCGTAGACGATTGTAAACGGGGGATGGGGGTAAGCCTCATTCCCGAGAGGGGAACAACCCACACTTTAGTTAAGGTCCCTAAATATCAGTTAAGTGTTAAAGGGTGAAAGGTGTCCATAAACATAGACAGTGAGGAGGTTGGCTTAGAAGCAGCCATCCTTTAAAGATAGCGTAACAGCTCACTCATCAAGTTTATGGGTCCTGAAAACGGACGGGGCTAAACTGATTACCGATACTAAAGGCAATAATTAATGTAATTATTGTGGTAGCTAGGTGTATTGCTTGGGCAGAAGCTTCTTTGTGAAAAGGGGTGGACCGAGTAATAATAAGAATGTTGGCGATAGTAGGATCAGAGTGATGTGAGAATCATCATCATCGAAAGGGCAAGGGTTCCATTGCACTGTAAATCAGCAGTGGGTTAGTCGATCCTAAGCAGATTCCTAACTGGATATACTGCGAAAGGGAAACAGGTTAATATTCCTGTACTTATTAAGTATGCGTGGCAACACAAGTCTAATTTCAGACGGTTGGGGCTAGATGCGAAACTGATCAAGGTTTTTAAACAAATTAAGTCTTTGGAGTGTTACAATGACGAGAAAAAGATTAAGTTTGTGAACAGTATTACTTCAGTAATATTGTGTTGATGCCTCGATCCCATGAAAATGGAATTAGAAAAAATCTTAATAATTCGTACCAAGAACCGACACAGGTGCCCCTAGGTGAGAAGCCTAAGATGTGAAGGGAATAATCATTGTAAGGGAATTCGGCAATATTGGCCCTGTACCTTCGGTATAAGGGGTCCCTGATTTTGTGTGCTTATGTATGCATTTTCAGGGCGCAGTGACTAAGGAGGTCCGACTGTTTAACAAAAACTTAACCGGCTGCTAGCGTGTAAACGTGTGTATAGCCGGTGACGTCTGCCCAGTGCCAGTACTTTAAGTCCTGTTTCAACGGGATGAAGAGCTGGTAAACGGCGGGGGTAACTATAACTCTCTTAAGGTAGCGAAATGCCTTGCCGTTTGATTGACGGCCTGCATGAATGGCGTAACGAGACTTCCGCTGTCCCTACAATGAACCCTCCGAACATTTGTTCTGGTGCAAAGGCCAGAGACTTCTGGTGGGAAGTAAAGACCCCGTGAAACTTTACTGTAGCCTGTAGTTGTGGTGTGAAAGGTGTTGTGCAGGGTAAAAAGTAGCTGTTTGAGGTGAGTATCGCAAGGTATTCGTTTAGGCGTCCATGAGACACTTTTTTACAACTTTTACATCGCTAACCAATTTATTGGGACATCTATTGGTGGACAGTTTGGCTGGGACGGCACACCGTCGAAAAGATATCGACGGTGCCCTATGGTAAGCTCAATCCGGTCGGAAATCGGATGTAGAGTGCAAAAGCAAAAGCTTGCCTTAGTGGATTTCAAACAGAACGAAATCCATTCACGAAAGTGTGGTTTAGAGAACTCCCGCAGCTTCTTGTTGAGGCTCGGGAACTACTGAAAAGTTACTCCGGGGATAACAGAGTTGTCTCGCCCGAGAGTTCGTATCGACGGCGAGGCTTGCTACATCGACGTCGGCTCTCTCTATCCTGGCCGTGCAGAAGCGGCCAAGGGTGGGGGTGTTCACCCATTAAAAGGGATGTTAGCTGGGTTCACAACGCTGTGAAGCAGTTGGTTTAATATCTACCAGAAGTGTGGGATCTCTGAGATTAAGGGAGCTCCAGTACGAAAGGAACGAGTTGCCGATGCCTCTGGTGTATCAGTTGTCTGACAAGGCATGCTGAGCAGCTACGCATTAGTTGATAAGTGCTGAAAGCATCTAAGCACGAAGCAATGACCGAAAAGAGAGATCATAGGAGCGGGAAGAAGACCCGTTTGATGGGATGGGTGTCCAATTACCAAGCTTTTGCGAGGTATTTAGCATGCCATTACCAATATCCATTTTCATATTTTATTCAAAGACATTACTAATTGCATCGATTTTCATTTTTTTTTATTAAAAAAATTAAGAATTGTTACTAAGGTAGACTAATCTATCATAAACATATTTTTATTAATTTTAAAAAAATTTAATTAAAAATATCCATAAATAAAAATAACACTAACTAAAGAAATTAAACTAAATATCATAATAAATAATAATAATTTTAAAACAAATATATTATTATTTGATTCGATATAATTATCAGTATTAATTTTTTCCAAATCTGCTTTTAATAATTCAGTTTTATATTTAGTTAAAATAATATCATTATTTTGTAAATCTAATGTTTGTTTTAATTGATTTTCATTTAAATTAATATCACATAAACTTTTTTCAATAAAAATTTCTTTCTGATCAAATAATTCATCAAATTCATTATAAATTTTTAAAACTACATTTGAATCAAAATTTAATTTATCAAATTCAAAACTTATTTTTTCTATATTATGTAAATCAAGTTCATTGATATTTTTATTTAATACTAAATCATTAATTGTTAATTCAGATCTAATATTGTATTCTTTATACTTTCCAATATTTTTTAAATTAACATCAATAGTAATTGGCTCTTGACAAAAGTAAATATCATTATTAATTTTTGTAGATAAAATTGATATTTTATGTTTATATTCCTCTACCTTAATTACAAAATTAATTTTGTCTGTATGTAAAGTATCCAAACTATCAGTAGCTGTTATTAATAATTCAGCATTATATTTATCTTCAAAAGTATTTGATTGAATATTTAAATCTAAAGTAAAACTTTTTCTTTGATCATTTTCCAATTCAAAATTTCTTTTTTGTTCTAAATTTAAATCAGGTATCGAAAAAACAATATCTATAGTATTAAATTCAATATCACTATTTCTACTAAATAAATTTTTAACCTGAGTTTCAATGCTAATTTTTTCATTTGGAAAAACATCAATTTCTAAATTATCAATTAATGTTTTTTTATCACTACCGTATAGAACTTTAGATTTATACAATTCTAATTCTATAGCATTTGTTGCTGTGATTAACATTGAACCCAGTATTAAAATTGTTAATATTAATACACCTAATTTTTTAGCCATATTTAGACAAATCATTTAGCCTTTATAATAATTACCATTTTGTAATCACTTAGCAATAGTTACAACACACAGTGAATTATATACACTAAAATCCTTAGGTGAGATATTATTATAAATGAACCAATTTCTAATTTGACATGGAAGCATTAGAAAGTATAATTAAATCAATAAAAAGGTCCCCAGATGCGAATTTCTTAACTACTGCAGGCCTAATTACACTAATTGGTTTTGATGCACCACCTGGTGGATTATTATTAACTTTTTTAGGTGTTAAACAATATATTTCTGGTTTTGATGGATATAAAATTGCTTCAAAATATATTAAAAGTTGTCAAAAAAAAAATCTTGAACCTAATTTTAATAGAGTTTCCAAATTAGTTGGATTTTGTGAAAAATTAGGATATAAATATGCAGTTAAAGAATATTACAACAATAAAGCTTAATAAATAATTAGAATAACCTAATAATATGACTAAAATAACTGGAAAAGAATCTATTGGAGAATTAATTCAAAAGTATCCACAAATTGTACCAATTATAGAATCATTTGGATTACATTGTACTTCTTGTTCTTCGTCTAATTGGGAAACTTTAGAACAAGGTGCAAAAGGTCATGGATTAGAAAATAATGTTGTTGAAAAATTAATTACTTCTTGTAATGATTATATAGAAAATAGAACTGATAAAATTACATTAACTCAAAATGCAATTAATAAATTAAAACAATTAATGCAAAATGAAAGTAAAAATAATCATGGTTTAAGAATTGAAGTTATTACAGGCGGTTGTAGTGGATTTAAATATGATTTATCTGTTGAAGAAAAACCAAAAGAAAATGATTTTGTTTATGATCAAGAAAATGTGAAAATTTTTGTAGCTAAAGATAGTTATGATGTATTAAAGGGAAGTTTAATTGATTATATTGATGCACTTCAAGGTGCTGGTTTTAAAGTTATTAATCCAAATTCATCTAAAGAATGCGGTTGTGGAAAAAGTTTTGCTTAATAATAATTATATATTATAATCTTTAATCAAAAAATACAAATGTAAATACTAACCTTAGATTTAATTATTATAATACAAACACATTCTAATTATATGAAAATAGTTTTACAAAATGAAATTCCATCCAATAGTTCTAATAGTACTGAAATTGCAAATACAATTCTATCTCGAATTGGATTACTTCCAAGAAAAAGTGGATCAACAAAAAATATGAATAAAGTTTTATTAGAATTATATGAACGAAGTAAATTATCAAACAAAATGCAACAACCACATATTGCTTTAATGAGTGTAGAAGAAATGGCAATACATGCTGGCATTACAAGACAAACTTTTTATGAATATTTAGTTAGATGGATTGAATTAAATTTTATTGTAAAACAAAATTATGTAATAGTAAAAAATAATACTAAAAAAATACTAAATGGATATAGACTTAATGGATCTAATATATTAAATGCATTTGAAAAAGTTAAAACAACAATTAATGAAAATTTAAATCAAACATTAAACTTAACAAAAAAATTACAAAATGAAATTAAACGTGAAAAATTAATTAAGCATAAACATCAATAATATTTCCTTTTGTATAATCAAATTTAGGTTTTGGATTAACTAAATATGGTAAAGTTTTTTTATTTAAATCTAATTCTTCATTAATTGCATTCGTTTTTTTTGAACTTGCAATACCAGTAATTCTTTTTTTACTCTTAACTAATGGAATATACGGATTATTATTTACTTCATTTATATACATGCAAGTTAGAATTATTTAAAATTTATAAATTTGACTTAATTCGCTTCAATTTCAATTATAGTATCACTTGAAAGATTCTCACTTGAAACATTATTACTTGAAATATTAGGTTCTTCAAATTTTAAAATATCAACAATAGATTTAGAAAATTCTTTAGTTCTTCTTAAAAATTCAGCTTTGAATTTTTCATTATCAACATTTGAAACTAAATAATCAGTAAAATCATTAAAGTTACTTAATAAGCCATTTTTACCAAACAATGTCATATCTAAATTCATATCATCCAAATCAATGTCACTCATAAAAAAATTATCAGATATTTGTTTACTTTCTTTCAATGCCTTAATAAATTCAATTTCATCATTACTTGGAAGTCTTTTAGATTTAAATCCTCTATCTAAATCAGGATTAATATTGGATTTTCTTAAATCTCTACCAGGAACATTTGTAGTAATTACTTCAACTTCATTAGGATATAAATAAAGTTTTTTTACACCATTAGTAGATCTGTATTTAACAGTTGTTCTAAAACCATCAAAATCTGTTACTCTTGCAATACGTCCAGTATATTTGTGATTAGGAACATTAATTTTAACAAAAATCCCTCTATCATTCAAAGACTTAGATTCAACAATATCATTATTTCCAGATTGAGCTTCACTAGAATCTGTTGATTCTATTCTACTTAAATTAAAAGCAAAATATCTCATACTATTACTAGCCTCTGCATCTATTTTTGAATATAATTCATTTTTCACTATAGCATAAAGAAAATTTTCACTAGCATAATCAAATGTTCTACATAAAATACTCAATAAATTAGAATCTAATAATCTTTTGTTAAGGTTTTGCGCATCTAAATAATCAGATGAAAAACTTAAAACAAAATTTTTATATTCAGTAATTGAAGATCTCATATTTTCATAAAAATTATTTAATGCATGAAATATATTTTCTTCTTCTTTAATTAAATCAGCATCACTAACTACATTTTTTAATTTAGAATTTAATATTGATTCAAGTGACCAAACTAAACCAAAAGGATTTTTGTCTTCTGATTCAATCTCCCCAATAAAACTAAAACTATCTTCTAAATAAGTTTGTGCAATACCTGCTTGATTCTCATAAACATTTTGAATTTGGTGAAATATAACACTCTTTTCAATCGGTGAAGGTTTGTTTCTTTTTAAATTAGCTAATGAATTTTCAATTTCAAATTTAGAAGTTAATACATTTTCTAAATCATCTCCCATTGATTTTAATTCTTCATCTAAATTAATATATAAATAATTTTGAGCATATGATTCAATATAAAAAGCTCTAGGTAATTTTGATTGTTCATCAACACATAATTTTCTTAAAAGAATAGATCTACCAAAATCAAAATCTAAATTATTTAATTCAATTTCATGTTCATCTAATAAAAATTGACACTCAGTATAATGTTTCATGTATAATAATTCAGGTTGAATTTTTGAATATAAATGAAATACGTTAAATACATCAGAATCAGTAAGATTTTTTTTTAATTTAACTCTTTTACATTCTTTCAAAAATGTAGAATATTCATTAAAAAGTTGATCATAATTTTCACGCTGTGAAAAAACTAATCCAAAATTTTCTAATTTATCTTCATTCATTGAATCTAATCTTTTGCCTTCTTTTGACCCAAATAAGACATAAATTCCATCAAACATACCCATATTCATTACTGAAGAGTTATTTTTATAAATGAGACTAAAATGTAAAATATATATTCCAAACATCATTTGTTTTTAATAGATTAATATTATTATTTTTTAATATCAAATTATATAACTAAATTTATTAAATCTTTAATTAGATTATTAATATGAAATATAATAAAAAGGTTTTTCTTAAAGAATTTATTATCAGACTAAAAAAACAATATCCAAATACAAAATGTAGCTTAAATTATTCTAATGATTATGAATTACTTTTTGCAACCATTTTATCTGCACAATGTACTGATGAAAGAGTAAATAAAGTAACAGAAAAATTATTTAAAAAATATACAAGCATAATTGACTTTGCAAATGTTCCTATACAAGAATTAGAAATTGATATTAAATCAACTGGATTTTTTAGATCAAAAGCTAAATCAATAAAAGAGAGTGCAATTAAAATTTTAGAAGATTTTGATGGTAAAGTTCCAAATAAAATGGAAGAATTATTAAAATTACGAGGAGTTGCAAGAAAAACAGCAAATGTAGTTTTAGGAGTTTATTATAATATTGCAGCAGGAATTGTAGTTGATACTCATGTTAGTAGAATTAGTTATAGAACAGGATTGACAAAAAATAAAAACATCCCAAAAATCGAATTAGATTTATGTAAAATTGTGCCAAAAAATAATTGGATTATTTTTTCTCATTTATTAATTGATTTTGGAAGAGAATTTTGTAGTGCACCAAATCCAAAATGTAATAATTGTTTTGTTAATGATATTTGTCCAAAAAAGCTAGATTGGCGGTAATACGACACTAAACCACAATATATAACAATTAACTTTATAATAAGTAAATTTTTCTTTCAAAACTATGGCAATTCAAAACGGAGATAGAATAGGAGTAGAATATACTGGTACATTAGAAGACGGATCTGTATTCGATTCATCAAAAAATCATAAAAAACCATTAGTATTCGAAGTGGGAGCAGGTCAAGTAATTAAAGGATTTGATAATTCAGTAATTGGAAAAGAAAAAGGAGATAAATTCGAAGTAACAGTTTCACCCGAAGAAGGATATGGTGAATATAAAGAAGAATTAAAAATGGAATTTCCAAATGAAAATTTACCTGAAAATGCAAAAGAAGGCGATATGGTTTTATTATCAGATGGAAAAGGACAAGAATTTCCAAGTAAAATTTTAGAAATTAAAGAAGATAAAGTAAAATTAGATATGAATTATCCATTAGCAGGTAAAACATTAAAATTTGAAATTTTAATTCTTGAACATCAAACTAAACAAGAAACAGATGAATCTTCTGAAGAAAAAGTTTCTCAAGAATAATTTTTTAATATAATTTTTTAAATTAATACTATTTTTATTTTAATATGAAAACTACATGTAAAGTTATTTCATTTGAATATCAAACATCAGATATATTTGTATTTAAAGTTAAATGTAATGAAAATGTCGAATATAAACCAGGACAGTTTTTTATGTTATCAATAAGTGGAATTACTTATGATAATAAATTAAAAAAAGATCTATGTATGCCAATTAAAAGGGCGTATAGTGTAAGTTCAATTAGAAATGAAAAGTATATAGAGTTTTGTGTTAAAAAAGAAAATGAAGGAACTGTAAGTTTAGCATTAAGTAAATTAAAAATAGGAGACACAATTAATATAACAGGTCCATACGGAAAATTTGTATTAAAAGAAAATAAAAAAGATATAGTTTTACTTG
This sequence comes from Candidatus Woesearchaeota archaeon, assembly GCA_018675975.1. Classification (GTDB taxonomy): domain Archaea; phylum Nanobdellota; class Nanobdellia; order Woesearchaeales; family JABGXB01; genus JABGXB01. The sequence continues at coordinate 62,294 of JABGXB010000002.1, forward strand.
CAATTGGAAGTGGGATTACACCAATAATGTCAATGTTGAGATCTATAGTTAAAAATAAAATTTATTTAAATAAAAAAATTACATTAATATATGGAAATAAAGAAGAAATTACTTACAAAGATGAAATCATAAAATTATGTAAAGATAAAATTAATTTAATTTTTAGTTTAACAAAAATAAATAAAAAAGTAACAAATTGTCAAACTATTTTTAATAGAATAACTATTTCAACATTAGAAGATTTAAATATTGATTATACAAATAGTAATATTTACATGTGTGGAAAATTAGAATTCATTAAAAATTTAAAAGATTCATTTAAAGAAAAAGGAATTTCAAAAGAAAATATTAATTTTGAGATCTATTAGAACTTAATTCATCCATTTTCTTTTTCAAAGAACAATAATCTTCATAAGTTTTATCATCAAAAATTTCTCTTGCATATTTATCATCAAATTTATTTGCTATCTCATGAGCTTTATTTAAACTAGTTGAATAATCTCCATCTAAAATATTTAGTAAACTAGCCTCTAAAATTTCATGTAATAAAATTGGCTTATTAAATTTAGGATCCATAAAATTATTTGCAAAATAAATGTCCAAATCTGCAAGATCAGAATTTATATAAAAAAAAGGACAGTCTCCATTTAATCTTTCTTCTTCTGTATACTCACAGGGAAATAATATATATCCTAATCCATTATAAGAGAAATGTTCATAGTATTCAAATTTAATATTTTCAACTACTTGTTTTAATTCTTGATAATTAATTTCCATTAATAGACCCATCAAGAGTTATTTAAATACCTTTTGTTTTAAATTTTAATAGATTTTTAGCTATTTCTAATTCTTCGTGAGTGTGCATTACAAAAATAGGTTTTGATTTATTATTAGAAATTAAATTAGAATCAATCAATTTTTGTTTATTTTTATTATTGTCAATCATAAAACCCAAATGATTTAATTTTTTAATTATCATTTGACGAACTTTATATTCTACCTCTCCAATACCACCAGAAAAAATAATTGCATCACAACCTCCTAAACTTGCATAATATGAGCCAATATAATTAACAATATGATTTACAAACATTTCAATTGCTAATTTTGATTTTTGATTTTTTGAATTAACTAAGACTTCCATTTTTGATGAATTCGCTAAACCCAATAAACCACTTTTATTATTTAATATATCTCGTATTTTATTTATACCATATTTTAATTTTTTATTCATATAAAAAATAATACCTGGATCAATATCACCAGATCTAGTTGCCATAATTAATCCATCATTAGGAGAAAAACCTAAACTAGTGTCATATGATTTACCATTTTTAATAGCACAAATACTTGAACCACTTCCCAAATGACAAGTAATTATTTTTGAATATGGCTTTTTAATTTTCTTTAATAATTTAATACCATAATCAGATAAATATTTATGACTAATTCCGTGAAAGCCATATTTGCGAATATTATATTTTGAAAAAAAAACATAAGGAATACCATATAAATAATTTTGTTTTGGAATAGTAGAATGAAAGGCAGTATCAAAAACTGCAATATGTTTTATTTTATTAAATGTTTTTTTTAATATTTTTATTATTGAAATTGTTTTCGGATTATGTAATGGAGCTAAATCATTAATCGATTCCAAATAAGAAATAACTTTATTATCAATAATAATTGGTTTAGTAAATTTTCCACCATGAACTACTCTATAACCACAAGCAATTATATTATATTGTTTCAGCTTACTAAATATAGAATTAATCTTTTTAATTGAACCAGAATATAATGAATTTAAATTCATATCAAAAATCTCATATTTAATTGAAGAACTTCCAGAATTAATAATTAAAAAAGAGTCCATTAAAATCACTGATCTAAATTTGGCATATCACAACCATATTTAATTATATATTTTTTATGTTCATCTAATACTTTTTTATATTTTAAAATTAATTTAGATTTTTTTGAATTATTTATAGTATTAACTAATTCTAAAGCTTGAATTGCTATATGATATCTACTAGTTTTATTTCTAACTTGCATATCGAACGGAGTTGTAGTTGTCCCCTCCTCAATATAACCATTAATATTAATTCTACTTAATATATTATTATCATCAATTAATGCTTTAATTAATTCAGGATAACCATGAAAATTAAAAATAATAGGATTAGTTGAACCAAAATAACTATTTAATTTTTTACTTTTTAAAAATTTTAAATCACTTACATTAATATATCTTATTTTTAATTCCTTTATCTCTTTATTTAATAATTTGATTGCAGCAATAACTTCTTGAGTTGAATAATCTCCTGCCGAAGATAAAACTATATCATAATTTTTACTTGAATATTCATCCCATATTAAAGCACCATTTTTAACTTGTTCTTCAACAGTATCATCAGATAAAAATTGAATTAAATCTCTTTTTCCAGCAACAATAATATTAACTTTATTTTTGGATTCTAATGATTTTTTTAAATAATAAGCTGTCATGCTTGGACAACTAGGAAAATAAACATTTACAAAATCTAAATGTCTTTGTATCATATTTGAAATAAAACTTGGATTCTGATGAGAAAAACCATTATGATCCTGTCTCCATCCTAAACTTGTTAATAAATAATTTAAACTCGGTATTGGTTTTCTAAATTTAACTTCACTTGATAATTTTAAAAATTTAACAAATTGATCAGCCATACTACTAACGATTTCAATAAAAGCCTCATATGAACTAAATATTCCATGCCTACCAGTTAAAACATAACCATTAATCCAACCTTGTAGAGTATGTTCACTTAAAATTTCCATAATACGCCCATCATTTGAAGTATTTTTATTGACTTTTTTATCAATTGGCCAAACAAAAACACGTTTAGTTTTTTTTAAAACATCCCCGAGTAAATTAGATTCTAATTCATCAGGACAAAATAATCTAAAATTATTTTTATTTTTTTCAAAAATATCTGAAATAAATTTAGCACTTATTTTTAATGAACTATATTTATGATTTTTTTTAACTGCAATATGTTTTTTTAAATCAGGTAAAATTAATTTTTTATAACTTGGATTTGCATTTGTATTCATACCCATTCTATAATTATTTTTTGGAATATAAGTAGAAATATTAGATTGAATTTTATTATTTTTAATTAATTGTTCAATTTTATATGACTTTAACCACAATTTTAATGCATTAAATTCTTGAGATGAATTATTTGGATTAATTGGAACACCATGAGACTTATAACTATTTTCAACCGGAATTTTATTTAATTCTTTTATACCACCCCAACCCTTTGGAGTTCTTAATAATAATACAGGCCATTTGGGTTTATCACCATCAGAATATGTTTTTTGAATTTGTTTTATTTGAATTAAAGCCGAATTAATTGCATTAAACAAAGACTCATCTTTTTCTTCAGGTTCAACAATAATCGGATCATAATGTAATCCAGAAAAATAGTTTTTTAACTCATCATTTGACATTGAAGAAAATAATGTTGGATTAGAAATTTTATATCCATTAATGTGGACTATTGGTAAAACAGCACCATCTTTTTTTGGATTAATAAATTTGATTGATTGCCAAGCAGCACTCAAGGGTCCAGTTTCAGCTTCACCATCTCCAACTATACACATCGTAATTAATTTAGGATTATCTAAAATTGAACCAAAACTAGTTGATAATGAATATCCTAATTCTCCTCCCTCTAAAATTGCACCTGGTGTTTTAGGATTAACATGCGATGGAAAACGATAAGGCCATGAAAAGTGTTTAATTAAATTCTCAAAACCTTTTTTATTAATTTTATAATTATTATCAAATTCACCTAAACTCCCCTCAACAAATAAATTGGCTTGAACTGCTGGATATCCATGACCTGGCCCAATAACTGACAATACATTTAAATCATTTTTACAAATTATTGCATTCATACTACCATAAATATAATTAATTCCAGGACAAGTACCCCAATGTCCCACTATTCTGCTCTTAATATGTGACTTCAATAATGGTTTATTTAGTAAAACATTGTCTTTTAAATAAATTTGAGCAATTGAAATATAATCTGTTAATCTACAATACTCTTTAATCCAATTAGATATAGATTGTTTCACCTTATTAAAAATATAGAAATTTTGATTTATAATTTTATGTGTTAAATCAAATTAGTAAAATTTATAAAATCCAAATTTGACGGGGTTCTATGTATGGAAACAGCAATTTAGATGGAGCTCTAAGAATATTATGTGGAGATAATAGCCCTGAACAGTTTTATGAATTCTCATTAAAATCAATGCAATTACTATTTGATGGATTAGTTGAAAAAAAACCAGAGAATCTTGAAAGACAAAACGAAATATTTGATGGTGTTTTTAATTCATTAAAAATTGGAATTAGTCAACATTTTAGATCAGAAAGTATAGATTATGAAAAATGTTTAGAATTTATTTCTGAAAATAAATCAGATATCATTAAATATGGTTCTGAAAAAATATCTAAAAAAAGACATTTATCAAAATTTAAATTTATAGTTAGAACTTCATTAGATCAAATATTACCAGCATTAAACGATATTGAAATTGACACATTAGTTCCAATTGCATCAGGAGGTTTTGAACCTTGTGCAATAATTGCAGATTATTTAGACAGAAATAATAGAACTTATGAGACTTTACCTGTAAGATATTCAAGATTATCTAAATTAGATAAATATGTTTTAGCTCCACATTTTCTTGGTGATTCAAAAATCAAAGAAAGTATAAGAGATAAAAATGTATTAATCGTTGAAGATTTATTACATACTGGAGAAAGTGCAGATAAAACACTTGAATTTGTTATGAGATTCAAACCAAAAGATGTTTTTTTATCAACTTGTGTAATATTGAATGAAGGTGAACTTAATTTTATACATTAGAAAAATATAAAGGTTTAAGATATTTATTTAATTAATTCTAACTGCAGTTCCATAAGCTAACATTTCTGAAGCTCCTTGCATTATCATTGAAGTTGAAAACCTAACACCAATAATTGCATTAGCACCCATTTCAATAGCTTGATTAACCATTCTATTATAAGCTTCTTCTCTTGCTGTTGTAGCCATATCAGTATAGGTTTTAACCTCACCACCAACGATATTTTTAAATCCTGCCATTATATCACGACCAATATTTCTAGCTCTTACAGTATTACCCTTAACAACACCTAAAATTTGAATTTTTTTTGCACCTGGAATTTCATTTCCAGTAGTTATATATATATTTGCCATTTTATTTTTTCACCTTTTTATAATTTATTTTTTCAATTTCATCTTCTTTAGTATTTGTAAAAATAAAAAAACCTATTAAAAAAATAATTAAACCATAAAGAACTAAAATCCAAACAAAAAAACCAATTATTAATAAAAATAAACCAATAATCATAAATATTGAACCAGTAATTGTTCTACTATTAAATTCCATATAAATAGTTTATTTGATTATTATATAAAGTTTTTTAAATAAATAATAATCCTTAAAAAAATGATTCATCATGAAATATTCGATAGATATAAATTAGGCTGGGATTATAGTAAAAAACAAACTAATGGTAAAAACTTATATTTATTTTGTGAAAGTTCTCACATAAGTGAAGAATTACAAAATAGTTTAAAAAATGAAATATTTCAATGTGTTAACTCACATTTATTTGATACATTTTTTGTTGAAGAGCCAACGGAGTATAAAAATAGTCACAGTTTACATTATGCAAGTGAAAAAGAAGCAATAGATGGTATGAAAAATAATATGAATTGGCCAAGAAGTAGAATTCAAACTTTTTATAGATTAAGTAAATTAAAAAATATCGATCTTTTGGGTTGTGAAAATTTAGAATTAACAAAGTTGTTTTTTGATTCAATGAAAAAAATTAATGTTATTTTAGAAAAAATGGGTAATGGTGAAAAATTTGTAGAAACTTATAATGATTTAATTCATCAAAATAAAGAATTTAGTCAAGCACATTTAGAATTTGAAAGAACCGGTCACTATAGAAGTCTATTTTCATTAAAATATGTTTTAAAAAAAATTAAGGAGAAAAAAATAAGTTCAGCTGGAATATTAATGGGCTTAGAACACATAGACCATATTAAAATGATTTTAGAAGCAAATAATATTGGACATAGTGTATATTTTCCTGGAGTCGATTCAAATGAAGAAACTGCAAAAGCAAATTGGGATTTTTTAATAAACAATAATTAATATTATGAAAATAATTATAAATCAAATAATCTAAAAATATATATGAATGGTGACATACAAATTTTTATAGGATCAGACCATGCAGGTTTTGAAGGTAAAAAAAAAGTAATTTCAGTTCTTAAAGATCTACAGAAAAATGATAAAAAATTAAATTTTATAGATTTAGGAACTGATTCAAAAATCAAAAAAGTTGATTATCCTAAATATGCTAAATTAGTAGGAAATAAAGTAAATAAAAATAAAAATAATTATGGAATATTAATTTGTGGTACTGGAACTGGAATGAATATTGCTGCAAATAAAATTAATGGCATTCGAGCAGCAATGGGTTATGATTTATATTCTGCAAAAATGTCAAGAATTGATAATAATGCAAATGTATTATGTTTAAGATCTAGAGATTTTAATTTAAATAGATATACTAATATAATTAAAACATTTTTAAAAACACAATTTAGTGGAATTGAAAGACATCAAAAAAGAATTGATTTAATTCATAAATTAGAAAAATGAGAATTGCAATAAATGGTTTTGGAAGAATTGGCAGAGTATTTTTAAGATCATTACTATCAGATAAAAAAAATAAAAATATTAAAGTAATTGCAATCAATGACAGATCAGAAGCCTCAATTCTTTCACACTTATTCAAATACGACAGTATTCATGGAAAATTTAATGGAACTGTTTCACATACAAAAAATTCCATTAAAGTTAATGGTAATAATATTCAAGTATTAAATGAAATGGATCCGAGTAAATTAAGCTGGAAGAAATTAAATATTGATTATGTAATTGAATGTACAGGAAAATTCTTAACAAAAGAATTAGCTTCTAAACATATTCAAGCAGGTGCAAAAAAAGTTATTTTGTCTGCACCACCAAAGGATCCTAAAATAAAAGAAGTATGTTATGGAATTAATCATAAAACAATTAAAAAGTCTGATAAAATCATATCAAACGCAAGCTGTACAACTAATTGTATGGCACCAATTGTTAAAATAATAGATGATAAATTAAAAATAAATAAAGCTTATATGTTAACAGTTCATGCAATGACTAATACACAAAAAATAATGGATAGTTCTAATAAAGATCCAAGACGTTCAAGATCTGCAGTAAATAATTTAATTCCAACTAGTACTGGATTTACAAAAGCGATAGTTGAAATATTTCCAAAATTAAAAGGAAAAATAGATGGTATGGCAGTTCGTGCACCAGTAATCGATGGTTCTTTAATTGATTTTGTTGTTAATACAAAAAAAAGTACTAATATCGAAGAATTAAATAAATTATTTTTAAATGCATCAAAAAGTTCAATGAAAGAAATATTAGAATATAGTACTGAAGAATTAGTTTCAACAGATATTATTGGAAATTCAAAGTCATGCGTTTTTGATTCAAAATTAACTAAAGTTAATGGGAATTTTATAAAAGTCACAGCATGGTATGATAATGAATGTGGATACTCGAATAGAATTATTGATTTAATTAAATATATTGATAAATTAAAATGAAATCAATTTTAGATATTGATATTAAAAATAAAATTATTTTATTAAGGTCGAGCTTAAATGTTTCTATAAAAAATAATAAAATAACTAATGATTTTAAATTAAAAAAATCTATTCCCACTATTAAATATTTAATTAAAAATAAATGTAAAATAATAATCTGTGGCCATATTGGAAGACCTGACAAAGATAAAAATAAATATTCTTGTAAAATTATTAAAACTCGATTAGAAAAATTAATTGGAAAAAAAATACAATTTTGTAATAATTTTAAAGAAATAAAAACTAAATTAAATAAAGGAAATATTTTATTATTAGAAAATTTGAGATTTAATAAAGGAGAGATTAATAATAATAAAGATTTTTCAAAAAAGCTTTCACAGTTAGCAGAAATATTTGTTCAAGATAGTTATGAAACAATTCATAGAAAACATGCAAGTATAATAGGCATTCCTAAATTTATTCCAACATATGCAGGTTTATTATTAAATGAAGAATATAATATAATTAAAAATAGTTTACAAAAAATAAAAAAACCATATACTTTAATTTTAGGTGGAGGAAAATCCGATAAATTAGATATAATAAAATATAATAAAAATAAAATTGATAATATTTTAATTGGTGGCGGTAATGCAAATAGATTAATCGATTCCAAGAAAAAAATAAATCATAAAATTATATTACCCGTAGATTTTATTTACGATAAAGAAAATAAAAGACGCGATATTGGTAAAGAATCCATTGAATTATTTTGTAAATTATTAAAAAAGTCAAAAACCATAATTTGGTGCGGACCAATGGGAGTATTTGAAAATAAAAAATTTGAAAATGGAACTAAAAAAATAGCACAATTTATCTCTAAATTAAAATCCATAAAAATAATTGGTGGAGGCGAATCAAGTAATGCTATCATTAAATATAAATTACAAAATAAAATGACACATGTCTCAACTGGAGGTGGAGCTACTCTTGAATTATTAAAAAATAAAATACCTCCTGGAATTAATGCAATTATTAAAAGTCAAAAAAATTAATATTTTAATATTACTTATCGTTTTTTAATATAATCAATTTAGTATTTTTCATTTTACCAAAAGGAATGATTTTAATAATTTTCCAATTAGAATTCTTAATTAATTCTTTAATATAATATTCTTTTCCCCAACCCAATAATATTTTAATTGGTTGAAATAAATATAAAAACAAATTATTTTTAATTAAAAATTGATCCAAAACAATTAATTTAGAATTTGGTTTACAAACTCTAGATAATTCTTTTAATATTTTTTTAGGATTTGGAGATACTCTCAAAACATAAGTTGTAATTGCTCTATCAAAACTATTTTCCTTAAAATCCATAGAGTTTGCATCCATCTTTTTTAAAATTATTTTTGCATTAGATTTTTTTAATTTAGCTTTGTTTAACATTTCTTTAGAAAAATCAATACCGTAAACAGTACAATTACTATAGTATGGTAAATTAAGACCAGTTCCAACTCCGACTTCTAAAACTTTTTGTCCTTTTTTTATATCAGCAAATTCAATAACTTTTTTTCTATTAAAACTAAATAGTTTATCAATATAATTATCATAAACTTTTGCCCAAATTTTATATATAAAAAGTATATAGTTTTTCATTTTATATTTAATTCCCATTATCAATTAAATTTATTTTACCTGTTTCAAAATCTCTTTCTAATTCATAATAAAATGAATTATTATGGTCAAATATTTCTTTTGAAATTAATTTACTCTCTGGAAAGATATTACATTCTTTATCATTAATATCAAACCACTTATGTTCTCTATCAGTTATTGATTTTAATTCACCTTTAAAACTATTAGTTTCAAAAATATGTAAAATATGATGATGAATTAAATTATTATTTTTAATAGTTTTAATATTTAAAATACCCCTAAATTTGTAATCATTTACTTTAATACCAGTTCTTGAAATAATTTTATTTTTTATATCTTTATTACTTTGACCAAATTTAAATTTCGCAAAAAAACTAGCACCCCAAAACTCTTTAAAAGGTTCTTTTAAAGAACGTGATCTTAATATTTTTTTATTATCATGAATTATTAATAAAAAAACAGAAATTGGTTGTTTAACTAATTGATTATCATCTAAAAATAAACATGTATCTTTTCCTTTATCCGTTAATTCATATCTTTTCTCATCTTTTTTAATATAATCTTTATCAAGTAAAAATTTTAAATGATAATTAAATAGAGAAGATTTTTCATTTCCTAATAGATCAGTAAAAGTTAAATAATTATAATTCATTAATTTTTTTAAAATATTAATTCGAATTGAATTTTGAATAATCTCTTGCATATTAGACTGCCATTATTTCTTTTTATAAGAATTTATATTTTACTAAAATCAAATTGAGAAACTATTTATATAAAAAATAAATGTATTTCAAATATGAACGAGAAAGAAGAACTCTTGTATAAAATGATCATTCCTGCAGCCATTTGCGCTATTATATCTAGCTATGTTATTAATTTTGATAAAACACAATCAGGAATGTTTAATTTTGCATTTGATTATCCACAAGAAGCATATGAAAATTTTAATACGACACTAAGAAAAAAAATTGCAATAGAAACTCATGGCGGGTTATTAACTAAAGAAAAAATAAATCAATATTATAAAAAGTTTTTAACAAGTAATCAAATAACAATTGATGAATCTGGATACATAATATATAATGGAAAAGGTAAAAGAATTTATTTTGACCAATTAGAGGAAATATTAAAAACATATAAATCAAATAAAGAGGCTAAAAATGACAGATGACAAAATAAAAAATAATATATCTACACAAAAACCAAGACTAACAAGTTCTGTTATTGTAAAATACAATAATAAATATTTACTTGGACAAAGAAATAAAGCTAATATGAAAAACAAATGGGTTTTTCCAGGTGGCGGAGTTGAGTTTGGTGAAACTTTAACAATGGCTGCAATTCGAGAAGTAAAAGAAGAAACTGGAATTGATATATGCAATATTAATTTATTTAAACATAAAGAATTAATCAATGTTCCAGGAAATTATCATAGTATAGTATTTTTCTTTACAGCCGAAGCAATAGGAAGTGCAATATATACTAAAGATGATATTAGCGAAGCAAGTTTCTTTACAATAGATGAAATTAAAAAATTAGATATATTACCAAGTGTAAAAGATATTTTAACAGATAGGGGAGTTTGGCAAGATTAGTCTTCAATTAGAGATCTTTTCTCAGCTAACCCTTTGTAAAATCTCATTAATTCAGATGTACTTAAAGGTCTAATAATTTCTATACAACTGTTATCATCTTTTATCATTCCAACATCGCTTATCAAACTCAAATCAGTAGGGCGTTTATCTCTTCTCACAAGTTCAACATAACCATTAATATATGTAAATTTAAAATCAAAATATTCTTTTTTTAAATTACGAAAATAATCAACTAAAGATATTTCATCATCTGATAATGAAAAATTCTTAAATGCACATGAATTAGTTTGACTAAATTCTTTATTGCTACATAAAAAACTTTTGCCATAGTATTCATATTTACCTTCACTTGACACAGTACTTTGAAACCACAGACTAAAATATGCTTCGTTCATATCAATTAGCTAAAATTAGGTTTTATAAAAATTTATATTCTTAAAAAATAATTAATTAATTTTAAAATTATTTATATTTCCATCATTTTCATTCATTTCAAAATCATTAATATTTATTTTTTCATTTAACTTATTTTTAATTAACCATAAATCAGATGGAATTATTTCATTTTCATTTAATTCATCTAAATTAAACCATTTTAATTCACCATAGCGACTATCAATAAATTCATTAGTGCTAGTTTGCATTTTAGTCATAAATAAGATAAAACTATGTTTTACATTATCATTAAACATAACTTTTTCATTTGAAATATTATTTACACTTAAAAAATTTCCATTAATATTTGTTTTTTGTTTAATTAATCTAATACTTGCATCTTTATAATTTTCTTCAAATTTAATTTTCCCACCAATTAATCCCCAATAATTTTTATATGGTCTTATATTTCTTTTTAATAATAATATTTGATTTTCATTATTTAATAAAACAATTAAAACAACAGGCAATGGTGTATGTGAATTATTTAGTATATGTCTAAAAATCGGAATATATTTTTCTGAATCAATTGTTAATTGATATTCATTTTCAATTTTAATTAATAAACCATCATTTATCATTTGATCTAAATGATAAGCTAAAATATTTGACCTTACTTTTATTTGTTTTTCTATTTCATTAAATCTTAATTTATTTTTATTTACAAATAAAGAGAAAATTTCATACCGTTCTTTTTTTTGTAAATTTTTAATCATAGTCAAATGAATTTGAGGAATCTTTTAAATATTATTATTATTTTTTATATTTTATGTACTTTATAGGAATTGATTTGGCATGGTCCCCAAAAAATAATAGTGGTGTTTCAATTATTGATTCAAATCATAGTCTTACAAAATATGGAGTTTGTAAAAGTGATGATGAAATAATTGATTTTATTTTTTCAACTATTAAAACAGATAATTGTTTAATTGCAATAGATGCTCCTTTAATAGTTCCAAATGAAACTGGACGGCGTCCTTGTGAAGCACAAATAAGTAATTTATTTAGAACTTATCATGCAGGTGCACATCCAAGTAATAGAAATAGATTTTTACAATGGTCACCCGTAGTTCGTGGAGAAGAATTAGTTAAAAAATTAGAATCCATTGGAATTGTTCATGACCCATATATTGAATTATATGAAGAATCTAGAAAATGTTTTGAAGTATTTCCACATCCATCAATGGTTGTTTTATTTAATTTAGAAAAAATATTAAAATATAAATCAAAACCAGGAAGAGATCATGAATTTCTATGTAATGAATTTCAAAAATATCAAATGCATTTAAAAAAATTAGAAAAATCAAATCCTGCATTATATTTACCTGAAGAATTAACAAATAAAGATTTGAGTGAATTAAAGGGTAAAAAATTAAAAGAATATGAGGATATTTTAGATTCAGTTTTTTGTGGATATATTGCCTTGTATGCATGGAATAATCCAAACAAATGTAAAGTGTTTGGCGATATGGAAAAGGGATATATTTTGACCCCCATTTCTAATCATATGAGGTAGAAATGTTTATAAAAAGACCTTGATTCTTAGTATTATAGTAGTATGTGTGAGAGAGCACTAGTAAAAAAATATAGGAAGTTCATATTCAATGACTAAATCCTTAGATGATTTCAAATATAGGTGGGAAATGATCTGTACTTTTCGCTTTTTCTATTAAATCATATTATATAGAATATATAATGAGGAATAAAATATGAGTAATACATTTGAAAGTTTAAATTTAGATAATCAATTAATGGGTGCCATTAATAGATTAGGTTTTAAAGAACCAACACAAATACAGAGAGATTCAATCCCTTTAATTTTTAAAAATAAAGACGTGATTGGAGAATCAGCAACAGGTAGTGGTAAAACATTAGCTTTTGGTGCAGGTATAATTAAAAATGCTGAACCTGGAAATGGAATTCAAGCAATAGTTTTAGTTCCAACAAGAGAATTAGCTGAACAAGTTAAAAATGAAATAACTAAATTAGCATATAAAAAACCAATTAAAGTTTTAGCAATTTATGGTGGAGTTTCAATCAATCCACAAATTGACGGTTTAAAAAAATGCGAAATTATTGTTGCAACACCAGGTAGATTATTAGATCACATGAGTCAAAGAACTATTGATACAACTAAAGTAAAAACATTAGTATTAGATGAAGCAGATAGAATGGTTGAAATGGGTTTTATTGAAGATGTTGAAAGAATTATAAGAGCTTGTCCAAAAAATAGACAAACATTATTATTTTCTGCAACTATGTATGGACCTGCAAAAGAAATTGCAAAAAAACATATGAAAAATCCAGAAACAATTCATGCAACAAAAATGGTTGATCCAAAAAAGTTACAACAAACTTATTATGATACACCATCAAATATGAAAAAAGAATTATTGGTTCACTTATTAAAAAAAGAAGAATCTGACTTAGTTATAGTTTTTTGTAATACTCGAAGAGCAACTGATATGGTAGGAAGAGTATTAAAGTTAAATAAAATTAAATCAGCACCAATCCATGGTGGTTTAACTCAAGTTAAAAGATTAAAAACTATTGAATTATTTCATAAAGGAAAATTTCAAGTTTTAGTTTGTACTGATGTAGCAGCAAGAGGATTACATATCGAAGGCGTAACACATGTTTACAATTACGATGTACCTAATGATCCTTCAGATTATGTTCATAGAATTGGAAGAACTGCAAGAGCGGGTAAAGAAGGTTTAATTATTAATATCATTGCACAAAGAGATTATGATAATTTTTCAAAATTGGTTTCTACACACAGAGATTATAAAATTAAAAAAGAAGAAAGACCAAATTTAAAAGAAAATTCAGATTTTATTAATGATACTAGTTCTACACCAAGATCAGATAATAATAGAGGAAATTACGGAAGAAGTAATGACAGATCAGGTGGTTACGGAAGAAGTAATGACAGATCAGGTGGTTACGGAAGAAGTAATGACAGATCAGGTGGTTACGGAAGAAGTAATGACAGATCAGGAAGTTATGGAAGAAGTAATGACAGATCAGGAAATTATGGAAGAAGTAATGATAGATCAAGTAGTTATGGTAGAAGTAATGACAGATCAGGAAGTTATGGAAGAAGTAATGATAGATCAAGTAGTTATGGTAGAAGTAATGACAGATCAGGTGGTTATGAAAGAAGTAATGATAGATCAGATAGTTATGAAAGAAGTAATCGAAGACCTAGTAATACTAATAATAATAAAGGATTTAATAAATATTCAAGAAATTCCGGAAGTGAAAAATCTTACGGAGATAGAACAGAAAATAAATCCAAAGGTAAAAAAAACTTTAGTAGAAAAAGTAATGACAAAAGTCGACCAAGAAATAAATAATTTTTTATTTTTTTAATTTATTATTTTTAATATATATATTCAATAAAACAATTGAAACAAACATTTATTAAACAAATAATTCTTTTTTTATTTATGATTTCAGATGATTTATTAAAAAAGATTGATGAAAAACAAAGCCCATGTGTAGTTGGCTTAGACCCAGACATTTCTAAATTTCCAGAACAATTTTTAAGAAGAACAAGTGATTTTTCAGAAATTGGAACAGCAATTACGGCTTTTAATTATGGAATAATTGACGCAATACATGACTTAGTTCCAGCAGTAAAGCCACAAATCGCTTTTTATGAACAATATGGTGCACCAGGAATTTTAGCATTTGAAAATACAATAGCTTATGCAAAATCAAAAGGATTAATTGTTATTACAGATGCAAAAAGAAATGATATTGGAAATACATCTAAAACATATGCAAATGGACATTTAGGTAAAGTAGAAACATCACAAGGTATGCAAAAATCATTTGATGCAGATTTTTTAACAGTAAATCCATATATGGGAATGGACAGTTTAGAACCTTTTGTTGATGTATGTAAAGAATATCATAAAGGACTTTTTGTATTAGTAAAAACCTCAAATAAAGGATCAGGAGATTTTCAAGATAGACTTGTAGAATTAACAGACGAAGAAGCAATTGTTTTATGCGACTTAGGTTTTCAAAATTCAAATACACTAAATAAAAAAACTGAATTATATAATTTAGTTGGAATGAAAGTAAATCAAGTTGCTCAAACATTTATAGGAGAGCGAGGTTATTCATCAATTGGTGCAGTAATCGGTGCAACATATCCAGAACAAGCTGAAATATTAAGAAAAATTATGCCAAATAATATGTTTTTAGTTCCAGGTTATGGAGCACAAGGAGGAGGCGCAAAAGACGTGATTCCATGTTTTAATGAAGACGGATATGGGGCTGGTATAAATTCATCAAGAGGTGTTTTATATGCACATTTAAAACATAATAGTCCGAAAAAATTTCAAGAATATTCAAGACAAGCTGTACTTGAAATGAATTTAGATATAAAAAGTGCATTAAAAGACGCAAATAAATATCCAAGCACTTGGGATTAAAATGACATTAAAAGATATTCAAAAAGAGGTTGATGATTGGATAAATCAATTTAAAATTGGATATTGGAAACCACATGAAGTTTTAGCTAGATTAACAGAAGAAACTGGAGAATTAGCAAGAGAAATTAATCATATTTATGGCCCTAAAAAGAAAAAATCTACTGAAGAGACAAAAGAATTATCAAATGAAATGGCAGATATAATTTTTACTCTATGTTGCCTTGCCAATTCACTGGATTTGGACTTAGATGAAGCTTTTAAAAGGGTAATGGACAAATGCTATGACAGAGATCAGAATCGTTATGAAAAGAAATAAATTTTGCTTATAAGAGCCAAAACCGATTAGTTTTTAAATAATAATATTTTCTTTCAATTATATCAGTAAACTTTAATTATTGCAAAATAGTAAACTGTTTCTGAGTACACGAGGTTCGAAAATGGAAGGAACTGTAAAGTTTTTTAATGAAAGAAAAGGATTTGGTTTTATAAAAACTGAAGATGGTAAAGAATACTTTGTTCATCAAAGTGCACTACAAGAAGGTATGGTTTTAAGCGACAATGATGTTGTTCAATTCGATATTGAAGATGGCGAACGAGGCCCAAAAGCTGTTAATGTTCAAAAAAGCGAAAGCTCAAACGAAGATAATACAGAAGAATAATTTATTAGTTTTTATTTACTTAAATTCATAATTTATTATAATTAATTTTTATTTTTTTTTTATTTTTTACATATATATACAAATGCTGGGGGCAGATTTTTCCAAATAATTTTACTTTTTTCTACAGATTTAAATTTTTTTAGCAATAATTGTTTAAATTTCATTCCACTAGGAAGATATGATCCTTGAATATAAGCAAATGTTAGAAATACACCATTTTTTGATAAAGAATCATAAATTGAATTTAATAGATTAATTTGCAAACTATTATCAAAAGCAGCCCAAGGCAAACCAGAAATAATACAATCACAATATTTTTCATTATGTTTTAATAAATATTTATTAATTTTATCAGCAGATGAATTGTAAACAATTATACCTGGACAATTTTTTTTGGTAATAGAAACAAATTCTTTATTTATCTCTAAACAAAAAAAAGTTGATTTTGAATTCTTTTGTTTTACAATTTCTTTTGTAAATACACCAGTACCTGAACCCAATTCAATAATACATTTTTTATTTGAAAGATTAGCTAAATCTACAATAAATTTAGACAAATGTTTTGAAGACGGTGCAATAGCTCCAGTACATTTAATGTGTTTAAAAAATTGTTTTAAAAACTGATTCATAAATTAAGTAAGTCTTTATGTTTTTAAATATATTTTCTTTTATCCCAACCTATTTGTTTTGCCATAGGTTCATAAGGATCATATGGATAATCGCCTCTTCTATCCTTATAATTTACTTTTCTAGTATTTACATCCAAATTATATAATTTTGCAGGATTTAAAAAAACTAATTTTTCAATTAATTTTTCTGAAAAATTATTAAATCTTAAATATTCTACAATAATAGGCCAAGAAGCAAGACCAGGAATTCCTGACATAAAAATTCCGCCTTCTCTATTCTTTTCATTTTCTTTATGCGGAGCATGATCTGTTTCAATCATATCAATTTTTTCTGTTCGCAAATACTCAAACATTCCTTGTTGAGATTCTGGACTTCTCAATGGTGGATTCATTTTAAAATATAAACCATCAGGTTCATTCATACGATTCCAATCATAAATCCAATGATGAGGACAAGACCCACAAGTAATATCCATTCCAGCCATTTTAGCATTATATACTAAATCTACTGCAGTAGGTGAAGAAATATGTGCAACATGAACT
The DNA here is from genome assembly GCA_018675975.1 of Candidatus Woesearchaeota archaeon. Taxonomy (GTDB): domain Archaea; phylum Nanobdellota; class Nanobdellia; order Woesearchaeales; family JABGXB01; genus JABGXB01. The sequence goes on from JABGXB010000002.1 coordinate 80,010, forward strand.
CTACCTTTAAAATTAAATTCAATAACCATACTCAATAAATCTTCAACTGACGCAATTTCACTCTCTTCAGGACGTGCATGACAATGAGAAATTGGATTATCCGGAGTCCAAATATGATCATGAATATGATCTTCCTTTTCACAATGTGCAACAAGAAGTCCTCTATAATCTAAATTAGTTAAGGTTTTCATTAAAAATCTTTGTTCCTCTTCTAAAGTTATCCCTAATCTTCCAGTAGAATGACCTAAATAAACTTTAATACCGGGAACTTGTTCATATTTATTACATACATAAACAGCCTCTTTAATTTGTTCTAAATCTGAAGTAATTCCCATAAAGCATCTATATAAAACTTCTTTAACATCAGCATCTTTTGCTTTTCTAATTTTATTTTCAATTTCAACTCTGCTCATTACAGCAGGCTTATTATTAGGCATATCTAAAACTGCAACTAAACCAGAATCTCTTGCAACTTCTAATCCATTTTTAATTGTTTCTTTATCTTCTTCTTCAAAATCTCTAAAATGTACATGTCCATCTATAAAATTCATAAATATATTTAATTAAACCCACTTAAAAAAATTATTGTCATAATAAATATACTTGATAATAATATTCTATATAAATTAAATGAAATAATTGAAATTATGGTAAGTGAACAAATAGTGGAAATTTTAAATGATAATGGATGGTTTATTGACTCAAATAATGATTCATATAGAATTAATAAATTATATTCATTAAAACCCTTAAAGGAACAATCTCATTTGGTTATTCCTTCATTAAAAATTTCAAACCCTTGTCAAATTAAAACATATGGTTGTCTAAAAAAACTAAATGAATTTAGAATCCTATTTGATGAAATTAAATTTAATCATAATTACACACATATAGAATTTAGTTACTCTATTAATGGAAATAAAGAATTTGCACAAATAAATAATACATTTATTATTGAATTATTCAAACAGGGATTTGAAAATATTAATACAAGCCCATATCACATATAAACAATTATAAAAGATTAAATCTAAAAAATAATATGAGAGTAAAAATAATTCCAACTGTTTTTGCATTAAATAAAAAAGAATTTGATACTAAATTTAAAAAATTATATAATATTACAAAAGAATTACAAATCGATTTTATGGATGGTAAATTTGTAAAAAATAAATCCGTTGATATTAAATATGTTCCGAACTTAAAATCTTATAATAAAAAATATGGACTTAAATGTGAAGCACATTTAATGATAAAAAATCCAATTAAATTAATATCAAAATTAAATCAAATTGGATTTAAAAAAATATTAATACATTTTTCTGCATTCAAAACTGAAGTTGAATTAATTAATTGTTTAAATGAAATAAAAAAATATAAAATGATTCCAGCATTAGTAATTAATCCAAATATTAAATTGAATCTAATTGAAAAATTAATTCCAAAATTTAAAACCATAATGTTAATGGGAGTTTATCCTGGAGCAGAAGGACAGAGTTTTGTAAGTACAAATTATTTAAAAATAAAAAAACTAAGACAAAAATTTCCTAAATTAAATATACAAATTGATGGTGGAGTTAATTTAAAAACAATTAAAAAAATTGTGGATTCAGGTGCAAATATATTGAATAGTGGAAGTTTTATATCAAGTAGTGATAATCCTAAAAATTCTTTAAATATATTAAAAAAATTAGCTAATTCTTAAGATAAAGTTAATAATCCATTAATTGTAAAAGCAATTCCCATTATAAAAAAACCAAAACCCATAATTCTACTATTTTTAAAACTAGTAAAATACATAAAAAATCCAACTAACATTAAAAATATTCCAGATACTATTGAATAAATTCCACGCACTGGAATACCGCCACTACCACCATATCTACTCATTTAAATCACCTCAAACTATTTTTTTTATACCAAGAAACAAATTGTCTAATAAAATTATTTTCAATCTCGTCTGGATTAGCAACTGTTCTATATTCATCCATATCCATTTGAGCAAATGTTTTTTCGAAACTACTTGGAATTAATAATCTACTAAAAGGATATTTATGAAATGGTTTTAATTCACCTTGTGGCTCCATTGCAATTTTACCAGTTTGAATATCTGAAAATACAACTGGCTCATGCATTACACCACTAATATAAGCTAAAGAACCTTCTAATCTATATCCTCTATTGTCTTCCGGAATTAATCTTAAAAATTCTTCATCAGTTAATTCAGATAAAACTTCATGTTTTATACCAGGCCAACTTTCTTTAGAAGTTGGTTTCTTTTTTTTAAAATCTAAGTATAGTCCAAAACCAATACAAATTGCATTTCTAGAACCATTAAAATCTTTGTGTTTATAAAAATATGATGCATTAGCTTTAACATAATTAGAAACACTACTTCCTGCAACATGAATAGGTCCTTCTACTCTCATATGAACTGGATTATTTAAACAATTTAATCTTTTTCTAATCATATGATATAATCCATCATTATTAGTAAAAATTTGTAATTCTTCTTTTACCATAAGTGAAAAAATAATTTACCAATTAATAAATATTATTGTGATAATTAATACAAAAATCTCAATAATCCTTTAATAAAAGGAGTTAATTTTTCAGACATCAAATTTCCGATTATTTTTTTATTCACCCTAGTTGAAGTTGGATATGAATATATTTTATTAAAAAACGCATTAATTTTTAATTTATTTGCTTTTGCTAATACTAATTCTTGAAACATTTCACCAGCATTTGGAGCAATTACACTTCCACCAAGTAAATTGTTTTTATTATCAACATATAAAAGCATTTTCCCATCTTTATAATCATCAACAATTGCTCTATCATCATCTTTAAAATCAAGTGAAAGTTTTTTATATTTTAATTTTCTGTTTTTAATTTCTTTTTCATTAATTCCAAATGTTGCAATTTCGGGTTGAGTAAAAGTAACCCAATTTAAATTATCATTATTTAATTTTTTCCAAAATAAACCAGGTTTAAAAAAATTTGATAAAATTACTCCAGCGTGCAATTCAGCTGCATGAGTAAATTGATAACTTCCTGCAATATCACCACATAAAAATACATTAGGATTAGTTGTTTGTAAATATTCATTTACTTCTATACCTTTTTCATGTGTTTTAATATTAGCTTTATCTAAGTCTAAATTATTATAATTTAAAACTCTGCCAATACCAACAAAAACATTATCAAAACTAACTTTAGTTTTTATTCCATTATTATTAATAATACATTCATTTTTTGATGTAAATTCCATTGGATTAGAATTAAATAAAAATTTAATTCCTTCTTTTTCTAATCTATTTTTTAAAATATTTGAAATTTCAATATTTTCTTTTGGTAAAAATTTATTACCTCTAATAATAACTAAACATTCTACACCTAATCGATTAAAGGCTTGAGAAATTTCTAAACTAATTGGACCTCCTCCAATAAATAACATTTTTTGTGGTAATTTTTTCATTGAAAAAACATTTTCATTATTAATTACATCAACATTTTCAATACCAGGAACATTTAATTTTCTTGGTTTTGAACCAGTTGCAATTACAATTTTTTTACCCTTAAATGTTTTACCAGAAACCTCAACTTCATTTTCAGAAACAAATCGAGCTTCACCTAAAGCAACATCAATTCCCTTTTTTCTAAAATAACTTGCATTTTCGTGAACACGAATATACTCTTTTTTATCATCAATATAATTCATAACTTTTTTTAAATCAATTTTACCAGAAACTTTTAATCCAAAATGCTCTGATTCTTTTGCACCATGAGCTAATTTTGCACAATGAATTAATGCTTTTGAAGGAACACAACCATGATTTAAACAATCTCCACCAATTGATTTATCAGTTTTATCAATTAAAAGAACCTTAAATCCAATTCTAATCATAAACATAGCAATATTTAATCCACCTGATCCAGCACCAATAATAATTATATCATATATCATATTTATTCCTCAATTTATTCAATATTATAAAGTTTTGTTTCTGGATTAAACGCATACCACGCAAACCAAAAATCTCTTTCTTTTACTATTTTAGTATTGTCATTTAAATTTATTATATTTGAAGTTCCATCATCATTCATTTCTATTTTTATATCAACACCAGCAATATTATCAATTATAAAACCAACTTCTTTTACATCAGATTCTTTATATGCTTTTGTCACTCCATTAATTTCAACACCCCAAATTGGAGTTTTTGGATGAATTCTATCATCTTCATTTTCAACATCGAAGATTAAAAAAGAATCACTATAATAAGAACCATACGGATCTACACCATAATTTCTTTGAGCCCCAGTATCTCTAGTTAATACAATAGCATCATCATTATTATTTTTATAATCAAACCAAACAACTGTATCAATATTTATTTCTTTTAATTCAAACCCAGTCAATTCTCCAACAATTGCATTACCATCAATTTGCTGCCAATAAGATTTAGTTAATCTATCATACATAACTAAATTACTATTAAATAATTTCCCACTAGTACCAAACTCAACTGCATTTCCATCAATTACTCTATGATATGCAATACCCGAGCCACACAATGGACAATATGTAATTAAAATAGGATCACCATCAATAAAATCATTTACAATTTCATGCCAAACCAGAATTTGAAGAGGATAAACTTTTTTTTTACCCTTATAATGAATAGCTAAAACTAATTCATCATCCCCAATCCAATCAACTTCATTAATTTTTTGATATTTCGGATTATCAATTGACGGAATAATATCTTTTACATCCCCAGGTTTTGCAATACCTTTTTTTATTTTACTTGGATCAATAATATATTTAATTCCATTATAATCAATTTTTATATCATAATTTAAAGAATTATTAATTGCATTAAAATCCCAAAATTTATTATTTAATTTAGAATCCCCATTTATTTTATTTTCATTAATTAAATCATTAGAAGAGTTAAAAAATAAATTCAAAATAAAAGATCCAAATACTATAATACAAAACAATAAAATAAATTTATTTTTTAATTTCATTTAAAATAACCTCAATATATTAAAAACAAATAATAAATAGTAAATACTTATTATCATCATTATTAAACCAGACACTACATTTATTTTATTTTTATATTTAACAAACCCATTAATAACAATTTTACTTTTTAATTGAGGTAAAATACTAAAAATAATAATTGGAATAGACATACCTAATCCAAAAAATATAAATTCTATAATATTTAATAAAAAATCCGTAACCAAACTTTGTTTTGCAAACATTAAAGCAATAAAAAGAGGATTACACGGTAATACTATTATACCAAAAAAAAAACCAAAAAAGAATGCCGATAATTTCGGATTAGAGAAAATTGGACCAGAAAAACTTGGAATTAATTTCGAGAAATCAAAATTAAAAACTAATAAGAAGCTTATAATAAATAATATTGTAAACGCAATCGGACTAATTATATTAATAATTTTACTTAAAGATAATTCTAAAAACGTAGAAAAAATTAATCCAAATAAACTCATAAATGTAATTATACCTAATGCAACCAGAAAACCCAATTTTGGAATTGCATGTGGAACAATCTTTTTTTTACTTAAATTAGTTGCCAAATAAGACAAATATCCTGGATACAATGGCAATACACATACTGCTCCAAAAGGAGTCAACATTCCTAAAATAAAAGATCCTATAAACTTTAATTGTAAAATTTCACTCAACATTTTTCATTAATTAAATTATTTATTTTTATCATTGATTTGAATCCACCTAAAAGTAAATGTTCTGATTTATCTGGACAAATTAAAATCAAAGGTGCTAATGCAGTAGACAAAATACTATTACCAAATTTTGCAGTTAATTCTCTAGTCATTTCAATTGGTACAATTGAAAATGGCCAATCAAAATTATTTTTTTTAATATGATTCAAAACAATATTATCATCTTCATTAGGATCAGTATTAAGACCAACAGAAATTATATCATCTCCTAGTTGATCATGTAATTTTTTTATTTCTTTTTGTTGTTTTGTACAAGTTGGACACCAAGTTGCAAAACTCTCAACTAAAATTGGTTTATTTCCCAATTCCAAAATTTTATAATTTTCATTCGTATTTAAATCAATTAATTCATAATTTTGCCATGATGATATTTGTTTGAGAGAATCTGTTTTAGAATCCACTTCATTATTTTGACAAGCCACTAAAAAAAGAGAAATAAAAATAATAAATAGAATAAATACTTTTAAATTTAATTTTTGTTTCAATTTCATCATATTTATTTCCCCATCAATCATTATAATTAAATAATTATAAATATCTTAATACATTTATAGTACTTTAGTGTTACGTTTGATAGTCAAAACAAAGTTTGAACCTCAATTATTATTTAAATAATAATAAATTAATTAATAATTACATTTAATATCATTTAATTCATTTGTAAATATCTCAAAGTTTTCACTATAATCAATTTTACAATCAATAATTACAGGTTTATTCAATAAAAATGCTTTTTTTAAAGTTGGAATTAATTCAGCAGATGATTTTATTTCAAATCCTTTAGCACCATAACTTTGAGCATATTTAACAAAATTAGGATTATTCAAATCTAATGCAAAATCACTAAAACCATGATTTTTTTGTTTCCATTTAATAAATCCATATGCATTGTCATTCAATATTAAAACTACAATATTAATTTTATATTTAACTGCTGTAGCTAAATCCTGACTATTCATCATGAATCCACCATCCCCACAGACCGCCAATATTTTCTTTTTTGGATCAACTAATTTGGCCGCCAATGCACTTGGCATACCCGCACCCATTGTAGCTAAAGTATTATCTAATAATACGGTACCAATATCATATGCAGGATAATGTCTACTAAACCACATTTTATATATTCCATTATCTAAACAAATAATATCTTTTTTGCCCATCACAGTTCGAATATCTTTTATTAATTTTCTAGGTTTAATTGGAAAACTATTATCTTTAGTTCCATCCATAAACAAAATTTCATTTAATTTTTTTTTAATTTTCAATTCATAATTTCCATCATGACTATATTTACCTAATTGTTTAGAAATCATAGAAATGGATTCTGCAATATCTCCTATCACTTCTACAATTGGATCATAATAAGTATCATTTTCAGAAGAAACAAAATCAATATGAATTATTTTTTTATTTCTATTTTTATTCCACACACTCGGTGGATGTTCAACAGTATTATATCCCACCATAATTAATAAATCACTCCTATCAACAACACAATTTACATAATCTTTTTTATGTATTCCAAAAGTATATAAACTATTTTTATGATCATCACCTAAAACACCTTTTCCTAATTGAGTATGTATGGCATAAATATTTGTTTTATTACAAAAAGATTTTATGCTATCTCTCACCCTATTTCTTTGAGCTCTACTACTAATAATTATAATCGGATTTTTTGCTTTTTTAATTTCATCTACCACAAAATTAATTGATTTTTTTTCAGCAATTGGTCGTCTTATTTGTATTTTTTTTTGTGGTATAAATCCATTAATATTTTCAATAGCTATATCTTCTGGTAACTCAATATGCGTTGCACCTTGCCTTTCTGAAGTAGAAAGTTTAAATGCATTTCTAATTTCTTTAGGAATATTTTTTGGGCTTACAATTTGAACAGAATGTTTTGTTATAGGCTTAAACATATTTACTATATCTAATACTTGAAAATTTGCCTGTAAATTATCTCGTACTCCTTTTTGCCCAGTAATTGACAACATAGGCATACCACCTAATTGTCCATGCGCAATACCAGTAATTAAATTAGTTGCACCAGGACCTAAAGTCGCCATACAAACTCCTACTTTTCCAGTAAGTCTTCCATATGTTGCAGCCATAAAAGCTGAGACTTGTTCATGTCTATTAATAATAATTTTAATTTTTGTTTTTCTCAAACTTTCAAGTAAATCTAAATTTTCTTCACCCGGTACAGAAAAAATATATTCTACCTCTTCATTTACTAAACACTTAACAAATAAATCAGATGCTTTCATATTTTATTTCCTCACATTATTTTGATTTATAACCATTATTTTTATTTCAGTCATATCATCAATTGCAAACTTAACTCCTTCTCTACCAAATCCTGAATCCTTAACCCCTCCATAGGGCATATTATCAACTCTAAATGTTGGAACATCATTTATTACTAAACCACCTACATCCAAATCATCAAAAGCTTTCATAATTAATTCATGTGAATTAGTAAAAATACCAGCTTGCAATCCAAATTGAGATGCATTAATTTTTTTAATTGCCACAGTTCCATCTTTAACTTTAAATACATTTACTATCGGGGCAAATGCTTCATTTTTCATAATCAGACAATTCGCAGAAGGATTTTCAATTATTGTTGGTAAAATAGTATTATTTTTTTTATCAAATTTACCACCATAAATAATATTTGAACCATTTAATCTAGCATCATCAATCCAATTTAATATTCTTTTAGTATTTTTAGAATCAATAATTGAACTAATATCAGTATTTTCTAAAATTGGATTTCCAATAATTAATTTTTTAACTTCTTTTACAAATTTTAAAATAAATTCATCATAAATTTTTTCATGAATAAACATTCTTTGAATACTAATACAAACTTGACCACTATATGCAAAAGCACCAATAACACATCTTTTAACAGCATAATCCATATCAGCACTTTCATCAATATATACTGCAGCATCACCGCCTAATTCCAGAACAACTTTTTTCTTTCCAGATCTATTTTTAATATCCCAACCTATTGGAACACTTCCTGTAAAACTAATCATTTTAATTCTTTCATCACTAATAAATTCATCAGCAGTTTTTCTATCACAAGGAATAATTTGTAACGTTTCTTTAGGTAGTTTTGTTTTATCAAAAATATCAGCTAAAATTAATGCAGTTAAAGGCACTTTAGAAGCTGGTTTAATTATAATTGGATTTCCACTTGCAATTGCAGGTGCAACTTTATGTGCAACTAAATTTAATGGAAAATTAAATGGACAAATTCCAAAAATAGGCCCAATTGGAAATCTTTTAATAACTCCAAACCGATTACCAGATGCAGGCGTAATATCAAGCGGCATTACCTCTCCACCTTGTGTATTTATTACTTCAGAAGCCACCTTAAATGTGGAAGCTGCTCTTGTAACCTCACCAAATGCATACTTAAGCGGTTTCCCACTTTCTTTAGAAAGAGTTTTTGCAATTTCATTTCTTCTTCTATTCAATTCATTAGAAATAAATAATAAAGCTTCAGATCTTTGATAAGTTAGTAATGATTTTGTTTCTTCAAAAACATTAACAGCAGATTTAATAGCAGTATTAAGAATACTTTTATCAGCAATATAAACAGAAGATATTTTTTTATTATTATATGGATTTACAATATCAATTGAATTTTTTGTTTTTATCCATTTACCACCAACAAAAATTTTATTTATCATTTCAACCTCTTTATATTAATTATTAAATTATGATTTAATAAAGATTATGATTAATATAAAAATTAATTAGTATTGTCAAAAGATAATTTGAAATAAAAGAAAATGATTTATACAAATACTCTATATCATGAAACTAAAGTTCTCTTGAACTAAAATAATCTTGAATATGTTGTTTTACATTTGTCAATAATTCATAAGTTTCTTCGTATGTTTTCGCACTCATTATATCAATATCTAAATTAAATTTTAAACCATTAAATTGACCATAAGGCACATTCCTTTTTAAATTAAAATTTAAGAAGTACTCATTAAGACACATAGTTCCTACACATTCACTTGAAACAGAAATACCAATAAAATTACCTTCTTCGCGCACAACGTCCCTATGATATGATACACTATACATAATTTCTATCCCTGATTCTTTGCCTATAAACAAGAAAAACTCCTCTAATTTTTCCGTATACAATGGACTTTTAAAATCAGGTTCCAGTAATTTAACTAAATCCAACAAATTATTTGTTTTATTCACTTCCATAATTAATCTAGCTTAATTAATATTTTTAAATATTCCCATGATTAATAATAAATTCTAAAATATACATTAATTAATCATTATTAGAACTAAATTTGTCCACCTAAATATTTAATCTTGAGAATTATCATACCAACCATTTCTTTTTCCAATTTCTTCAATTATCATGGTATTTCTTTTGAAAGCATCATTTATTTTTTTAAACTCACTATTTTCATATTCTTCATCAAATCTTTTTTTTTTCCCCTTGCTTTTTGTTCATCAAATTCTGGTTCTTCAACAAATCCTAAATGCTGAATTAAAGGTGTTTGGTCATGATATGAATATTCTTTTCTTTTCACATGGTATTTTAATATATCTCTAGCATATGCTTTAATATTACCCATAGAAGTATTTCCTAAATTAAATTTAACTAAATGTCTTAAAGTTCTATCTAAAGGAAGTTCTGAAGCTAAAATAGATACTGTATCTTCATCATCTTTTGATGAAGTTAAAACTAATTCATTTTCACCTTTAGTTATATCAATAAAAATACCAGAATTACAAGCTTCAATAAAATAAATTTCTCTGTGAGCGTCTATACCTTTTATCATTTTTTTTAAATCTCTGGGTTCTAAAAAATCTCCTCCATATTGTCCTTTATCTTTTAAAAAAATACCTGAAAAGTTTATTTGCTCAAAATTTGCCCCATGCCCAGAAACATAAAATATAAAATTATCATTATCATCAATTTTTTTATTTAATTTATTAAATTCAGTTTTCATTTCATCTAAAGTTGGTTGAAATAAATAAGTAACTTCATAACCATTATTTTTCAAATTATTTTTAACACCTGAAGGAAAATTAAAGCCTTGTATAACTAAAGCATATTTATTTTTTTCTTTTAAATAATCTAAACTATCTAAAAAAAATCCTCTTTCTGACATTAAATTCTCTAAATTATTTGAGCTTTTTTTATATTTCTGTATAATTTTTAAAATTGAGTTTTTTTCATTATTAATATAATTAGAAGCTAAATTTAAACTTAATAATCCAGTTGTAAGAAAAAAACCGAAAGTTAATTTTCTTAAATTTTCTTTTGGAATTAATTGTTTATATTTATTATAACTTTCTTTAATTTTAGATGTTAAATCCATTAAGGTCAGAATTATTTAATACTTATAAAGTGTTCTCTTTTAAATTTGTCCACCAAGGTAAATAGTCTTGATTTTAGGATGATTTAATAGTTTTTTATTTCCTTCTAAAGCAATTTGCCCATTTTCAAGCAAATAAGTTCTATCCGCCATCCTTAATGCTTGTTTTGCATTTTGTTCTACAATTAAAATAGATAAACCAGTTTTTGCTAATTTAGTGATTGTTTCAAAAGTCTCTTTTACTAATTTTGGACTTAATCCTAAACTAGGTTCATCCAATAATAATACTTTTGGATTATCCATTAAAGCTCTACCTAAAGCTAACATCTGTTGTTCCCCACCACTAAGAGAATAAGCTAAATGTTTTCTTTTTGTTTTTAATACAGAAAATAAAGAATAAATATAATTTAAATTATCTTTAACTTTCTTTTTATCCTTAATTAATTCAGCCCCAATTAATAAATTGTCTTTTACTGTTAATGTAGCAAAGTTAATTCTACCTTGAGGAACATAACTAATTCCTAAATTAAGTAATTCATAAGTTTGTTTATTAGTAATATCATTTTCTTCAAAAAATATTTTTCCACTTTTAATATCAGAAATATTAAAAATTGATTTTAATATTGTAGATTTACCAGCACCATTAGGTCCAATCAATGCAACAATTTCATGTTTATCTAAATACATATTAATATTTTTTAAAACATCAAACTCACCATACCCAGCATCAATGTTATTTAAATTTAATAAATTACTCACCTAAATATGCCTCCAGTACTTTTTTATTGTTTTGAATTTCTTTTGGTTTACCCTCAACTAAATTTTGACCAGATTCCATTACATAAACATGATCAGCAATATCCATAATAAAATTCATATCATGTTCTATTACAATTATAGTCTCTCCCATTTCTTTTAACTTAATTAATATTTCTTTAATTTTTTGTCTTAATTTAGGATTAATACCAGCAACTGGTTCATCTAACATAATTAATTTATGTGGATGTGCAATTGCAATTGCAAGATCTAATAATTTTCTTTGACCATAACTTAAATCAGAACCCAATGTATTTAATGGTTTTTCTAATCCTACCAAATTTAATATTTCTATTATTTTTTTATCATTATTTTTTTTTAATCCAAATAATTTAATAAAAAATGACTTGAAAAATTTTTGATCATCATTAAACATTGCCATCTCAATATGATCTCGAATAGTTAAATTTTCAAAAAGTGTTGGATATTGAAATGTTCTAGAAATTCCTAATTCTGATACTAAATAAGGACGTATTTTTGAAATATTATAATTCAAAAAAGTAATAGTTCCACTCTCTTGATATTCCAATTTATTAATAACATTAAATAATGTGCTCTTACCACAACCATTAGGACCGATAAGTGCTGTAATTTTATTTTTTTCTATATTAAAATTACATCCATTTAATGCCTTTACTCCTCCAAAACTTTTCTTGAGATTATGAATTTTTAATAATGTCATTTTAAATCAATCCTCCCAAAAATTCCTTTAGGTCTATATAATAAAATTAAAATTAAAATCAATGCATAAATTATTTGTCTAGTAGGTCCTAATATTTCTGATGGAATTGGTAGTAATCTTAAGCTTTCATTTAATATCATAATAATGATCACACCAAAAACAGCACCCCGATTTGATGCCAATCCTCCTACAATTAAAACAGTCAATAAAAAAATTAAATCAACAATCCAAAATGAGTTCGGCTCTATGTATTGTGAATAATGCGCAAATAAACTACCAGCCAATCCAGCAAATAATCCACTAATAAACATTGCTTTAAATTTAATTAATTCAATATTTTTCCCCAATAATTTCAAACTTATTTCATCATCCCTAACTGCTTGCAACAATCTGCCAAATGAACTTTTAGTAATATTGTATATAATTATTATTGAAACTATTGCCATAATTGTAGAAAAAACTAAAAATTGATTAGTACTGTAAATAGTAAAATCAAAAAAAGATATTTTTGGAATATTATTTAATCCCAATGGGCCCCTTGTCAATGAGGTCCAACTAATAAAAATTGAATATAATAAAAAACTAAATCCAAATGTAACTAACATTAAATAATCACTTTTCAATTTTCGTGTTGCAAACATTAACAATACTGCAAATACCCCAGGTAATAACATTGCCAACAATAATGATAATAAATAAGAATACCCATTCATAATCATTAATGCAGAAGTATAGGCACCAACACCAAAAAGAGCAATATGTGATAAATTAAGTAAGCCAGTAAATCCCATAACTAAATTTAGACTAATAGACAATATTAAATAAATATTTATTACAACCAAAACATGAGCAAAATACTCATTTAAAATTCCCTGCAAACAAAGAAAAATAAAAATAATATCTATTACAAATAAAATTAACCAAAATGCTTTTTGACTATCTTTTAATGTTTCAATAATATTATTTTTTTGAATAGTCCCCATATTTTAATTCACTTCCTACTTGATTTGTCTATTCCAAATAATCCATTTGGTTTATAGAGTAAAAATAAAAATAACAAAATAAATGATATTGCCTCTTTAAATTGTGAAGGCAAAAACCAAACCCCAAAATTTTCTGCAAGTCCAACTATATATGAACCCAAAATTGAAGCTGGAACTGAATTAACTCCTCCAATAATCGCACCAGTAAATCCTTTAATCATATATGTAGTTCCCATATTAATTGATAATGTTTGTTCTAATGCAATCAAAACTCCTGCAACTGATGCTAAAACAGATCCTATAATAAATGATAATGCCATATATTTTTTTGATTCAATTCCCATTATATTTGCTAAATCATTATTATCTGCAACAGCCCTTAAATTTCGTCCCAACTTTGTTTTAGTCATTAACAAATATATAAAAATAAGACATAATAATGAGCTTAATACAATTATAAGTTGTGGCTTAGTAATTAAAGCACCAAAAAATTCCATTCCTCTTAGTGGCCCAAAATAATTTATATTTTTAATACCAGATCCAAAATACAACAATAATCCATTATCAATTAAAAATAAAATACCAAATGATGCAATTAATAAAATTACACTGCTTGATTTTTTTTTCTGCAATGGATAATAAATTAGTAAATGCATTAAATAACCTAAAATTGATGATAAAATTAATGTTGCAATAATTGCAATAAGTAATGAATTTGATAAACTAAAAAAATGAAAAGCAATATATGCACTAAAAACAACCGCAGAGCCATGTGCAAAGTGCATAAATCTATTTGTTTGAAAGATCAAACTAAATCCAATTGCAACTAATGCATAAATTGATCCTGCGACCACTGAATTAAACAGTAATTGCATAAATGGAAAACTCATTTTAAAAAAAATTAAAAAAAATTAATTAACTCGAAGTTTAGTTCCAGCAATTATTTGACTAATTACAAAGTCACCTGCAACATCTCCATTTTCATCAAATGTAGTTGAAGTAGTCATAATCCCTTGCCAATTCTCTAATGCATCAAATTCTTTTTTCAAACAATCTGTATCAGAGTCACCACACAATTCTAGCACATCACCAAGTAAGAAAATACCATCATAAGTACTTGCACAATAATATCCTAAATCACATTCAGTATCAGCAATAACTTTAGATGAAAATTCATTATTTTCTTTTAAGAATGCCACTTCAGGAGTAAAATATCCTTTCATAAAATCTCCAAATTCATTTACCGCTTGATCTAGTCCTACAATCTCATTTGAAAAGAATAATGTATCTGCATCAAAATTAGACTCATATAATTGTTTTGCAAATACACCAGTCATTGGAATAGTTTGAGGTAATAGAATTACTGCATCAGGTTCAGCACTTTTCATTTTTAATATTTCAGTTCTTACATCTTTTGCACTAGATAATATTATTTCATCTGCAACTATTTTAACACCTAATTCAGGTAATTGTTTTAAATAACCAGCTCTCAAAACTTGTGCATAATCCGTATTTTCACTAAGTATAGCAATAGTTTTCACACCTTTTGATACAATAAATGGAATCATAGTTGCAACTTGTGCTGTGTCAGATGGATAATTTCTAAATACATAATCCCCTGAATTCGTTATATCAGGACTTGATGATAATGGACTAAATAAAAGAACATTATTTTCTTCTGTAAATGGTGCAATACCTAAGGTTTCACCAGAACACATGCCCCCATAAATTATATTTACTCCTTTTTGATTAACTAAATTTTCTGCAGCAGTTCTTGCTTCTTTTCCATTACATTTACCATCTTCATGATATATTTTTAATTGTAATTTTTTACCGTCTTCTTTCCATTTAGCATTTAAATCTAAAACTGCTTGATCAATTACTCTTTGAACAGGTAAACCATAAGCAGCACCATCTCCAGTTAAAGGTTGAATTGCACCTATTTGAAATATAATTTCTCTATTTAAAGCACCTTGACCTTTATCAGAATTATCACCATCAACTAAACTTGCTCTATCAGCATCAGATAATTCAGATAATTCAGCTTGATTATTAGAACAACCACTAATAAAAAGTCCAGCTAATAATACAAATGCCATTATTAGTATCAATCTTTTATTGAATATATTGTTTTTTTTCATTTTAGTCCCCATGTATTTATTATATTTTAAATATTTTATCATTTATTTTTATACTTTTGGTATAAGTAACATCCCAATTGAGTAATAAATGATTTTAATTAATAAAATCGAGTATATATTTATATATATATTAATAAAGTATATATTTTAGTAAATTTTATATATAAACAAAAAAAATAGTAAGTATGAAAAGAAAAATTATCAAATTGGGTTCTTCAACGCTTGTAGTTAGTTTACCAAATCATTGGGCAAAAAAAAACGAATTAAGACAAGGAGATCAAATTAATATTATTGAAGGTTATAATAATGAACTTTTTGTATATAATGAAAAAAATAAAAATGATAAAAATGAATTTATTATTGATTTAAATAAAATAACCAAAAAAAATATCAAAATAATATTAACACATATTTATAGATTAAATTATAATAAAATAAAAATTGAAAATATTAAAAATAAAGACATTGAAGAAATTAAAAAAATAACTCAAAATTTGTTATTAGGTTTTGAAATTACATCACAAAATAAAAGTTCTTGTACTATTGAAAATATTGCAGAACCTAATAAAGAAAAATATAATATTTTATTTAGAAAAACATTTTTAATAGTAAAAGAAATACAAAATATTATTTTAGATGATATTGAAAAAAATAAATATAATAATTTACTTACCATTTCCAACTTAAAAGATCAACAAGATAAATTTGTATTTTATTGTAAACGTACAATGATAATACAAAGTCATTCAAAAACATTATTTGAATGGGAGTTATTAAAAAATATAATGTTAATTAGCCACTCATATTATTATTTATATGAATATTTATCAAAAAATAAATTTGAAAATGATAAAAATTTCATTTTACATTTTAAAGAATTAATAAATTATTTTGAATTATTTTATGAGGCGTATTTCAATAAAAAAATAAATAATATTGATCAAATAAATAAATTAAAAGATGAATTACATCAAAAAAAAACAATTGAATTAATGAATAAAGGAAAAAATATTGTTTTGTATTCTTATATTCGTGAAACTTTTAGATTAATACAAATTTCAACTAGCCCAATTCAATCAATTTTATTATCTAAAACGGATTTTGAATATTAGGACTTTGTTCTGATTTTCCCAAACCCCATTTATCATAAACAGTATATTCCATTCCTTTAAAAGTCATAGTTTTTGGCTTGCCTCTTTTTTCTAACATTTCTTTTAATACTTTTTCTTTTTCATATATTTTTTCAAAATTTTCAATTGATTTTTTTCGCGTCTCTTCAGCCATATACATAATAAAACGATCAAAAGCTGGATTTAAATCATATTGAACAAAGAAGTATGTAGATTCTATATGTGTTTCAAAATTTTTTTTATTATCTTCATACTTTTTTGAATTCGTATCAAGAATAGATCTTGCAACAGTTCTAGGATTAAAATATGCAGTTATTGCCATATGCTTATCCCCTTCAAAGTAATTAGTATATGCTTTAAGCTTAGCAATTTCTAATCTTTGATTTATATTTTTACCATAATCACCATCAACAAATTCATACACTGTTGACTTTTTTCTTTCAAATTCTTGTTTAGCTTCTACTTTTTTTAATTTTAGTTCATAACTACCATTATGAATAAATGTACCGATTGCAAATGATGCAGCTAATCCAATTTTCCCCCATCTTTTTAAAATATTAATTGGCTTTTTAGATTCATACATTTTATGTGCTTTATTTATTACATCAATTAATTCTTTTGAATCCTTTACACGTTTTTCTTTTTTACACAATAATTTTTTTAATAAAAAACTATAATGTGAATTTAAATGTTCAATTTTTTTAAAAATAATATCATCCCAATATTCACTTAAAGAATTAACTTTTATTTTTGCCTCTTCTTCATTAAAAAATTCTCCTTCGAATAATTTTCTTCCAGTAATTACATGATATAATGTTGCACCAAAGGAATAAAAATCACATTGTTTTGTTGCCACATTATTTTCATCAAAAAGTTCTGGAGCTCTATAATGAATATCTCCAATTTGACCAATTGCATTATCTTCTAATTGAGATCCTTCAAAATCAGTTAATTTATATGCGCCCTTTACATAACCAATATTTTCAGGTTTTATGTCTGCATGAATCCAACCACTTTTTTCATCACTAGTTACCACATTATTATGCAAATCATTTATTCCATTTGTAATATCTTTAATAAAATCAAAAATATCTTCTGTTTTATTTAATTTTAATTGATTAAGAGTACATTCAACTCTTTCTTCTACAATTACAGGAATATTTTCTACTTTATCTAAATAATTAAAAACTAAATTTGCAAAAGATCTTCCATGCCCACCAAGCGTTCCTGCATAAATTAAATCAGAATTTGATAAATCCCTATTACCATATTGAATTTGGGCAGTATCTTTTCTATTTTGAAACTTTAATACCAATTTACTTCCATCAAATCGTTTAACAGGTTGAATAATTTTCCAATTACCTTGAATAAATTCCCCATCTTTTTCAAAACCCAATTTTTCAACAAATGAGTCTAATTTTTGCTCTAAATTCATCTAGAGTAGAATCATTAATTATTTATAAAGAATTCTTTATTTTTTTAATTCACAGGTTCTATTAATATAGCCCTTTAATAATAATCTACCCATATCAGATAATTTTACATATAAATTTTTACTCTCTTCTTTTGTTTCAACTAATCTAAAATCAATTAAGCCCTTATATTTATAATTTCCATTTATATGATAGGATAATAAAGATATGGATAGTTTAGATAATTTAGATAATTGTTGAAGAGAAACATAATCTTCATTTTCTAAATACTTTAATAATTTTAATTTATTTTCACTAAGTTCATTATAGTATGATAGTTTCATTATAGGCATTAACATAACTTTATTATTCATTATACCAAATGCCTTTAAACCATTTGCATAAGAAGCAGATAGTGCTGCACAGGTACTATACTTATCACCACTTGCAACATTTACAAGTATATTATCAGAATCATAAGTTGAACAAATTTTTGCAAATACTTTAAATGTCTCTTCCATAATATTTTCAGAAATCGAAATTATTTTTGTTTCAATAGTTAAATATTCTAATTTTTTTTTAAGACTATGTGCATCTTTATTTCTACTTTTAGGAGTAATTAAAAATACCCGTTCAGTTGGAAATTCTTTTAATCCAAAAAATAAAGCCTTTAAATTATCTCCCACAGGAGCAATTAATGTATAACCCATAATATGTTAAGACATAAATATATATTTAAATCTTTGGCTTAACTATCAAAACTTTGTTTTGAACATAATTACATATATTTAAATACATAATAAATCGAATATAAATATGACTAGAATGTATAATATTAAAAAAGCGTTTAAAAATGTTAATACATTATTAATTGGAACATTTTCTTCATTAGTAATTGCATTTATAATGTTTTATTTTACTGATTTTGAATTAATAAAAATTAATTTAGGAATTGTTTATGCAACCGCTCACATGTCATTAGAGATTTTAATTTCTGTTTTATTTGGATTAAATATAGGATTATTATGGACAAAATTAAAATATATTGGTGGTGTAAGTAAGACTACTACTGGTTCAACAGTAATTGGAAGTATCATGGGAATTTTAGTTTCTGGTTGTCCTGTATGTAGTATAACATTAGCTTCATATTTAGGTTTAGCTTCAATAATAGCAACATTTCCACTATTTGGTTTAGAATTAAAAATAATAGGGCTATTATTATTACTCTACAGCACAAATGATCTATCTAAAAATCTTTACTCATGTAGTATAAAAAAATAATATGAAAACAATTATTATTATTGGAGGAGGATTTGCTGGTGCAAAATGTGCAAAAGATTTACAAAATAAATTTAATGTTATTCTAATTGATAATAAAAATTATTTTGAATTTACACCTAGTGTATTAAGAGTTTTAGTACATCCAGAACATGCAAATAAAATAGAATCTTTACATAAAAATTATTTAAAAAAAGCAGAAATAATAATTGAAAATGTAAAAGAAATAGATAAGGAATATGTATACTTAAAAAATAAAAAAATAAAATTTGACTATTTAATTATTACTTCTGGATCTCAATATAAATTACCATTTAAACAAAAAAATTGTATAATGAATATGCGTTCACATAATTTAAAAAAATATAATTCTAAAATAAAAGATTCTAAAAAAATATTAATAATTGGAGGAGGGGTAGTCGGAGTTGAAATTGCTAGCGAAATTGTTGAAAAATATAATAATAAAAATATTACAATAGTTCAAAATAATAATGAACTAATGCCTAGAAATAATAATAAAACAAAAGAAAATATCAAAACATATTTAGAAAAAAATAATATTAAATTAATATTTAATAATAAAATAATAGATTCAAAAAACAATACATATTATTTTAATGATGGAAAAAAAATAAATACGGATTTAGCATTTTATTGTACTGGAATAAAACCAAATTATGATTTTATGAAAAAAACATTTTCAAAATATATAAATAAAAATCATTTTGTAGATGTAAATGAATATTTACAATTAAAAGATCACAAAAATATTTTTATCGGTGGGGATATTGCTAATATAAATGAAGAAAAATTAGCACAAAATGCTGAAAAACATGCAGAAATTATTTGTAAAAATATTATTAATTTAGAAAAAAATAAATTATTAAAAAAATATAAATCTAAAAAAAGAATAATGGTTATTAGCCTTGGTGAAAAAATTGGAATTGCTGAATATAAAAAATATTCTTTAATTGGAAAAATTCCAGCAATTATGAAAAAATTTATTGAATATAAAACAATGAAAAATTATAAATAATTATAATCTGTTTTGAACATACCATTCTTTAAACATTACATGATAGGGATTATTATCACATCTATTTAAACTATAATATTCATCCCTATCTAATTCTGCTAAAGTCCTATCAGTTTTTATAGGAACAAATAATTTTGCAAGATTAGACCAAACCCATTCTCTGTCTAAACCTCTTTCTTCTGTAGCAATACGTCCAGATTCTCTATCACAAAAAACAACAGGTTCATCTAATAATTCATCCATATAAGAAATTGCATGTTGCCAATAACAAAATCTATTTTGTGGCTTTAATTTTTTCATTCTCTCCAATAACCAAGCATTTCCTTTTTCCATTAAATCTTTTACTTTTGAACCAGGATACTTATTTAATGCAGGAATATAGAAACCAGCATCTAAACAAATTACTGGAAGGTCATATTTTCGATATGCTTCAATAACTTTTTGTTTAGATATTTCTTTAACATGTAATGAATGATCTTCTTCAAAATCAAAATCAATTCTTTCTAATTGAGTTCCATCTATATTTAATCGATTTTGTAAAGAATCTACCTTTTGTTGTTTAGAAGTAACATAATAAATTGTTTTCATAAATTAAGAAACAAATAATTATTAATAAATAAAACTGATTACAATATAGTGACAAATTATAATACTTTCATTTTTCTTTTTTTATGCCAATTATAAATTGGTACAAGTGACATTAAAATTATTATTAATACTACTACAAATAATATTTTTAATGGATCAAAATCTTGTGTTAATAAAGTACCCGAATAAACAAAAATAGTAGTACCAGGAATTATTCCAATTAAAGTTCCTAAAAAATAATCTTTAAATTTTAATTTTGTTAAACCAAGTCCAAAATTTAATCCATTAAAAGGAAATAAAGGAATGAATCTTAAAAATAATGTAACAATTAAACCCTTATGTTCCATTTGTTCATTATAAGACATTAATTTTGTAAATTTATCTTTTAATAAATTATGACAGAAATCATGACCCAACCATTTTGCAATAAAAAAAGCAATTGATGCACCTATTGTTGCACCGATAACTACCCACAAAGTTCCAAAAAAAGTTCCAAATAATGCACCAGCTAAGATTGTAAAAGGTGTTCCTGGTAACATTAATACCGTTACTAAAATATAAATTGCAATAAAAATTAAAATACCAAAAGAACCAGAATTTTTAATTAATAAATTAACTTTTTCAATTGAAAAATTATCCCCAACTGGAGTATAAATACTAATTAAAATTAAACTGATTATTATTATAATCAATAAACCAAACTTTAAATTTTTTTTATTTATCATTTTATTAATTTATACAACTTTAATGAAAAATTTGTAAATCCAATTAAATAAGTTAATACAATAAAAAACATTACAAAATGTGTATATATAATACCATGTTCGTAAAACCTTCGAGACGAGGTTATTATTTTTTGATCTATTATTTTATTTTTCATCATTTTTTTTAATTTTAAACTTATATTCAAATCTTCAAAGGGCAAATTTTCATTAAATCCACCAACATCATTAAATAAATTTTTAGTAATAAACATTGCTTGATCACCAAAAACTAAATTTAATATTTTTGCTCTTATATTACTAGTAAACTCTATTATTCTAAAATATAACTTTGAACTATCAAAACTTAATTTGAAACAACCCCATGTATTTTTATCCATATTTTTTAATACATCCAAATCAATATTACTAATATCTGAATCAGCATGTAAAAAAAGAAATATATTTCCCGTCGATAAAAATGCCCCTTTATTTAATTGTTTAGCTCTTCCTTTTTCACCAAATATAGTTTTGATATTTTTATAATCATTTAGTTTATCAAAATAATCTTTATTTGCACTTTCAACAATCGTTATTTGACAATGAATATTCTTTTCATTTAATTGATTAATTAATTTAATTACATTTTGTCCATCATTATAAGATGGTATTATAATACTTAATTCATTCATATTTCTTATTTTGATTTATAATTTAAAAGTCTTTTTGAATTTGCAAATTTATACATATTTTAAAGATACAAAAAATGTATCAATAAAATCTATGCAAATTCAAAAGGCAAGCATACTATTATATTAATGTTAAAATTAATAATGATTAGTTTATAACTTCAAAATAAAATTTTAAAAATAAAATCAATTATTAAAAAAATAATTTAACATACCAAAAATAGAAAATATAATTAAATAATTAAAACCAAACAAATTTATTGTAAATTCATTAAATAATAATTGACTAAATAAATATTGATCTTTTACTAAAATAATTAAACCTAATAAATTTCTAAATACTAATAATAAACTAAAAGCCAATCCAATATAATAATATGTTAATATTGGTTTAGATTCAAAATAATTTTTTATCCACTTTGCATGCATTAAACAAGGCAATCCTAATAATAAAGATAAAAATAAATAAATTTCAAAATTATTAGAAAAAATATTTACAGGATTATATATTAATAATGCAGAATTTAAATTATTAGATGAAAATATATCAAACCACTTCAAAAATAAAAATTTAATTAAATCAAAAATATAAATTGAGACAAACATACATAAAAATGCATAAACAAATTTCCAATATGTTTTGTATTTGAATAATAAATAATAACCAGATATAAAAAAACAATTGACTAATAATAAAAAAGGCATAGTAAAATAACTATATACTAAATTCTCTAATGTAAATGGTGAAATTACAGAGAATATGGTCCAAATTAATGCAAAAAATAATGAAAATGTAAATATATTTTTATTTTTAAAAAATGTATAATATATTAAAACAAATAATATAATCAATAAATTTGATATCAAAGGAATTATTTCAGATTGAGAATTTAATAAAAGAAATTTAATTAAAAATATATAAGTTATAAAAAATAAAAATACAATTAATACTTCATCTTTTGTTAAATTCCAATTATCATAAAAATATTTTCTAGAATCCCTATATAATGTTTTAAGTGTCATAAGAAAAAAAAAGAAAAATTAGTTTTTAAACATTGCTAAAATTAAAATAATTTATCTAATCTTCCATTTACAATATCCCAATTAATATTCAGTAAAAATGCATTTAGATAATTAACTTTTTTAGTACCATAATCAATCATAAAAGCATGTTCCCAACAATCTAATGCCAAAATAATTTCTTGATCCACTGGCAACCCAATATGATGTTCATACATAATATAAGTATGTAATTTATTTGTTTGTTTATTTAATGTTAATACTACCCAACCAGGTGTACTAACGGCAGAACTCTTTAAATCTAATTCAAAATTTTCCCATGATCCAAAAGAATCATTTATCATTTGTTTTAATTTTTCACTAGCATTTCCACTTGAACCCAAATTTTCAAAATATTTTTCATGAAGAAAAACTCCATTAAAAGCAATAGCTTCTCTTCTTTTAAGTTCAGAAAATTCACCAAAACTATAATTTGAAAGAGATTTATCCACATTTTGCAATTTTTCTGTAATTTCATTTAGTTTTTTTACATAACCCGCATATAAACCAAAATGAGCTTCTAATTGATTATCGGAAATTCCGTCTACATTACCTAATAAATTATTAAAATTTTTAACTTCAAACATAAATATCACCAAATTTAGTTTTTTTCATTTATTTATAAAATAATTTATTAAAAATGTTTATAAATAAATAAAGTTACTCATATTCCCCCGCAAGTATAAAATGATCGAAAAAAATATATCAAACAAAGCACTAATGAAATTTTATAAACATTTCATAAAAAAAAGTATTAATCAATTGTATAAAAGTAAAGGTAAAAATACTAGAATTTTTTTTGATACTTGTGCAATTTTAAAATTATATAATCATTATGGTTCAGATATATTAAAATCTAACAAACCTCACAATATGCCAGAATATATTATTACTAATCAAGTATTAGAAGAATTAGAAAATCAAAAATTAAGTAGACGTAAAAATGATAAAGGTAGATTACTTTGCCCATATGAATTAATGAATGCAGTTTATTCAAGAATTGGGGAGGAAAGTTTATTAGTACTTCCGACATTTGTAAAACCCGAACAATTAAATCAAATGAAATCAGTTGCAGATGAATTATCAAATAATAAAAGAATTTCAGAAGCAGATGCAAGTTTAATTATTGCGACAAGAGATGTTTTTGAAAAAGGAAAAAATCAATTTATTATAAGTTCAGATAGTGATTTATTAACATTGATGTATGAACAAAAAAAAAATAGAAATATAATCACTGCAGGTATTATTACACCAGAATTATATAGACTAACGAGCGAAGCAAATGGTTTTTATTAAATTTCCAATAACATATCACCTTTCTTTTAGTAAAATTACTGATCGTGAAGATAAAGTTTTACCAGAAAAGGAAACTGAAGAATTTTTAGAACAAAAATTAATAGTTCAAGAAAAATTTGATGGAACAAATATTGGTATATCATTTCAAAATGGAGATTTAATGGTTCAAAATAGAGGTAGTTATTTATGTCTTGATGATTTAGATAGATTAGATGAATATAAAGGTTTTACAAAATGGATTAATCAAAGAAAAGATTCATTAAAAGCGACTTTAACTTCAAGTGAAATATTATTTATTGAATGGATGTATTGGGAGCACACAGTAAAATATGATAGTTTACCTGATTTGGGTATAGGATTGGATATTTATAAAAAAAAAAATGACAAATTCTTAAACACATCCAGAGTTAAAAAAATATTATCAGGAAAAGTGTTTACACCAGAAATCCTTTATAAAGGAAAAATCACTCCAGAAATAATTGAAGAATTATTAAATCAAAATAGTTCATATTCAAATCAACCAAGAGAAGGTTTAATTTTAAGACAAGATTCTAGAAATTATAATATACAAAGAGCAAAAATCGTATCAGATAAATTTCAAATATCAAGCACACATTGGAAAAGTGTACCTAAAACAGCCAATATTTGTAAATATAATATCAATTTCTATGACTTATAAAGTAAACAATTATTTTGTCACCACTATTCAACAATTACTTTTATAAATAAACAATTAGTGAAATATTCAAATGTGGTCTAAAAATATATTAAAAACAGCAATTTTGTCATTTTCATTATTAACGAGTGAAGCAAAAACATGCTATGATGTAGAATATTTAGGAAAATCTAAATATAAAGTAATTGAATTTGATGAAATTGTACACAGAAATGAAATTAGATCAAAATATGGATTTAAATTATACTCATTAAAAAATCAAATTTGTGATAATAGTAATACAGAAACGTATACAAAAAAAAGAAAAAAAAAAATACCATCAGTTTCAAAAAGATCTTATTCTAAACAAAATACAATAGGAAAAATTAGTGATTCAGTTCATGGAATGAATACTTTTTTAGAATCTATTTTTGGACCACAAGAACAAATACAACCAATTCCAAAAAAAGTAATTCGAACTCAACAAAGAAGTCCACCGGTAAGAAAAATTGGAAGTATGGCTACGAGTTCACCAAAAAAAGAAAAACCAATTATTTACACACAACAAACTCAAACACAATTACCTCAAACAAATATAGATTCAATTTTATATTCAAATAAATTAAATGAATATAGTCAAACTAAAAAAACTGTATATGAAGGCTTACAAAAAAAAATTGAATCTTTAGATCCTCAAAGTAAAACAAAATTAATTAATTTAGTTAAAACAATTAATCAAAGTAATTTAAATGTTTATAATGAAAAAATAAATTTAGATGAATTATTAAAAACATATGCATTTTTTAAATTAAATTTAGAATACTTTGGGGAAATAAAAAAAGATAAATTAAATCAATTATATAGAGAACACAAGCATATAATTAATGAAAGTTATACTCAAGCTAGTAAAGAACAATTTGAAAAAACTGGATATAAATCAAATACTTTATTATTTGGTAATTTAATTGAAATCGCAATTAATTCTAATAATTTAATAAGAGAAAATTATCAATTTTTAGAGTCAATTCTAAAACCAGTAATTGATAATTTAAATAATAATACACTATCAGAATTATTTGAATTAGATCAAAATCAAATTGAAATAAGTAGTTTATTTAATTTTGCAAATACATATGATAATCCAGAAACATTATTATTAAAATCCGATCAAAAAGATAAACAAGAATATAAAAAAAGTTTAGAAGAATTATTAGAAAGTCAAACAGGTCAAAAACCAAATATTAAAATTGAAGAAACACCAATAATAAGAACAAATAGTTTTGATAGTAAAGAAAAAGCAATACAAACATTAGATGAAAAGTTATTAAATCCATTTAGAAGTTTAGTTGAAGGTAAAGATGAAACTCAAATGCAAATAATAGCATCTCAAACAATAAGCCCAGATAATCCTTATGGGAGAACAATAAAAACATTAATTAAAAATATTGGAAAAACATTTTCAAAAAGTTCAGATATAGAAAATATTGAAAATTATTATTTAAATGTATTAACACAAAAATTAGAAGATCCACAATTAAAAAATTATTTAGAACAAAAATTAAGAATTAAATTAAATAGTCAAACAATAAAACAAGAATATGAAGTTTTAAAAAATACTTTAACAAAAACATTCAAAACAATAGGTGAAAATACATTAAAACAAATAACAGATAAATTTGATGGAGATAAATTAAAAAAAAAAGCTAAAGGAAACGGAATTCGAGGATGGTTTTCTACAGCTGAAGCATTTTTTAATGGTGGAGAAAATTATAAACCATTTATTCAAATAAATCAAATTGACTATAAAGATACAAATAGTGGACAATTATATGGAAGTATGGTAACATTTGAAATTCAAACTAATAAAGGTGGAAATGAATTTTATTTAAATTGTCCAATTCCATTAAGCCCAGGATTTTCGGATTTTATTTATGCAATTAAAAATATATTAAAAAAAGGAAAAATTCCACAAATGAAATTTGCAAAATTAGTAAAAAAAACAAAAGAAATAATTAATTTAGATGATACTAAAATTGCTAATAAACAATAATTTCTTAAATTAAATAAATATCTCTAAAATATGACTCATAAATTTATTCATGACAGAGAAAATTGTATTAGTTGCGGAGCTTGTGCTGCAATAAATGGAATTAAATGGAAAATGAATAAAGAAGATGGTAAAGCTGATTTAATAATTGAAAATATAACTAATGATGAATTTGAATTAGATATGGAAACAGCAGAGAGTTGTCCAGTTAATGTAATTCACATAAATGATGAAAATAAAAAAAAGTTAATTTAAGTTTTTTGAAATATATGAAAGTTTTAATAATCCATAATCCCAACTTTCAGTTGAAACATTAGAACCTTTAAAATCTGACAAATGAAATCTCTCTCCTATTAATGAACTTTTGTTAGAATTTGACAAAATTTTCATTAATGATAAATATTGATCTTGACCCATAATTACTTCTAATTTATCAATACCCTCTCCTAATTTTAAAATTTTACTTTCTATTCTTTTACCACCATATCCCATACTAGTATGTTTAATATCCATAACAGTTTTTCATTAATGATGCACTAAGTGGTAAAATTGCATAAACCTCATCAGCCCACGCATTTTGATTTTTTTGTAATTCCATTTTAAAAGTATATTATTAAAATAATTTATAATTATATTGCTTATGTAACATAGAAATTTTTTATATTATAATAAAATTATTAAATCAATTAAAAGTTTCACATAATATGAAAGAATTAATACAACAAGTAAATCAATTAAAAAAAACTGAAATTAAAAATATAATTGATAAACGAATGAAAGAATTTTCAGATTTAAATAAAATGTCAAATGAAGATTGGTTTAGCGAACTTTGTTTTTGTCTAACGACTGCAAATAGTTCTCAAAAAACAGGGGCAAAAATTCAAAATGAATTAGGATTTTCAGGATATTATAATCTTTCTTTAAAAGAATTAACAATTAAATTAAAAGAACTAGGACATCGTTTTTACAATGTGAGAAGTCAGTTTATTTTTGAAGCTAGAAAAAATAAAAATATTAAAGAAATTTTAAGTCAATTTAATGATGATTTTGAAAAAAGAGATTGGCTCGTAAATAATGTAAAAGGATTAGGTATGAAAGAATCAAGTCATTTTTTAAGAAATACAGGACATAATAATTTAGCAATTTTAGATAGGCATATAATTCGAGCATTACAAGAAAATAAATTAATACCAGAATTTAAAACAATAACAAAAAATATATATTTACAATCAGAAAAAGTATTAAATAAAATTTGTGATAAAACTAATTTAAGTCAAGGAGAATTAGATTTATATCTTTGGTATACAAAAACTGGAGAAGTATTGAAATAGTTACATTTTTAAAAGGCTATAAAAATCATGGTCTATGGAAACAGGAAGCACTAGTGAGCAATATAAAAAAAAATATAAAAGTTCACCGCTAATGAATTATTTGTTTTTTTTAAGTTTAGGACTATTTGTTAATTTTGCAATTTATTCAATAAAAATACAAAATGAAATTTCTATTAGCCATATTAAAAATGATTCTAAACTTGAACTCTTATTAAAAGAAGTAGAAAAAGAAAAATTTGTAAGTGTTTTAGATAATTCATATCAAATGATAAATAGTCCATTGACAAGTACTTCTGATATAAATTTTCAATTAAAAAAAGCTTATTTATTATGTCCAAGAAAAGAAAAAACTCAGTTAAAAGAAATAATTAAGGATTATATGTCAGAGTATGATAGTAAAGAAAACACTAAAAAATTACATTTTTTTATATCTGATCTTAAAAAAAAATATGATTTAAATTAATAATGTAAATAATAAATATCCTATAAAACAACCTGCAGTAACAAAAGGCATTGCAGGATAAAATTTATCTGGCTTACTATGAATAAATAACATATATAATGCAATTGCTGCACAAGCAGGAATAATTAAGACTTTTAAAAATAACATTTTTGATGCAATATCAAATGAAACTAATAATTCTCCTGCATTTCTAATAGAAATTAATTCTTGTAAATTTGCAAATAAAATTGCACCAGTAAACAATAATGAAAAACCAATATCTCCACCACCAAGAATCGCACCCTTACCAATTATTTCTTGATTTTCATCAATACTCATTGAACTTTTAATATTATTATCAACCTTAGCATCTAATTTTTTTTCCATCTGAAAATTTTTATAAAAACTAGTTTCATCATTATTATATGGAATCATTACACCTGCAAATACACCAGATTCAGTTTGAGAATTTGCTAAATGAACCATATGTTTTGAATGATTTACTGCAATAATATCATAAATTGAAATTATTATCATAATTGCAAAAGCAGTCCATAAATTAATCGAACCAATAAAAAATTGAACTAAACCACCATATAAAAAAATTTCAGTTAAATTATGTATTATAAAATTGGGCCTATAAACTTTCCAAGCACCAGTAAATATACCAAGTATAATTGGCAACCATTGACCAATAAAAATATTTTGACTTTTATATAAAAATGCACCATATGCAATTGAAAGACAAAAAGCCACCGCTAAAAAAAACCACAGTTTCCAAAATCCAAACAATTTAAAATAAATTATTACAAAAACCAATAAGGTACCAATAGCAATACCACCTATAATATAATATATAGCTTCATTTTCTTCTAAATCTGCATTTTCCCCAACAGGAGTATTAAATTGTTCAATAGTACCAGTTTCAATTGATTTTGATATATCAACATAATTATATATTACAATTAAGCCAACTAATTGAGCCAAAAAAAATAATATAATTAAATATGTAGTAATTCTAATTGAATGTTTCATACTAAAAAAAACAAATTAATAGTTTATAATTTTATTTATTAATTAAAATAATTAACTTTTTTAATCGTTTTAATCTTTTCAACCCAAGAATTTTTTAACTTAATACATATATCAATCAAATCAGGTTTAAGTAATAACCATTTATCAAATAATTCTTTAACAAATTTTGCATCTTCATCAGAATCATTTAATAATGAAATATGAAGTGAATATTTTTCATAATAGCTTAATATTTTAAAAATTTCATTCATTTTTTTAAAATCATTTTCACTAAGTTCTTCAGTTTCACTAGCAATTTGAATACTAGGCTCGCCAGAAATATAACATTCAATTATTTTTTGAAAAAAATCAGTTTTTTCAATTAATCGTCTTCTTACATTTTTTAAAAAAAATTTATTAACTTCTAAAATTGAAATTTCAAATTCTGAATCTATATTTTCAAAATCAGGTAAAAAATCATATTTTTTTTTTAATTCATCATAAACATTTTTCACACCAGTTTCTTCATACATCATATTACTTTTAGGCAATTCACCATTTTCTTCAATCACTTTTTTTAAATCGTCAAGCTTTATATTTATTTTAATTTCACCATTATTTGAAATATTTGCTTGATCTTTTACAATTTTAATTTTTTGTGGATCTTCAAATTTTGGTAATTCATCCATTTCTTTTTTATCTTCTAATATTTTTATATTTTCATTATTATTTTCTTGATTATGTTCCATATATCAAAATTAAAGATTTAATTTAAAAAGATTTCTAAGAAATATTATAAATCAAAATATACAAAAAAATGTATGAGTAAACAAGAATCAAAATCAGAAGATTTCAAACCACATGAAAAAGATGAAAATGTGGGTGAATTAACAGTTAGAAATAGAGGAAAAGTTGATATGTCTAAGATATATACAGATTTACATCAATTAATTGTAGATTTAGGATATAAATGCCCATCAGATGGAACTCCATATATCGAAGAAAATTATTTCCAAGAAGACGCTCAAGATGGAAAATATATTAAATACAAATGGAAAGGAAATAAAAAACACGATGATATTTATACATCATATATTGAATTGAGTGCAGAGGTTCAAAAATTAGTTGATATAGAAAAAGTTGAAGATAATAAAAAAATCGTTAGTAATCAAGCCGACATAAAAATAAAAATAAAAGCAGGTATTATAGAAAAATTAGATAAAGAAGAAATAAGTGGTTTTTGGCATAATTTTTTTCCATCATTTAAAAAAAATTATACAGGCGATCAATATGATCTTTTAGAAGAAGAAGTATTTGATGCATTAATGAAAATTCATAATTTGGCAAAAAATCTATTAAATTTAAGTGCATAAACTTAAAAATTAAAAATCATTAAAAATAATATGAAATTAGCTTTATTAATTCTAGACGGATTTGGACTTCCAATTAAATATTCTAAATATATAAAAAAATTATATGAAAATAAATTATCATGTAAATTAGGCGCAGCAGAAAATTTTGTTGGACTTCCAAAGAAAGTAATGGGTAATAGTGAAATTGGACATTTAAATATAGGTGGCGGAAGAGAATTTCAACACATCTTATTAAAAATAAATGATACAATAAAAAAAAAAGAATTTTCTAAAATAAATGAAATTCAAAATATAAAAAAAAGATTAAATCAAAATAAATCAAATTTACACATAATTGGAATGTATAGTGAATCAGGAGTTCATTCCCATTTAAATCATCTAAAAGAATTAATTAAAACATTTGAATTATATAATATCAAATTACATATAATTACCGACGGACGTGATACAGATAAAAAAAGTGCAAAAAAATATATTGATAAAATTAATAATATTATTAAAAATAAAAAAATTGAATTTACAAGTATTTCTGGAAGATTTTATGCAATGGACCGAGATAAAAGATGGGAGAGAACAAAAAAGTTCTATAATATTTTATTTAAAAAAGGAAATAAATTAAATACATATAGTCAAATAATAAAAGAATCATATAAAAAAAAGTTATTAGATGAATTTTTAATTCCAACTAAACTAACACAAACCAAAATTGAAAAAAATGATGAAATAATATTTTTTAACTTTAGAGAAGATAGAATGAGACAAATTGTAAGTTCATTTCAAAATAAATTTAAAGAATTTAAAACAAATAAAATAAAACTCAATATTACTACCATGTATGATTATGAAGATAAAATAAAATTTAAATCATTATTTAAAAAAATTGAATTAAAAAATACATTATCCCAAATTATATCAAAAAATAAATTAAAACAATTAAAAATTGCTGAAAGTGAAAAATATGCACATGTTACATATTTTTTTAATGGAGGCCAAGAAAAAAAATTCAAAAATGAAAATAGAATTATAATTGCAAGCCCAAAAGTAAAAACATATGATCAATCCCCAAAAATGAGTGCAAAACAAATTACTGATCATATAATAAAAAATGAAAATAAATTTGACA
The DNA here is from genome assembly GCA_018675975.1 of Candidatus Woesearchaeota archaeon. GTDB lineage: Archaea > Nanobdellota > Nanobdellia > Woesearchaeales > JABGXB01 > JABGXB01. Next base: position 112,974 of record JABGXB010000002.1, read on the forward strand.
TCATTATTGCAAATTTTGCAAATGCAGACATGGTCGGACATACTGGAAATATAAATGCCACTAAACAAGCAGTAGAATATTTAGATGTATGTATTAAAAAAATAGTTAAAACACTAAATAAAAAAACAAAAATATTAATAACAGCAGATCACGGAAATTGTGAAAATATGAAAGGTAAATGGAATAAATCTCACACACTTAGTAAAGTACCATTTATTTTACTAAATACAAATTATAAAAAAATCAAAAGTGAAAATGCATCATTAAAAAATATAGCACCAACAATATTAAAACTACTAAACATAAAAAAATCAAAAGAAATGAATACAAAAAGTCTTATTTAACTACCAATTTCTATATTTTCAGATTTAAAACCCAATTCAATTAAAACCGTTTTCATTTTACTTCTATGGTCACCTTGTAATTCAATTTTACTACCTTTAAAACAACCACCAGTTGCAAATTTTTGCTTTAATTTTTTAGTTATATCTCTTACATCTAAGCCTTGATCTGCAATACCACCTATAATGGTATATTTTTTACCAAATTTTCTTTTAACCATATAAACCTTAACTTTTAGGTTCTCTTTAGAAATCTCTTCAATAATGCCTAACTCTTTGGGTAATCCTGTTATTGGATCTATTTCCATAATAATTTATTCCTCATTATCAATTATCTATCTATATTAACATATAAATGTTTTTATTTCCATATAATTAATATTATTAGTTTTTTACTTTATCTTTTAAACTTATTGCTTTTTTTATCATAAATGCATATATATTAGCAAAAGCATCACTTCTTGAAGCAGTAAAATTTGAATTAATTTGACTTTTTTGAACAAAATTTTCTATTAAATCACGTGTATTATTAATTAAATTACCATAATTTAATCCATTTAGAGCATTAATTAAAATATATATATATCCCTTTACAATTTGACTCCCTGAATATCCCTTAAAATAAAATTTACCGTCTATTAAATTCACACAAATATAAACTTGTGAAATACAACCAGGAACTTTATTTTCAATAATTATTTTATCATTATCAAATTGTTTTAATTCCTGTCCAAATTCAATTAAAGTTTCAAGTAAAGAATGTCTATCTTCTAATGAATTTAAATCTTCTATTAATTCATTCAAATAATTATTAACATCATCAATATCTCTCATACAACAACAAAATAAAAAATAATTATAAATTTATCTAATTTAATTCAATATTTTTATTTTAAATATTTTATTATCATCATTATTAAAATTATTAATTTGACTTGACCATAAATAATTATCATCTAAAGCCAAATCAGTTAAACCCTCAGAAATCGAATTAATTTTTGAAACATAATAACCATCTGAATCATATTTACAAATACCATCACAATTTATCCAAAAATAATTTCTATCATATACAATTGGTCCATTAACATCATCCTCTAATTTTAATTTTGAATCAAAAGTTCCATCTTGATTGATCCTATATAAAAAAGGAGAATTATATTCAGACAATATTAAAAATTGCTCATCATTAGTAATACCAGTAACTCTTTTTATTTTATTTGTAATATTTATTTTCCCTATTAATTTTCCATTAGTTGTATATTTATATAATTTTTTTTCATGTATATCATTAATCCAAATATATAATCCATCATAAGTCATACCTAATGGATCAAAACCAGAATAATTCCAAACATTTATTATTCGTCCATTTTTATTATTTAATTCATATAATTTATTATTATCATTAACTGCAAAAATAGTTTGTGTATCATAATTAAAAATAATTCCATTAATAATACCAATATTTTTCCCTATTTTTTTTTCCACTTTTCGACTTTTATCTTCATCTGGATAAACATAACTATACTTGTCATTTACAATATTACCAGGTATATAATTTAAAAAATAATCATCATTTTTTGAAAAATTAAAATTTAATGTTTTTATTCCCACGCCCAATTCATTTTTTAAAATTGACTTATTACAATTAGTAATATTATTATTAAAATAATTATTAATTAAATTTAATTTCGAATTTTTACAATTAAGATTTAAACCCAAAATAGAATTATTACTTAAATTTGAACTAATATTATTTACCAATATTTGTGAATTAAAATTATTTCTTATAAGATTATTATTAATAATAATATTTGAATATTCTAAATTTAAACCATTAGTTGCACATTCACGAATTTCATTATTTTCAATTAAAGAAAATTTACTTTCTTTTATATGAATACAATCATTTCCATTTTGATAAATCATATTATTTTTAATAATGACATTTGAAAAATCAGATTTAATTCCATCATTATTATTCCACCTAATTATAGAATTAGAAATATTTGCACTTGAATTAATTAAATTAATCACATTATTTCCAAATTCTAAAATCACATAATTTAATTTATTATTATTTGAATTTTCAAATTTAATTTGACTCCAATCCCCATTAATTTGAATTTCTGAATTAGATGTAAATTTAATCATATCGCTTTGATTACCATCTGCAATTAAAGTACCATAAACAATAATACTTTTTTTTAATGAATTATTTTTATACCCCTTATAAGAATGAAATTGAACATTTGTTCCTGGCTTAATATATACATTTATACTTTTAGGAATAATTAAATCCTCAGTTACAATTATATTCCCACTCCATGTTTGATTTTGATATATTTTCCCCCCAACATTTTGATTTGAAATTTTTTGATTTGATTCAAAATTATTTCCCAATTCATTAATAATATAAAAAACATCAATAGCTTGACTAAAACTCCCCTCATAATTATTTGAACATCCAGTAAATAAACCAAAAATTAGAACAATAAATAATAGGTTAATTAATTTTAATCTCCTCATATTCATTTTATAATTTAAAATATTATAAAACTATTTAATAAATATTTAAAAGTAATGTTTAGTTAATGAATATTATAATATGTATTAATAAAAACGTTTTCACTTTTAAATAGTCAATAAAATAAGATATATAATGGAATTTGAATATTTATTTACCCCGGAAGGCACTAATCGATTTAAGATAAATAAATCATATTTATTTGCTGAATTCATACCAATATATTCAGAATTCGGTAAAGAATTTGATTGGAAAAAAAGTAAAAAACCAAGATTCGTTTCTGGAAAAACTATTTTTGAACAATTTCCAAAAAGTATTGATTCAATTGATAAAATCATTGAAACTGTATATGAAAAATTAGAACTTCAATCAAATTTATTAAAATATTTAAAATCAGAAGAATTATTTAATCAATTTAAAAAACAAAATCTAGTTAATCGAAATGATGGAAATCAATTTATTAGTTCCTTAAAAAAATTATTTAGTCGAACTTCTTATGTACAAAATGGATTATATTCAAGAGCATCAGGAATTTTATTATTAAATAGATTACCGGATGTAAAAGAAATTGATAATAAAAAAAGAAGTAAAATTGATTTATTATATTTAGTTCCTAAAGAATTACAAGTAAAAGTAATTCAAGGTGAAATTTCAGATTTAGAAAGTTTAACTAAACATGGTATAAATAAAAAAGAAATTGAAAATGAAGAAAGAAAATTAAACAAATTCTTAAGTGATAATAGTAATATTGTAAAAGAATATGTTGACTTTAATCAAGCATATCAAATTCTATTAAAGTCTGGTGCAATTAGAACAGGCCAAAAACAATATACAGTTCTATATGGAATTCAACAAATCCTTAAAGATAGTGATTATTTAAAATCTGAAGATGGTAAAGAACAAATTAAAGTACAAGCATTAGTTAAATTATATAAATCAAAAAAAAGTGAAATTGTTAAAGAAATTAGAAGAATTAAAAAGACAGAAAGAAGAGAATATCAAGAATTAAAATTAAGTGAGAAAAATAAATTAAAAGAACCAGTAATTGAAAAAGTAAATGTAGAACTGGAATATAAATTAGAAACAGAAGTTGAAAAAGTAAATGTAGAAACAGAAAATAAACCAGAATATCAGGTCGAACCAGAAGTTGAAGAAGTAAGTTTAGAAACAGAAAATAAACCAGAATATCAAGTAGAAACAGAAGTTGAAGAAGTAAATGTAGAAACAGAAATTAAACCAAAATATCAAGTAGAACAGGAAGTTGAAGAGGTAAGTTTAGAACAGAAAGTTGAACCTGAATTAATACCTGAAGTTCCTCAGACATTATATTTAGTTGATGCATTATCAATTCTTGAAAAAAAATATAAACCTAAATTAATTTCATTAGAAAGAAATGTAGAACATTCAATTTATGACATTGGTCAATTATGTGATTTAAGTGAAGAAGAAATTCAAAATCGAATTTCTCAAAAAAAAGAAGAATTATCAGAATATGAATTATTATTAGAACATTTTGTATCAATAGACGAAATTAAAAAGATATTAAAAGAACAAAAAATATGTAATGAAGTTGAAGAACTGTCTGCAATGGTTAATTTAATTCCAATGTTTCTTGATGGAACTAAATATTGTAAACTTAATGGCGGATCAAATTTATATAAAGTTTCAGGCCTAGCGAATTTACTAAATGAAAATAAAAAACAATTATTAAATGGAATACAAAATTATCTTGCTAAAAAAGTAGTTAAAAAGAAAGTAGTTAAGAAAAAATTAAAAGAATCTGATTCAGATGAAGAAGATGTCTATGAATTTGAAGTTGATAAAGAGTTAAATGAAGAATTTGTAAATGCAAATATTGAAGCGGGATTTTCTATAGGAGGAATTCGTCATAATTTATTAGATAAAATAAATGGTTTAGAATTAATAATTGAATCCAAATTTGGTGATCCTAAAAAAGGAGATGAAATTAGAACTCAATTAATTGAATTACATCAAAGATTAGTTTTTAGTGTTGCAAAAAAGTACGACCACAGAGGCCTAGATTTAGAAGATGTATTTCAATTTGGTAATATAGGTTTAATAGAAGGTATGGATAAATATAATTTTGAAAAAACATATAAAAAACAAATAGAAAGAGATCAATTAAAACCAGAAAATTTAAATTATGATTCATATATGAAAATATTAAAATCATTAAGTGAAGAAGAATTAAAACTAATTCCTAAAATTTCAACATATCTTATTTCATGTATAATAAATAAAATAAAAAGAGAAATTTTAAATAATAAAAGCACAATTCGAGTCCCAATATACATACAAGAAATCAAAACAAAAATTGATAATATGTGCAATCAATTTGAATTCGAATATGGGAGAAAACCAACTGATCCAGAAATTATAGAAGAAACTGGACTAGAACAAACTGATCTAAATAATGTGAAAAAATATTTAGTTGGAAGCACATCATTAGATGGAGAATCTGAAGATAAAGGTTCATTAATACATTCTCAAGAGCAAAGCTTATTTGTCTTACCAGAAGAAAAAGTTGAATCCGAAGAATTAAAAAATGAAATTGTAAAGAGTATGGATGTTTTAAGTGATAGAGAAAAATACGTTGTTAGTTTAAGTTTTGGTTTAAATGGAAATGAAAAGTTTAGTTTACAAAAAATTGGTGATAAATTAGGAGTAACTAGAGAAAGAGCAAGACAAATTGAAGCAAAAGCAATTAAAAGATTATGTTTAGGTGAAGTATCTAAAAACTTAGAGGAATTCTATAGATAAAATGGATTTTCATGTGCAAATAAATAATGAAAAATTTAGAGTCATTGAACAAGAATCAAATCAAGGTTATAATTTAATATTAGCAAAAGATGATTTAATTGTAGGTTCTGCCACATTAGAATATTATCCTAATATAGATTCACTTTATTTTAATAGACTATTTGTCCAAGACGAATTTAGAGGTCAAGGTTTAGCAAGTGAAATATTAAAAAGAGTAATAAATTATTCAAAGAAAACTCAAAAAAAAATTCATAATGAATTAAATCCATATGGAGATTTAGATTTAGAACAATTAACTAAATTTTATACAGATCATGGTTTTATTGAAATCAAAAAAGGATTATTATATTTTATACCTTAAAATAAATTATATTTAACATAAGAATTTAACGAAGTACAACATTCGGCGAAGTCGATAGAATGACAAGCATTAATTGCTATAAACTTATAAATTATTTTTAGTTCCCTGATTCATGGAAGTTAATGAATTTCAAGAGAAAATAGTTACATTCTGTAAAGAATGGGAAAAATATCGAAATATAAAACATACAGATCAAAATACTTTCAATCACTTAGTTGAAGAAGTTGGCGAATTAGCTAGTCAGTTTGTTAATAGAGATAAGGGAAGAAAAGAATTTAATGCAAATAAATTTGACAATGCTATAGCTGACATATTTATTCATTTAGTCTGTCTAGCTGATTTAAGAAATTTAAATATTGAAAAATTATTAAATGAAACAATAGAAAAAGATTCTAAAAGATTATCAATTCCTGAAACTCAAGCTAGAAATAAAATGTCTAAGTAATATTGCAACCAAAATCAAAGAAGTTTAATAATATCATCATGAATTACTTTATTAGAAGCAACTATATCTTTAGATTCGACAGTCCATTCTGAACCATCAGAATCAGTTACTCTTCCACCTGCTTCTTTCACAATAATTACACCGGCTGCAACATCATGCAAAACATTATCAAGAATATAGAGTTCAGCATCTCCCATTGCTATTTGTGCAAATTCATAAGAAGACGCATCAATAATTTTTACTATACCTACTTTATCACCTATACTTTTTTCCAATTGAAATTTGCCTTTATGGTATCCCCCTGAATAATATAGTGATTCTTTTAGTTGTCTGTTAGATACACTTATTTTTTCACCATTTGCAAAAGCCCCTTTCCCTTTTTCGGCCTTTACTAATAAATTTAAAGCAGGAAAATATAATACTCCTAAAATTGATTGGTTACCTTTAACTAATCCAATCGAAATTCCAAATAAAGGAATGTTCCTTGAAAAATTAGAAGTACCATCAAGTGGATCAATATACCATGTATATTCAGAGCCCTTATTTTCTTGAATTTCTTCTTCTGAGAAAATATTATGACTAGGAAAATTCTTTCTTAATATTTCAACAATTTTCTTTTCTGAATCAATATCTGCTTGAGTTAAAATACTCGCTGCATCAAAATATTCTCCTTTGAATTCTATTTGAATTTTCCCATAATGCTTCATTAAAATTTTTCCAGCTTCTTTTGCAGCCTCTATTGTAATGTCTAACATAATAATCCGGTATTAGTAATAGTTTATTAAACTTTATGTGCAATTTAACAACGAGAATAACATTTGAAAAAAAGCGTATTTTATTCGACTATGTCTGCAACATGGTCAACCAAAAGGAGAAGTCCTCAACAGACATAAATTTAAATATAATATTTAAATTCTTGATTTTATGGGAGAAGATACCAAAAATTCAGCAGTTTTAGTAATTCCACAAGAAGAAAATTCAGATTATTTTTTAACATACCTGACACCTAATCATAAAATTTTTGCTGGAAGATTTCGTTTGCCAGGAGGAAAACTTCAATCAGGAGAAAATTATGAATCAACTCTTAAGCGAGAACTCCAAGAAGAGTATGGAATCTTTCTAGCTAATGTTGTTCTGCATTATCAAAAACCAAACGTTTTGGGAGGAACCATATATCTTTGTTCAGCACAAAAACATGGAAATCCTATCCCAAAAGAATCTGGTGTGGGGCCTGTTCTATGGATGAATGCTAAACAAATATTCGAATCCAATATGGTACCAAATTGTAAAATTGCAGTTTGTGCATATTTACTTGATAAAAATCCAAACTCATTGAAGAAATTAATTCCAACTATATTTGAGGATAAAGAATTCTTAAAGATTATTACATCTGAAGCCAAAAGCTTATACGAAAAAATTAACTAATCTATTGAGGATTGAATATAACATCACGATTAAATAAAGTTCGAATGAAGTGAGGATTTGGGTAAAACCATATTAAAGGGAAACGTTCTTGTAATTTCAAATTATTTTATTTCATATTAAAATATTTTTTGCATAAATTCTTCTTTGGTTATCTTTTGTAAATTATTTAAAGTTTTAATTGGTTTTATATTGTCATTCCAATTTTCCTCATCCCATAACCAATAAGTAAAATGCATTAGCATAAATAACTTGCTTTGATCATATAAATATTTTTTTTCTTTCTCTGTAAGTTTTCTTTTACTTTCATATGCTTGAATAAAACATTTACATTTATCAAAATCAATTTCTTTATCAATACACCACATGCCAATAAATAATGCAACGTCAGAGAGTAAATTGCCATAGAAACAATCATCAAAATCTATTATTCCACTCACTTTATTTCCCATAAACATAATATTATCTTCCTGGAAATCCCCATGATTTAATCCTTGAACTAATTTTGGGATGGAAATGTTTTCTAATATATTCGAAACAAATTTTTCATACTTGTTTGGTAATTCAGGCATATCTTTTTTTATACTAACTAGTGCATTCAGAATCCATTTGTTATCGTAATCATATATATTTTTTAATTCTATGTTCTTTGGTTTAAAATTCATTGTATTCTTATGAATTATTCCTAAATTTTCCCCCAAGCTTTTAATTTGTTTTAAATTCGCAGATTCATTTTTAATATGTTTCCCATCCAGAAAAGTAAACATTGCAATTCCTTTTTGATAGAGATATAACAAATAATCATTTGAAACTGTTTTAACAATTTTAGGTACTGGAATGTTAGCCTTTGACAATTTTTCTAGAAGTTGTATTTCAACCATAATTTTCTCAATATTACATTCTTCATAGATTTTTAATATAAATTTTCCTTGGTTAGTTAATATGACATAAGTTGAATTACGCTCACCTTTTTCTATTAATGAAAAAGATGTGATTTCACCAACATTGTATTTTTCTAAAATTTGGGACACAGAACTTTTAGTTAATTTCATCTTTTGTATCATATTTTTATATAAACCAATTTATTTAATAAATTTTGTATTAAAAAAAACAATTTCAACTTTTCAAGCTCCTTGCTTTATCTGAGCAATTGAAACATTGTGTGTAACATTGGAATTTAGAAATGTTTCGAGTCCTCCAAAATCTGTGATTTCGAGAGCGAGGAAAAATATGGACGGAGACTGCAAGTCGGAGTTTCTAAATTCCTGTTATTTGGGAAGCCTGCAAAGCGACCGACCAAAAGTATAATTTGGATTTTGGTTTATTCGGTTAAATTTATATTAGGCCAGTTCTTTCCAATTTACATGATCAATACAATCATATTTGATTTTGCAGGAGTTATAGCAAAAACCAAATATTTTCCTCAATTAGCATTAAATTTAGGGAAACAATTCAACATCGATCCAAAAGTTATAGAGAAACAATTATATGGAAATGAAAGTGAATATTTAATTGGAAAAGAAAGTACAGAAAACTTTTGGAAAAATTCATGTTCAAAATTGGGAATCCCTTTAGATGATTTCATACATGCATTTAAAACTTGGTATAAATTAGATTTAGAATTACTCAATTTTATTAAAGAACTTAAAAAACATTACCAAATTATTCTCCACTCAGATAATTTTGAAGTAGTTTCTTCAAATTTAAGAGAAAATCAAAAATTAAAAGAAGTTTTTGAACAAATGTTTTTTTCAGATGAAATTCACATGAACAAAAGAAATGTAGAAGCCTTTAAACACGTAATTTGTAAGATTGATAAATCTCCCTCAGACTGTATTTTTACAGATGATAAGGAAGCTAACCTTGTAGCCCCAGCACAAATAGGAATAAAAACAATCAAATATGAAAATTTAGAACAATTCAAAAAAGAACTGGCATCTTATTCTATAAAGTTTAATTAAGCCTAAATCCAAATAACAACTATTAAATAAACTTTTTAATTAATATTTTTTAAATCTTGAATATTAATTAACTCTTGACTATCATAATAATAATTATATAAAAAAGAAAATAATTTTACAAATGGTTTATCTCTTATAATCAATGTCATATTAGATTTAATTAAAGTTATCCACATTCTATTTTCATCAACTATTTCTAATGCAATTCCATCATTAGGAATTTGTTTCATTTTATCTTTTAACTTAATCCATCCTTTTATATTACTTTTATTTTCTTCTGTAATTTGTCCCATACATTTAGATTTTATTTTTTCTTTTCTAATTCTCATCGCACCCTGAATAATTTTTGGATCTAATGAAAAATGATATTTTATACAATAGTCACTTTTAGTTGCTTTTTCAACTGAACTTATTATTGTATTCCATCCTTTTTTTCCATGATGTATTGTTACTGGTTCTCTTTCTTGAGTATCATAAATTGTTTTTAATCTATCAATTTCTTTTTCAATTGAATCAATTTTTTCTTTTTTTTCATCTATTATTTTTTTAAGTCTATCAGGATTATTGATTACATAACTTTTGGATTTTCCTGGAATAACTTTTACAAATCCTTTATGTTCTAAACTTGCAAGAACTGTATATATTTTCCCATAAGGAACACCAGATTCTGCCGCTATTTTAGAAGCGGAGCTCTTTCCAAGTTCTGTTAAACGCGTAAAAACCCTAGATTCATTATAAGATAGGCCTAATTCTTCAAAATCCATGATATTATAAGTGTTTTATCACTTATAAACATGTGTTTTAAAAACAACTAACGTGGTTGCAAATCATTATATACAAACAAAACATTCACTACTGTATGGCTACAACAGAAGAAACAATATACATATTGGATATGGATGGAACTATTATTGATTCAGCCGAAGCATTAATACATGCACAATCTGAAGGTCTTGAAAGATTAGCAAATCAATCTAAAAGAAAAGATGAATTTTTGGATGAATTAAAATCGGGTAAATCATTAAAAAATATAGTTACAGATTTAACTCCAAATAATGTTGACAGTCCAATTAATAACTTTTTTAATAATTTTTATCAAACACCAAATGTAGAATTAGCATTTCAAAATGGTCAATATAAATTATTTGAAGATTTTGATGAATGGAATAAACAAACATCTGGTAAAAAAATATTAATATCAAATTCTACAAAAACAGCCACTCAAGCAAAAGCAAATTTATACGATTTAAACTTTGATGGGGTTCACGGAGAATTTGAAGAGGGTAAATCTAAGCCTTCAATATATATGGGAATAAAAGCCTTGGCTGAATTAACTAAAAAATATCCTTCTTTACAATTAAGTAAGCTTAAAATTATAAATATTGGGGATAATGAAACAGATATGGAATTTGGATCTAATATTAGAGAGTTTTTTACAAATTATGAAATTGAAAATATTTTAGTTAATAGAAAAGGAAATACAAATTCAAAGTATGCAGATAGAATTATAGAAAGTTTTGAGGAATTATAATGGAAGAATTAAAATTAATTATTGAGAATAAATATGATATTAAAGTAAATAGCATAGAACAATTAAATATAAAGACATATAATAAATGTTATAAAATAAAATCTTTAGATAAAGAATATTTTTTTAAACATTTATTTAATAATGAAACAAAAAATTTTAAAGCAAAATTAATTGATCAATTAAAAATAATGAACTTTTTTAAAAACAAAGATATTGAAATAATGCTTCCAATAGAAAATAATAAAAATGAATTATTAACAGAACACAATTCTGAATTTTATTTATTATATGAATTTCAAAAAATTGATAATAAAAATCCAGATAACTGGGGAGAAATTGCTGCAAAAAAATTAGCAGAATTTCATAAGATTGGATTTGAATTTAATGAAGAAGTAAATACTGGAACTTATCAATTAAATAAATCAATTCCAGATATAACTAATTTATTTCACCCTAACAAAGATAAGCGTCCTTCAGTAATCTCAAGATTAAATGATTCTGAATTTTCAAAAAGATTAGAAAAAGATTTACCGTATTTAAAAGAATTAATTATAGAAATATCTCATTATAATCATAAAGCTGAATTAGGGAAAAAATCAATATTACATTATGATTTAAATGAATCTAATATTTTATTTTCACAAGGTGAATTTTTTTCAATTACTGATTTTGATTTTTCACATGTTGGACATATTGAAACTGATTTAATTAAATTTGCAAGGTATGCATCATATTGTAAAAAAACAAATACAATAAATTTAAACAAATTTATTAATTATATAAATATATATAGACAAAGAGCAAAAGAATTAAATTTTGAAGTTATAATTGATAATAGAACTTTTTTTACATATTTATTGTTCATACCGTTAAGAAGATTAGTTTATGCAGCTGAACAAATATTAAAAGGAACTGAATTAGAATTTTTATATGATATAGATATAGAATTTTTAAAAAATATGAAATCTATTGAAAATGAATTTATGCAAATAGATTTTAATAAAAAAAATTGATTAGTAAAATTATACACATAAAAAAAATGAAACAAACTAAAAAAGCCTTTTATCAAGTAAATGAATATTTAAGTTTATGGAAAAAAGCATTAGATGATAATGTTTTAAATGAAAATTTGAAACAAAAAGTCAAAAATGCAAGTCCATACACAAAAATATTAGATTTAGGTACTGGCTCTGGAACACAAATAAGAAGAAATATTGATGAGAATCTTATTGCAAACAATGGATTAATTATTGGTGTTGATGTAAATTATGATGGCTTATTAAGTTCTAAACATGATTATGAATTGTGGGCAAAAGAAAATGATTATGAACTAATATTTACAAAATGTGATTCTGCAGTTTTAAATTTTAAAGTTTCAAAAAATGATTTTAGTTGTTTAATTAAATTGTATAATGTTTCTGTTTATGATTTAAAGAGTTACCGATCAATAGGACAAAATTTTGATTTAGTGAATGCTTTATCTTTATTTGAACATACAGATATAGAAAAATCAATTAAAGTAGTAAAAAATTTAATGAATGATGGTGCATACTTATATGCTCCAATAAATTATAATGGTATTACTCAAGTTCGACCTTTAGCTGATGACTTATCTGAGCAACAAGATAATAATTTAATGGAATTATTTAATGAAATATTAATTAATACTCAAAATGTTGGTGGTGTTGATTATGGACAAAGTTTATGTGGAGATATATTACCAAAGATTGCAAAAGGTTTAGGTTTTACTATTATTGGAATTGAAGATTCAAATTGGTTGATTACAAATAAATCAAGTAATTATCAAAAAAATGCATACGAAATGTTTTTGAATGCAATAAAAACAGAACTAATTAGTGCCAATAATAATGAACAATTAAAAATAAAACAAAAGTTAGAAATTAATTGTGAACTTATTGAATCATGGTATAGATCAGCATTAAAAAATTTTAAATCAGGTGTAGGAACTTTTTTTTGTACTAATAAAGATATTCTTATACAAAAAAAATTGGGTGTATTTAATGATAATTGAAAATACAAATGATTTATGTTTAATGGGTGATGAATATACAAAGTCTCAACTATTATTTACTGCCTTAGATATTAATATATTTGAAAAATTAAATAATAATAAATTGACAATTGATGAATTAAGTTCTGAATTAAATTTAAACTCAAATGCAATGGGTAGATTTGTTAATTGGTTTACTAAATTAAATTTATTGGAACAAAATGGAAACACTTTTTATAATTCTGATTTTACAAATAAATATTTAGTTCGTTCTAGTCCTGATAATTATGTTGAGTGGATTATTGGTTCAAAAGTTTTTCAAGAAACATTATGGCCAAAATTAAATCAAGCATTAAAAACAGGATATGATCAATATGGAACTGAAAATCAAGAAATGTGGGATAAGTTTTATTCAAACAAAGAAGAATTATTAGAAGTTATGTCTGGTTTTGATTCTTTATCTAGAACTGTTGGGCGTAACATTATAAAACAATATAAATTTAAACATAATTCCACAATAGTTGATATTGGTGGTGGTTCTGGTGGACTTGCCTCTGAAATAAAAAAACAACATCCTTCATTAAATTGTGGAGTTGCTGATCGTGAAGATACAATTGATCTAGCAAAAAAACATTTTCCATATAATATTAATCATTATGGTGTTGATTTTTTAAAACAAGATTTACCTAAAGCAGATTATATGATACTTTCATGGATTATTCATGATTGGGATGATGTGTCAATTAAAAAAATATTAAGTAATTGTCATAAAAACTTAAATGAAGGTGGAAAAATAATGCTTATTGAATTATTACCTGAAGAAGATAATTCATTTGGTTATTGGGATATTATGGACGGTCATATGTTACTCTCAACTTCTGGAAAAGAAAGAACATTAGATGAATATAAACAATTAATGAAAGTTAATGGATTTGAATATTTAGATAAATTTTCATTAAATAATGATTTTCGTAAAGTTATGGTGTATGAAAAAAAATGAAAATTAAATGGATGATACATAGAAGTGAAAAACCTTTTTTACAAGAGAAAGAAGTATATAAAAGTTTAAACACAATTATTAAAAAACAATATCCAGAAATGGAATTTATTGATAATGGTGTACTTTTTTCTATTCATTATAAAAATACTATAATTGATTTTGATTATGGTTATCATGATATGGAAAAGAGAGATTTTTCTGAATATAATTCTGTTATTTCTACTGGTATGTGTGCAATTTTTAATCCTAATTTACAACCTGGGACATTATTCTTTGCAAAAGAATCAGATTTTATGAATATTGATACAAATAATAAAGAATTAAAAATTAAAGGTCCACGAGTAAATAAACATAATGAAATGTCTTTAATTTTTAAAAAACTTATTTCATATGAATCAACTCATGATACAAATGATTTAAAACAAACATTATATGATTTATTTGGCGATGAATTTGTTAATTTAAAACAATTAAATATACATGATGATGCAAAATATGTAACTGCAAATGGATTATTTAAGCCATCAGAATTAGGAGATTACGATATTAAAAGAGAAGAAAATAATTCTGAGTCAAATGTTGATAATTTGAAAGAATATTTGGAAAAGAGTTATGATTGTTTAAATTGTGAAACTTATGGTTTAATGAAAAATCCAACTGTTAATAATTTAATGATGTTTTCATTTGGATTAGATAAACCATATTCAGTTACTGAATTAACTGATGATATAAGAGCTGGTAAAGATTTTTCTAAAAATTTACCAACATTTAATTTAGGTTTAACATTTTATTTTAAAACATTATTATTAAGTTCTGTTTTGGAAGATGGGGGAAATAATTTAAAATGAAATTAATAATACTTGATGGAATGCCAACTGTTGGTAAAACAACACTTGGTAGAAGATTAAAAGAAGAATTAAATAGTAAATTAACAGATTACAAAATATTCTATTTTAATGATGATATAAAAAATAAATATAATATTGATATATTTAAAATAGTCAAAGATCAAGATTTAGATAAATTTAATTTAAATGGCGTAACTACATATTTAAATTCAATTATTAATCAATTGTCAGATATTGAAAAAAAAGAAGGTAAGGATTGTATTTTTATTATTGATAGATTTCATATGTCATATTTACCTTATGCAAAATCAAAAATAGAAGAATTTCATGAATTTGAAAAATCATTTAATGAATTTACATTTTATGGAATACTAGGATTTGATAATTTAAATCCAGAACTATTACACGATAGATTAAAAGGCTCTTTAAATTTAAGAAAAGATCATGGATTTAATTCACATTTTGAAAGAATTACTACTGATCCAAAAAAAGGAAATACTCCAAAAGAAAGATTATTTACTCATTATGAGTTTAGAAATAATTTGTTTAAAGAATTCTATAATAAAACTTCTTTACAAAATAAATTATTTATCCCTGTTGATAATATTTCATTAGCTCATGAATATGATGATGTCTTTCAATTATTATATAATAAAATTTTAAGGTGGACACATGAATAGTTGGTATTTTTTTTCATTAATTACATTATTAATTTGGGGAGTGGGATCTTTTTTACCAAAAATTTCAACTAATTATATTTCCCCTAAGAGTGCATTAATGTTTGAAGTAATTGGTACATTAATATTAGGATTAATAGTTTTTTTCTTTAATAAAGAATCAATTGATTTTAATTATATTGGAAGTAATGTTGCCATTATAGCAGGATTTTTAGGAATTCTTGGATCATTTACATTTTTACTTGCACTAAAAAAAGGAAATGCAAATACAACAATTGCAATTACATCATTATATCCCTTACTTGCAATTTTATTATCTTCATTTTTTTTTAAAGAAGCATTAAAAATAAATCATATATTTGGAATTGTATTTTCAATTATTGCAATATATTTATTTTCATTTTAATAAAATTAATTAATTATTTTGAATTTAATTTATATTACATATATTTTTCTATTAAATATTTAGTATTTTTTGAAATGTTAATTTGGGAAAATTCCCACAAGGGATTTTCCAAAAGCATATAAATTATTACTTCTTACAGAAAAAAATTATTTCATTAGGATTTAAAGCAAACTTTTTAATTAAATTAATATCTATTTTTTTCTTTTTAACAGAAAACCCAACTGATTTAAGACGAGTAGGATAATCTAAACCATATATTCTAACATGATCGGATTGACCAAATATTTCTGCTCTTTCTTCACTATTAGTAATTGAAAGATCTTCAAAAGAATGTTTCATAATCGGTGAATAAGGAACTTGTAATATTGCCCAACCCTTTGGTTTTAATACACGATATAACTCACTCATTGCTTTTTTGTCATCAATAATATGTTCTAAAACATGATTACATATTATAGCATCAAAATGATTTTTAGGAAATCCTATATTTTGAATATCCATCTTAATTTTTGCAAGAGGATTATGTAAATCAGCAGAATGATATTTTATGTTCTTTTTTTCAATAATGTTTTTTAGATTGATTTCAGGCGCTATGTGAAGTAGTTTCATTTTTGGTTTTAACTTTAACAAATCATTAGATTTTAAAAAAAGATAAACAAGTCTTTCCCTATCACTGGATTTACAGAAAGGACAAATTGCATTATTTCTATATCCTCCACCAATAATCTTTTTTTCTTTCAAAATATTATAACTAAAACCCGTTGGCAAAAATTTATTATGTGAATGATTACAAAATGGACAAGCATATTTCGAACCTTGCAAAGTTAATAACAAGGATTGAAATGTTTCAAGAATAATTTTTTTGATCATAAATAACATTAAAATATAATTTATTATAAATTGTTGCAATACATCTGAATTATTGCGCCTAACATTAAGGATAAAATAAATTCACGAAACAAATTTTGGAAATTTTAGCAAGAAATTTACTCTTAATCGCAGTTATACTTTTTTTCTGCAAAAAAAAAATGAGAAGCAAAGCGGGTTGAAAAATAGAGCATTCATCTAGCACGAAGTGCCATCAAAACCAAACATAAAGACTTGGGGGAGTAAATATTTAAATATAACCTAATAGTTCAATTTATTATGTCTCAATATGATAAATTTGCTAAAGAATATATTGCTATGAGAAGTAATATGTTTGACCAGAATATGAATGCAGAATTTCCTGAAATGCTCCAATTATTAGGAGATATTAAAAGCCAAAAATTATTAGATTTAGGTTGTGGTTTTGGAGACTATGTAAAAATATATTCTAAAAAAGGAGCAATCGTTACAGCAGTTGATAATTCAGAAAAAGAGATAGAACATGCACAAAAACTAAACATTCCAAATGCGAAATTTATAGTTTCTGATATCTCAAAGAAATTTCCATTTAAAGATTCCAGTTTTGATATAATTACATCAAGTTTAGTTTTTGATCATTTGGAAGATTTAATATATCTTTTTCAAGAATGTAATCGAGTTTTAAAAAATAAAGGAATCATGGTTTTTTCAGTATCAAATCCTGTATTTTATCAAGAAAAAAGCATAGTCGGAAAAATTAAGATTTTAGGCAAGAAAATAATTTTTGGCAATTACTTTGAGCGAAGAAAGATTGTTAGAAAATGGGGTGGAACAGCAACAATGGAACATTACCACAAACCCTTAGAAGATTATTTCTCTGCATTTTTAGAAAACGGATTTGAATTATTAAGCTTTAAAGAACCCCAATCAAAAACAGAAAAAATAACATGGCATTGTAAAAATCCAACTTTTTTAGTATTCAAATTAAAAAAGTCATACATCGCTAACAAACCAAAATAGTAAAATACTAATATTATTTTATGAATTTTGAACTAATAACAAAGATAAAATGCACAAGAAATAAGACAATAGGAATCATAAAAAATAATCTTTCTTAACTTTTTAATTAGCTCACCACTATAATTATCAACATACATATTTATATCCTTTAAAGTTCAGCTCTCGAAAAATGTTTTCCTTTAATAATTTTCTTCAACTTAGTTTTGTATTCAGGTTTTAACTGAACGTCTAAAAATGCCTCTTCATATTCTTTTACTACTAAATTAATAGCCTGACTTTTATCTTTTAAACCAAATTTTGCTTTGACAATATTCAAAACCATATTTGTTTGTTTTTCAATATTTATAACCGCTTGAACCATATATATACCCCACATATAAGTATATATACCACATATATAAATATTTGGTTTGTTAAAAACTCAAATGTCGTTTAATATCGCAACTAAATACAGTCGCGAAGCGATTGGGACTAACGACGTCAGAAGTGAGTTATTTAGTTGTGTTAGACTAACTGAACGTAGTGAGAGTGCAACAGGATATATAATTTTCATGAAGTAAAAATTTGAGAAGTTGATAAAAAGAATCCAAGACAAAGACGAGGCTAAATAATAAAAGAGCTATTAAATCAATTTTTCCTTACTAATAATTTCTTCTACTTTTAAATATAAAGACTCTGTACTACCATCATTTTGAATTAAATAGTCAACTTGCTTCATACAATCGGAAACTTTTTGCACAGATTCGCCATCATCCTTCCGTTCAATCTCTAAAAAGCTCTCAAAAGTAATTGGATCTCCAGTTTTTTGTCTACTTTTAACCCTTTCAAATCTTGCTTTGGGTGTTGCATCAATTCCAATTAGTGCCATAGAGTAATTTGCTCTTAAATAATCAATTTGACCAACTTGCCTCATTCCAACAATAATAAGTAATTCTTCTGCATTATTATTCAAAATTCTTCTAGCTAAATAATCATCACCATGAGTAGAAACTAATTCTCTTGATAAATTAATCAAGTTTTTTCTAGTAATTGGAATTCCTTTCTCTTTTGCTAAATCCTTCAGCTCAGAACTAATCTGATAAGAATTAATTTTAAGTTTATCTTGAAGATAAGTTGCAACAGAATCTTTTCCCGCTGCAATTGGTCCTATAACACCTATAACTTTTTGCATATTTAATTGAAATTATCAGACTATTTAAAACTTCCTTAAGCCCTTTTTTTTTACTCCTTTTTATCCAGTGTGTTGAACATACAGGTTTAGAAATGTTTAATTTTAGAGAGACAAAGTCCTAGAAAAATTCAATGTGCATGAAGACTGCAAGGTAGGAGATCTTTTTATTAAATATATTAAGGGGCTTTGGTGGCTTCAAATTTTAATTTAAAAGTAGTTACCTAAATAAAAATTTATAAATTCATTTAATTCCCAAAATACAATATGGGAGAAACTACATATATCATTATTGATAATTTGGAAAAAAGAATTTACACAGGACATAATCAGGATTTAAATCGTGTAATGTCTTCTTTATCTAAAAATCCAACTTCCATAGAAGAATTTGACCAACATCAAAAAGAAACGGGAAGCAGATTATATGATGATGGAAATAGACCTAAAGTACCTGATAAATTGCCTATAGAAACCATGCGACTCGTTTTTGGTATGGAGGAAGGAAAATTTTCTCCACAAGAAGTTGAAGACCATTGGAAAAAAACAAGTTTCTACGAAGGTCCAAATTATAAATCTTACAAACCTAATGATCGAACAAAACATGACATTCCAGAATTAACTCAAGAGATAATCGATGAATGGAAGCAAGAAGATCCTAATGCTGAAGAATTTCTAACAGCAAACGATTATAGAAGGTTTTTATGTAATGATGGAATTGTTGTTGCAGATTTAAGAATAAAAAAATTAAGATATATTTCTTATGGTGCATTTAAGATTCCAAAAAACGAATACGCTCTGCCTTCTGAATGGGAAATTCTAATTGAATAATATTACACATAACATCACGATTATTCTAAGTTGGCGGAACGAAGTGGAGCAAGTTGAATGTTTGTTCACTCATAAAAAAGAAAACATCTATTGGAGTTGACCACTTAAGTTTGGAGGTTGAACTCCTGTTTGATTATTATATTGAGTCTGATTTTTTTGTTGAATTTGTTCTGTCAATTTGTGGAAAACAACCATTGCTATTGGAATATTTGGTTTTATTATTAAATTAAAATTTCCAATATTTTTCAGTTCTAAAGTTATTGATCTTGAATGTTCATGATTTCCATCAATCGTATCTGATGAACAATGAATAAGTAATCCAAGTCTTGCAATGGTACTTCTTCCATCAAGTTTTCCTACAATGTCTTTTGATAAGTGAATACTTTCAACGGTAGTTCCAAGAACAAATTCTCCTGGTTTAAGAGTATAACCCTCTTCATTAATTTTGATTTTTTCATATTTTATATCAGATGAATTAGAAAGATCTACTATTTGATTGGGAACAGGTACTAATAATTCATCACCAAGATGTAACCTAATTCCTGCAGGTCTAATATTCTTATTATCAAAAGTAGGAAGAATTTTTATTTTTCCATTTTCAATAAATTCTTTAATGGTTACATCTGAAAAAATCATCTTAATAAATCCAAAACAGTCAAACTATAAATACATTTCTATAGGTGTGCTCACATTAGTTAGGGCTGAAAGGTTATTTATTTTAGTTGTTGTCTTAATATTATTATCAATTTAAATTTTATTTAAAATTTCAATTACATTTTTATTAAATTTTGAAAAAGCAAACCATTTGTTTCCAATATCTTTTAAAGAAGCTCCAATATGATAAACTTCTTTTTTATCAATTATTAAAAATCTATCATGAGATAATTTAAATTCTTTGATTTCAAGATTATTATATTGATCATTAAATTTTTTAATATCTAATTTTAATTGCTTTGATATAGTTTTAGTTAATATTTGAATTTCCACAGATTTATTTTTTTTACTAAGTAAAGTTAATGTATTTTCATCAATATAATTATCAATTAATATAATTGACTCTTTTGCAGATTTAATTAAATCGGATGCAAACTTATATGCATCATATATTTGTCCATCAAAAAATATGCCTTTACTTGGTTTTATATTTTTATCTTCAATGGCTTTAAAGATTTTTTCAAAAGTATTATCTGTTTTAATTTGATATTCTATTTGTTTATATTCAATATTATCTAAGCGTTGAAATATTTGTGCATTATTATGAATAAAATTTTTCATTGTAATAAAAGAATTAATTATTTGAATGCTAATTTCAATAGCTATTTTACTTTTTAAAATTCCAGCAAGCATTGCAACACCATGTTCAGTAAAGACAATTGGTTTATATCTTCGACCTCCTAAAGAACTCCAAATTTTAAGGCTAGAGGGGGTCTCAGCTGAGGTCACAAATTGTGACCTCAAATTATTAATATCATTTTCTGATAATTTAAACATATAATTTTGGGGGAATCTGTCAATATTTCTTTTTATTGATTGATTTAATACTTTAGTTTTGATTTTAAATAATTTAGCTAAATCTTCATCTAGCATAATTTGTAATCCACGAATTGTATAAATTTTAGATTTTATATTATTTTGTTCTAATATAATATCTTTTTTCATACTATTATATTAATTTTTAGAAATATAAGTTAAATGAAAAAAATATTGAAAACTATTCAAAAAAATTAAATTAATTTCATCCTTTCTTTTTTAATTGTGCTTTTGTTTGATTATTTAAATCCAAACCTAAATCTACTAAAGCCGCTTTTTCAATTAAACTTGGACTGTGATCCATTGGATTTTCTTTATTTTTGTTTTTTGGAAATGCAATAACATCTTTAATATTATCACTCCCGCAAATAATCATAACTAATCGTTCAACACCAGCTGCAAATCCACCATGAGGAGGTGCACCATAAGAAAATGCTTTTAATAGAAACCCAAATTTATTTTCAACTTCTTCTTTTGACATTCCAATTATATCAAAAACCTTTTTTTGAATTTTAGGATCATGAATTCTAATTGAACCACTATGAACTTCATATCCATTAATTACAAAATCATAAAGTGTTGCAGTTACTTTTAATGGATCTTTATCTAATAATTTTAAATCTTCTGCCTTTGGCATTGAAAAAGGATGATGACAAGCTTCAATTTTACCTTCATCAGTCATCTCAAATAAAGGATAGTCAACAACCCATAATGCTCTATATTCATCATCTGAATATAATTTTAAATCTTTACCTAATTTACATCTTAATTGATCTAATACATTATTAGTTCTTTTTAATTTATCTGCAATAAATAAAATTAAATCTCCATTAGATGCATCCACTGATTTTTTTAATTCATTTAAAACATCCTCATTAAAAAATTTAACAACACTACTTTGAAATTCACCTTCTATATATTTCATCCAAGCAAGACCTTTTCCACCAGCACTAATTACAAATTCAATTAATTTATCAATTTCTTTTCTACTCATCTGTTGTGCAGCACCTTTAACATTAATACATTTTACAACACCATCATTATTGATAGCATCATTAAATACAGAAAAATCAGATTTATTAACTATATCAGACACATCAATAAATTCTAAACCAAAACGCATATCAGGTTTATCAGTTCCCCATTTATTCATACACTCCGAATAAGAAACAATTTCAATTTTACCAGATAATTTTTTTCCACATGCCTTAAATATTTCTTTATATAAATTATTACCCAATTCAATAATATCACTTTGATCAACAAAAGACATTTCTAAATCAATTTGTGTAAATTCTGGTTGACGATCAGCCCTATTATCTTCATCACGAAAACATCTAGCCATTTGATAATATCTATCACACCCACCAGCCATTAATAATTGCTTATATAATTGCGGAGATTGTGGAAGAGAATATGCATAACCATTATGAGTTGAACTAGGAACAATATAATCTTTTGCACCTTCAGGAGTTGACTTAATTAAACAAGGAGTCTCAATTTCTAAAAAATTATTTTTATTTAAAAACGCTCTTGCAGAAGTTAATATTTTATGACGAACTAATAATCGTTCTTGATTAATTGGTCTACGTAAATCAATATATCTATATTCATGTCTTATATCCTCATTAGTTTCAATATTATTTTCAACTTCAAAAGGGGGAGTTAAAGATTCATTTAATATTTCAATATCATCAACAATTATTTCAATTTCACCAGTAATTAATTTAGGATTAACCATCCCCTCTTTTCTATCACGGACTTTTCCACTTACAGAGACAACCCATTCCCTTCTTAATTTTTCTGCAGCAGCATGAGTATTTTTATTATGTCTTGGATCAAAAACAATTTGAGTAAGTCCATATTTATCTCTCAAATCAATAAAAATTACACCACCATGATCTCTTCTTGACTGTACCCAACCACAAAGTTTAACTTCCTCTTTAATATTATCTTTTTTTAATTCATTATTTGTATGTGTTCGCATCATTTTTTTATTCCATATTTTATTCTAATACAATTGCAGGTTTAGAAGGTAAACCATTATTTCTTTTTTCATGTGAATCTACAATCACAATAGTTGATTTAAATTCATTTTCTAAAAAAGATTTTACATTTTCAATTAATTTTTTTTCAACCTTAATATCAAAATATTTATCCAATCCATCACCTAATGTTTTAGGAACAAATTTTGATATAAACTTTTTATCATCAGGAAATTTCTCATTTAATGATTTTAAAATTGTTTTAAAATCACGAGTTTTATTTAATAATTCATTAAGATCATCAAACAATTTAAATTTACTTTTTTGTGCTTGAACTAAAATAATTTTAGAAAAATCTTTATCTTTATTATTTTCAATTGCACGAGATATAGATTTAACTAAATTTTCAATTATAGCTTCCACTTCTTCAATATCTTTTTTAATATATTTATCAATATTTTTAAAATTAAAAGTCTGTAAACTTAAACAAATATCACTATCATCAATTTTTGAATTTATTTCTTCAGCATAATGTGGAATTACAGGACAAAGTAAAAGTAAATAATCTTTTAATATAAATCTAATTACATCAATTGTTTCTTTCTCACCACAAATTCTTTCATGATAATTAATATCATTTAAAAAATCATATAAAATATTAATATGTGCATCA
Source organism: Candidatus Woesearchaeota archaeon (assembly GCA_018675975.1). GTDB lineage: Archaea > Nanobdellota > Nanobdellia > Woesearchaeales > JABGXB01 > JABGXB01. The sequence continues at coordinate 137,338 of JABGXB010000002.1, forward strand.
CGAATTCTCATAGAATCCATAAACTCAAAATAACTTTTTGCATGTGAATAAAATTTAGAGATTAACCATTTATTTCTCTGAGAAAAATCACTATATTGTTTTGATTTATTTTTAACAGAAGCTAATAATAATTCCTTTAATTTTTCAAATTTATTTTTTAACTGGAATAATTCATCATCACGAAAATCCATTTCAGCTTCATAAGTTGCACCAACCGCAACATATAATCTAAATAAATCAACACCAAATGAATCTTTTACTTTAATTAATGGCAGACCATTACCTTTAGACTTTGATATTTTTTTACCATCACGAATTAATAAACCAGCAACAGTAATATTTTTTATATGATGTACTTCTGGAAAAATAAGTGCATAATGATAAATTAAAAAAGATAAATGATTTGACATATGAGGAGGATTCGTATATCTCATATCAACTGCCTTCCAATAATTAATTTCTTTTTTAATTTCTAGAATTAATTTTTTATCAATTTTTGTAGATTCACAAATCAAAGTAAGATTCCCCTTATCTAAAAAAATATAATCAAAAAATTCAATAGTTAATTGTTTAGATTTAATTTTATTTTTTATTATATTATTTACAATTAAATAAAACATTTGATATATAGTAGAATCTGATAATGATTCTATAACCCATTCTTTATCTAATGGCAATGGAGTACCAATACCCCTTTTTCTTGCACAAGGTCTCATTTTAACCCACTCAAGATAACCATTTTGTGAATTTTTTAATGAACTTGGAAGATATTCCATATTTTTTAACAAATCATATGCCTTTTGTTTAACTTCTGGTTTACTATAATCTAAAAACCATTGTTCATCTAATACTGCAACAATAATTTCATTTTTTGCACGAGTTATAGCACGTCTAGATGTTTCATAAATAATTCCACCCAAATTTAATTCACTAAGTTTTTGGCTAACTTTATCTTTTACAAATTTAATTGGAATTCCATTAAATTCACCACATAATTCATTTAATACTCCACCATAATGTTCTTCTTTGTATAATTCTTGTTTAGCACTTTCTAAAAAATCTGAATCATTTGAATTTTTAATTTTAAATTTATTACATTTATCCTCAGCTGGACAACTTCCACTATATTTAATCACATTACCTTTTTTATCTTTTGTAATCACAGTATTTATTACATTCAAATCATTAGAAACTCTACCCTCTTTTTTCGCTTCAACTAAAGCAATATAATCATGAGGTGCACCTGCAGGTGAAGAATAAACAACACCAGTTCCATGTCTAGAATCAATAATATTATCTGCTTTTGCAATAATAACTGATCTATTAACTATTGGAACAATAACATTTTTCCCAATATATTTTTTCGCATCAACTGCCTCTAAAACTTCAACACCATCAAATTGATGTTCAATTTTTTCTAATGCATCTTTTGCTACAATCCAAATTTGATTATTAACTTTTATTTTAACTAATTTAATTTTCGTACTTAACCATAAATTAGTTGTACCAAAAATTGCATCTGGTCTTAAAGTAGCAATTACAAAATGTTCATCACTCGCTTCACACTTAAATAAAATATAATTCATTTCCTGTATGGATACCTTATCAGTATCCCCATCTTTTATATCATCCTCACCAACTGCATTTTTATCATTTGGTGAATATAAAATAGGATATTTACCTTGAACTAAAACACCTAAATCATGTAAATGTTTAAATTGCCATTCAATAAATTTTTGATATATTTTATCCCCCGTTGTAAACTGTCTAGACCAATCAATACTAAGTCCAACTGAATTAAAAGTATCTTCAATTTTTGATGAAAAAAATTTAGCAATTTCTTTTGGATCTTTAAATGAATTAATTAATTTATTTTGTTCATTTTTATCCTTAACAAAATCTGAAATTGACTCTTTTACTTTTTCAATTTCTTTAGAATCATTTCTACAAATACCATCTGATACAGCAAGAACAGGAGTACCAGAAACATGAAACCCCATAGGATATAAAACATTTTCACCTTTAGCTCTATGAAATCTTGCAATAATATCAGCCATAGTAAATGTTCTACCATGACCTATGTGTAAAATTGAATTAGCATAAGGATATGGAACTGTCAGAAAAAAAGTTTTTTTTGACTTTTCAATTTTTGGCATAAAACATTTATTTTTAATCCAATATTTTTGCCACTTAGTTTCATAGTTCATAATATAATATTGTCGTCGTATACAATATATAAACTTTATTCTAAAAATCAAAACTTTACAACAATCAAACTATTTAGCGTGACTCAACGAGTTTTAAACAATGATTTTGAGTTTTATAATAGGCTACATTTATAAATTATTTTTACAATATACATTATATGTCAGATCCATTAACAGAATACATATTAAAATGTAGAGAAAGTTATTTTGCAGATGATTTAATAAAACAAAAATTAATTAATTCTGGAAATAAAATTGAAGATATTGATTTAGCATTTGAAAAATTAAAATTATCAGATGACGAACATCCTCTAGGAATTAATGATGAACACACACCACATATTAGTTCATCAAAATTTAATATAATAATGACAATTGTCATATTAATAGTCTTAACATTATTAGCATATTTTTTATATTGGATATAATAAAAATATTTAAAAAAATAAATTAAAAAATTAATGTCTTTTAAATTCACTAATCAGAGTCATATTATCAACGTGACCCATAAAAACTTGTCTACAACAAACTCTCTCAAAACCAACAAAATCTAAAGCTTGTTTTCTAGCTTCACTTTCATCCATTTCTTTTTTTAATTCTTCGAATTTTTCAACATAAGCATCCCAATGTCTACCCACTGGTTTACCACAACTTTTACATCTAACTTCAATTAACATTTTTCACCTATCTGTATGATTTTTGTCTTTTAGCTCTAGGCTTTGACCTATTTGGATGAGATTTTTCATTTCTCCTAATATCTGCAATAATCAATTGTCTGTCATAATCTAAATAAACTTTCTTTAAATTTTTATCAACTTCAACAAAAGCTCTTGCAATTGCTAATCTAATCGCATCTGATTGACCTGATATTCCACCACCATTACATCTAATTGAAATATCATAATTTTTAACTAAATTTTCTGCAAGTAATATAGGTTCCATTATTTTATTTTTATACATTAAAGGTTTTTCATAATTATCAATTAAAACTTTATTAATTCTAATTTTTCCAGTACCTTTTTTTAATGTTGCATGCGCAATTGCACTTTTTCTTTTACCGCTTGATTGTATATTTTTCATAATTTAGCCCCCAAGTGCTTACAAATACTCTCTAATAAAACATATTTATCTGAATTTGATTTATCCATTGATGCGCTTTCAATTGAAATAGTTTCCTTACCATTTAATTCAACTGGAATACCCTTAAAACATTTAATTCTTGAAAGTGCCTCTCTACCTCTTGAAGTTTTATGCGGAAGCATTCCTCTGATCATTCTTTTTAATAATCTATCAGGTTGTTTTGGAACAAAAGGACCTTTTTCCGGTTTTCCCATATCAATTTTTCTTTTATATTTAGCAAAAACCATTTTTTTATCACCAGTAATTACACACTTTTGACTATTAACAATTCTTACTTCCTCTCCATTAAGTGCCATCTTTGCAATTTTCGTTGCAAATCTTCCTATAATTAAATTTGTTACATCCACTATTATCATAAAATCACCCAATTAATATTGTATTTTTTGGTTTATCATCCATTAATTTTTCAAATGAATGCACCTTACAACCAGCTTTTGTTAATTTCTCCATTGCAGTAAATGAAACTTTATGCACATAAACAGTTAACTTATGTCCAACATTACCAACAGATAATATTTTACCAGGAATTACAACTGTTTGATTTTCTTTAGTTTTTCTACTCAACTTATGTAAATTTATACTAATTTGTTTTTGTTTAGGTCTTGATAAATATTTAGCAAGAACTGCATAAAGTTTTTCAGTTCTCCCAATTTTTTTAAGTTTATCCACTAATAAAATCGTTCCAATTTCTTTTTTTAATACTTTTTTTGCCATTTTATTTTCTTATAATTTAATTTTTAATTTCTTTTAATAGTTCATTACATTGACTATTAATATGATCAAGTGCTTTATCTAGTAAAACATTAGGTTCAATTTGTCCCCATGACTCAACTGTAAAAACAATATCATCATTTTCTTTAATTACTGTATCTTGTGTATCAATATTTTTTCCAAAAATAGGACAATCCCCATCTTGTTTTGTTGAATCAACCCATTGTGGTTTATATGAATAAAATACATGAGCAGGAGCCCACTTTGCATGTTCATTACCATTATTTACACAAGCTTTTCCAGTCGCTTTCAAAGTTTGATTTTCTTTTAATAATGTAATAGGATCTTTTCCACTAACTGGTTTAATACTTGGATCTTTAAATTTCAAATCTTCAGATGTTACAATGCACGGTCCACTTACTTCTAATGAAAACTCAACTTCATTTTTTGCAGAACCTAGTTCTTCACTAACTCTAATTTCATCATATACATCCACATCAGTAACTAAAGGAATTAAACCCAATCTGTGTGCAACTGTTTCATCATAATGTGCAGATTCATTTGTATAAATTTCCACATCCTCAACTGCAAGTACAGGAATACTTCTAATTATAGTTCTTCTAATTGCATTGCATAATGAAATATCAATTTGTTTAAATAAATAAACATTAATTAATGGTTTTGAATTATCGATTAATCTAATTTCCATTTTAAGGTCTCCGTCCTCTTCGCCCACCTTTCTTTCTACAACCATCGTGAGGAACAGGTGTTAAATCTACAATTGTTCCGATCTTAAAACCCATTCTAGATAAAGATCGAATTGCAGCTTGCGCTCCAGGGCCTGGATTACTTGGACCATTATGTCCACCTGGTGCCTTTATTCTTACATGTAAACCATTAATACCTTTTTCTCTTGCTTCTTCAGCAACTTTTTTAGCAGCCATCATTGCCGCATTAGGTGAAGGTTCCAATCTATGTACTTTTACTACCATACCACCAGATGCCTTTGAAATTGTTTCAGTTCCAGTAACATCAGTAATATGAATTATTGTATTATTATGTGATGAATAAATATGACAATTTGCCCATAATATTTCTTTTCTTTTTTTTACAAAAGTATTGGGTTTTGAATCTGTTTTTACTTCTTTTTTTATTTCTTTTTTTACTTCTGTTTTTTCCGTTTTAGTTTCTGTTTTTGCTTCTGTTTTTACTTCTGCTTTTGCTTCTGTTTTTACTTCTGCTTTTGATTCAGTTTTATTATTTTCTTCACTCATTTTTTACAACCTCCTCAACAGATTTCACTTCACTATCAGCTTTAACAGTTTCAGTTTTAATTTCTACTTTTGCTTCATCATTTTTAGATTTAGACTCTTTTTCAGTTTCTTCAACTTCTTCTACTACTATTTCAATTTTTCTTTCAGGATGATTTTCATCACTTAAATTTGATCTTGGAGAAAATGAAATTTTTTCCTCATCAGTAACTGAAACTAAAAAACTTGGAACATCAACTTTAATTTCATTTACAGAAACATGTCTATGAACAATAAATTGTCTTGATTGTTTCATAGTTCTTGATAATCCACTTTTAACAATAATTGATTGTAATCTTCTTTGTAAAATGTCTCTTACAGTTAATGCCAAAATATCAACTAAATTTTGTGTTTCAGAAAGTAAACCTAATCTTTTTACTTTACCCATTAAATTATTTTTTTCTAATTCACCTTGATTAGAATTATCAATAACTAATTGCTTAGCTTGTCTTTTAAAAGAACTTAATTTTGCTTGCATTTTCCATAATTCTTTTTTATTTTTTAAACCGAATTCTTTTACTAAATCATGCTCACTAGAAATTCTATCCTTATTCCAAGGATGTTTTGGTTTTTGATAAGTTTTTTTTCTTTTTTTAGGATCGCCCATTTTAAATTACCTTTTTTTTATAACTACTGTTTTTCTTTTTCTAAAATTACATTTAGTTCTTTGTCCTCTTACAGGCAGTTTTTGAGCTAATCTTAATCCTCTATAAGATCTTATTCTACCAAGTCTTGTTTTATCATTACCTTGAATATAATTAATATCACCTAAAACTAAGTGTTTGTTTTCACCAGTTTCATAATCTTTTTGTCTATTTAATAACCAAGTAGGAATGTGATCGCTAATTGTCTTAATTTTACCTTCTATCATTTTTATTTGATCATCAGTTAAAGCTCCAGCTTTCATTAAGGGATTTAAATTTGCAACCCTACATAAAATATTAGCTAAATTTTTTCCAATACCCTTAATTCTCATAAGAGATATTTTTAATGCTTTTTCACCTTTCAAATCAGTATTCATTAACCTGATGATTTTTCTTATTTCTTGTGTCATTTTTCTTTAAATATAGCATATAGAATCAGTTTCTATAATGCCACAGGTCGTTTTTAAAACAGTTTGTCCCCGTTAATTAAATCTTAATATATAATATTAAGGCATCATTTTGTATATTATTAGACTAAATAATATATCATATAATTGAAAGTAAAATGGTGTATTTATAAGCTTATGTGAAAAATTATGAGAAAAAATTAAATTAAATCTTTTTTCTTAAAAAATGACCACATTAAAATAAGCATTACAATAAATGATATGATAATAATACCATTTGCATATAACATATTATCACTCAAACTTAGAGGTAAATTAATATTCATACCAAAATAAGAAGTAACAAATGTTAAAGGTAATAAAAAAACTGTAAATAATGTTAAAATTTTCATAATATTATTTATTTTATTTGAAGTAATTGCCATAAAATTATCTCTTAAATTATTTATTTGAGTTAAAATATATTCTAAGCTCTCCTCAACTTTAGAAATATGATCATGAATATCTTTAAAATATGGAAGTAAATCAGACCTTATATCTTTTACACCAGTTCTTGTTAATTTAATACAAATTTCTTCGTTTGCACTTGCCAATTGTTTAACTTTTAATATTTTTCTTTCATGCTCAAATAAATCCATTAAATTTTTTTGACTTGACGATGCAAATATTTGTTTTTCTAAATTTTCTAATACAATAAATGATTTATCTTTTATTATAACAAAATTATCAACTAATCTATCTAGTAATTTATGCAAAATATAATCTACACCTTTTATTAATAATTCTTTTATTAAATCAGGTCTTAAAATTAATCCATCAATAATGTCATTATTATTATAATGAACTGTAATTAAAAATCTACTTCCATCAACATTATGAATTGGAAATTCCTTATAACCTTCTTTGGTTGGAGTCAGACCATGTTGAGAAAAATAAGTATAAGTCGTAAACTCTTCATATTTAATTTTAGTCCTTTTACTTTTTAAATCTTCAAGAGTTAATTTGTGAATATTATATAATTTTAATTTATCAAAATCAGCTGCCGTCGGATTTTTTAAAACAATCCAAATACGCTCATTTATTTTAGGTAAATCAATTTTTCTTGGATTGACATAAGAATGAAAGCTTGTTTTTGATGCTACAAATATCTGAATCATATATAAAAATTGATTTTACAATTTATAAAATTAATTTAAAAATTAGTATGTAACATACGAACAAAATTTATAAATTAAAAAAATCCAGAACATATAGATGAATTATTTGTTTTAAATTGACGAATAATTGTAGATGGAAATCAATATATTGCTAAATTACAAAAAACTACAAACTAGCCCTAGAAACAATTTCACAATCCACCTAATCGAATTATTTATTAATATTAAATCATTCTTATTTATGTCTTGATGATGAAAACGTCGATGTTCTGATTATGATGAAAAGAGAGTTATCTGAGAGATTTCAATTATTTTTTTATTCAAAAAATTTATTAATCAATTAGGATTAAAATTTGTTATGGTTAATAGTATGAAAAATATAATGGCATATTCTTTGCCAATAATATTTTGTTTTGTAATGGTTGGTTTCATAAGCTTAGATTTGTTTAAATTCCCACCTTATTATTTAACATTATTCATTTATTTGCTCAGCGTATTTGTAATAATGAATTTTTTTAAATTCATTGAACGTGGTAAAGTTAGAAATTTAGGAGAATTTTTTGGAGTTATGATTTTATTTATATTTTTTGTAATTTTAATGTTTTCAGGTATTTACCATTATTATAGTACTGACAATTCCACATTAATTAATTCAAATCAAAATTTAGAATCTAATGGCTTAGTAAATGCATTTTATTTTAGTGGCGTTACATTTTTAGCAATAGGATATGGAGATATTGTTCCAATAGGTGGATTTATTATAATATCAATACTTGAAGGAATACTTGGAAGTGTAATTATATTCTCTTTTGTAGCAATAGGTGCTGCAAGTATATTTGATATAGAAAGAAAAAGAATTTAATTTATCTTAATTTGAATCTTTTTGGATGAAAATCTCTTAATTTTTTTTGTTTATTATCTCTTTTTACATAATATAAAATTCCAACTAATATTAAAACTACAAACATAACAAATAAAAATGAAGTATTATTATTTGCAAAATTTATCAAATTATTATTTTTATTTTCATCTATCAATTTAAAAAATTCATCAATTCTTTGCAATTTATCTCTAACTTGTGGATTATTTATTGAATATAATTGAGTAATTGTCTCTAACACTTCTAATCTTAATAATTCATATTGTTCAAATGGCAAATCAAATTCATCTAATAATCTTTCACTAACACCATCTGCAATTCTAATTAAATCAGTTTCATATTTTAAATTTCCTTTAATTAAATATTCCATTCTATTTTTTTGATCATCAGATAATTTAAGAAAATTAGATTTGTTTACAATAGAATTTTGTTTACTCAATTCATCTTCAAGTTGAATATTTTTTTTATTCATTTCATCAATAATATTATTTAACTGACTTTTCGATCCATTAACTATACTTGAATTATCATATTTTTTTCTAATTAACAAACTTAAATTTTTAAAATTTTTATTTTTATCACGTGCAATAACTTCAATTTTATTTAATCCTAAATATAAATTAGAATGACCCAAAAAATTTCCACTATTGTCAACAAATGCAATATTCGTTGAACCATCTACTTTATTTATTATTTCTACTTCTGAACCAATTTCAGTTATTCCAGAAACTACTGTTATATCTTTATTAATTGTTGAACCAGTTGCAGGATATGTAATTTCCAAATTAATTTGTGAATCAATTGCAATCGCACTAATATTAGTTGAAATTGGACCCTTATTTCCAACTTCATCTACACCAACAATATAATAAACATAACTTTTTTCATTAACAATATCTTCATCTTTATAATATAATTTATCAGTAGAATCAATTAAATTAAAATTTCCTCCATTTGATCTATAAATTTGATAATAAGAAACATCACTTGAATTACTTTTTGTCCAAAGCAATTTCATCAATAAATTTTCATAAACTTCTATCCTTAAATCAGTTATTGAATTAGGTCCACTCGCATCTGGAATTAAATATAAATTATTACTTAAATCAGCAGCATTCCCAACAATATCAACACCAACAATTGCATAATAATTTGTTTGATTTGCATTAAATGTATATGAAGTTTGATTTTCATTTAAAACAATTTTATTTCCATTAAATAAATTACTTGAACTAGGGGAATAATATAATACATAACTTTTTGCATCATTTACTAAACTCCATTTAAAATCAATATTTCCCCCACTTTTTATTTCAGCAGAAAAATCATTAATAGTTTCTGGCGGATTAATATCTACAATCGCATAAGGACTTTCAATAATTTCACCCTTATTATTAAATGCATCAATAGCTGAAATTGCATAATAATAAATAATTCCATCATTAGAATTAATATCACTAAAATTAGTTTTATCTGTACGTATATATTCAGGAACTTGATCATGATCCAAAATAGGTTGTGTATGTTTGTAAATAATATATTCTTCAACTCCAATATTATCACTCACATTATTCCAATTCAAATAAATTTCACCAGATTTTTTTGTTTCAATATAAATATTAGAAACTGAATTTGGAGCAATATCATCCTCAGTTAACACTTCAAAAATATTACTAATCAAACCAATATTACCCGTATTATCAACAGCAGAAATACCATAATAATAAGTATTTCCACCTACTGTATTACCATCTAAATAAAAATTTGCATTTGTATAAAATTTTTCAGCATTATTTTTATTTTGTTCATTAAGAACTTGATTAGAACGATAAATTATATAATTATCAATACCATAATTATCAGTTGAAATATCAAAATTTAATTCTATATTATTATTATCATTTAAATTACCAGACAAACTTACTGTCGTTGGTTTAGTATAATCAGTTTCTATGTTTAAATTACCCGTTGAAAGAGATGTTAATGCAATATAAATTAATAATTGTTTATTATCAGCAACATTCACATAAAAATTATTAGGATTATTACTATTAAGACCTAATTGAAATCTCCCCCTAAAAAAACCATCATCTTCATCATCATCAAAATTATCTCCATTATCATATAAATCCACATTAATTTGTGGAAATCCCTCATAAATTAAGTTTGCAATTGTAGATTCACAACAACTCACACCATTATCAGCACTTACATATACAAAATCTCCTTCTTTAAATACAGTTTTTTGATCAGAAAAATTATCATCTGCATAAGTTTTAATATTAACAAGCACTTCAGCATTAACAAATGAAATTAGTAATATCACTATAAAAATTAAAAAAATACCTCTTTTCATATGATTAAATTAAATAATATTTGTTTATAATCATTTTCATAAAAGAAAGTTATATAAAACAAAATAAATTATATAAAAATATGGGAATTTTTAAAATAATTTCAAAATTGTTTTTTTTCATTACACTAGTATCATTTATTATTATTGGAATTATTATTTATTATGGAAATGGACTACAAAATGCTTCAATTGATAAATTTGAAATCAATACCTTAAATGACTCTTCAAATAATATGATAATTGAAACTAAAATTCATATTAATAATCCAAGTAAATTAAGTTTAAACATTAAATCACTTAAGTATAATATTTCTTTAAAAGAAAATAATCAAGTAATTGGAAATAGTGATATACCAGAATTTACTATTTCAAAAAATAATATAAGTAAATTAAGATTTGAAACAGTAATTAATTGGATGCCTTCACAAGAATTTATGATTGAAAATAAAGATAAAGAAGAAATATTAATTGTAATTAATGGAAAAACAAAAATAAATTTATTTGATTTAACTGAATATGAAATTCCATTTTCAAAAGAAATGGATATAAAAGATTCAATTGATAGTAAAATTAAATCCATAAATTAAAAATATAATTTTATAAATAAAAAAAAAACTATTTGATTGTGAATAAAAATAAGATTATAACAATTATTGTAATTTTGGGAATTTTATTATTAATTAATACATATATGTATAAAATTGATGAAGACAAATATATTGAAATAATTTCTAAACAGCAAGGAACTTGTTTTTTAGAAAACGGTGATTGTTTACATGGAGAAAGATCACATTTTAATTTATTTTTTGAAATATTAATATCATTATTATTGTTTATAATAGCTATTTATTTATATTTTTATAATGAAGAGGAATTAAATATTGCAAAAGAAAATGCAAAAACATCAAAAATAATTGCAGAAATTAAAGAAAAAGATGTTACAAATACTGCTTTTGAAGCATTTCTATCTACATTTAATAGCGATGAAAAAAAAATATTAAAAGCGATTAAAGAAAATGAAGGCGTTCAACAGTCTACTCTAAGATTTAAAACAGATATGTCAAAAGCAACTTTGAGTTTAATATTAAAATCTTTAGAAGAAAGAAATTATATTAAAAAAGAACCCTATAAAAAAACAAATAAAATTTATTTAATTAAAAAATTTTAAATTTCTAATTAATAATAGACTAATAATACCTGTAATTGCTAATTGAAATAATGGTGAAATTCCTATGCCAAATAATGTTATCATATTAGAATTATAAGACCAACGATTGTATATATATACATTTAATATTTCTATAATTACCGCTATTATTAATCCAATTAAAAAAAATGAAGCATAATTGAACATATTGTTTTTTTTAATCCAATTTATATTTTTTAAACAAATTGAAATAATTAAGTAAATTAAAATAATCAAAAGACCATCCATAAAAGAAACATATGAAACCATTTTAACATAATCTATTGCTAACATATTATGATCTTTATATAATGTGGACCCATGTAAACTTTCCCAAACAAAATTTAATAAAAAACTAAATATAAATATGGAAATAAATAATATTATTTTATTATTTTTTTCTGTTTTAGCTTTGATTTGCTTTCTCATATTTTGAATTTTTATTAATAAAATATAAATTTATCTTATTTTTGTCATTTTTGCTTTCTAAACGATAATTCATCAATATATTGGAGTTTTAAACAATAATGACCTTTTTTTTAACTAGGTATATTATAAATATAATAAATTGTTTTTTTAAAATATAGGTGATTTTATGAAAATAAAAGGAGTTCATTGTAAAAGTTGTAAAATGTTAATTGAAGATGTTTTATCCGATATTAATGTAAAATTAATTTCATGGAAATTAAATGGTAATGAGGCAACGATTCAAGTTGATGGAAATAGTTCATTTGAAGAAATTAAAAAATTAATTGAATCAGAAGGAGACTATAAGGTAGAAAAATGAAAACGAAATTATATTCACCAGATATTGAATGTGATAGTTGTATAAAAGTATTAACAAGGGCTTTTAATAATTTACAAGGTATTGAAAATTTCCATTTTAATAAAAATGAAATTGAAGTTGAGTTTGATGAATCATTAATTACAAAGGACAATATAGTTTCTGCAATACAAAATAAAGGTTATAGAGTATTTGATGATGTATTTAATAAAAAATCAATCAAACAGAGAACAAAAGATTTTATTATAAATAAAAGTAAGTATAAAGTTGAATATAAAATGATAAAGTATATTATCTTGTCATTTGTTTTTCTTTCAATTATTAATTTATCAATTTTAAAATATACAAATACTTTTGATACTCATTTATCTTGGATTTTTTATTTAACTATTTCAATTGCATTTTTGAGTGGTGCAATGTGGCACTATAAAACATATCATACTCAATTTACTTGTATGTTAGGTATGATGATTGGTATGACTATAGGTATGCAAACTGGTATGATGATAGGTGCTATTATAGGAATTACTAACGGTTTTTTTTATGGTGCAACTATTGGTATGATCTTAGGTTCATTAGTTGGAGTTTATACTGGAAACTGTTGTGGAATTATGGGTGTAATTGAAGGATTAATGGCTGGAATAATGGGCGGTACTATGGGTGCTATGATTACAGTTATGATGTTTTATGATAATATATACATTTTTATGCCAATATATTTTATATTAAATCTTATTATATTAATTGGATTTAGTTATATGTTATATGAAGAAGTAGTTGAAAATAATAATAATTTAACTGTTAAAAATATTAATTTTTCAAATTATTTTTCATGGACTTTAGCTTTAAATATAATATTAATATTAATAATATATATAGCACCCAAATCAATTTACATGGGGTAAATAAATGAAAAAAATAGAATTAAAAATAGAAGGGATGCACTGTAGTAGCTGTGTAAATATCATTGAAAGAGCTTTAAACAAAAATGACGGTATTATTAAAGCAACAGTTAATTTTGCAACTGAAAAAGCAATGTGTGAATTTGATGAAAAACAACTTAATGTTAAAAAAATAATAAAATTAATTAAATCAAAAGGATATTCAGCAAAAATAGCTGGTGATAAGATAAATGATAAAAAAGAAATCAATAGATTAAAATTTTTATTAATAATTAGTAGTATTTTTGCAATTCCAGCATTTTTAATTGCAATGGTTTTACCATGGCTTGGAATAAAAGTAATGTATGAACATATTTTCGTATGGATTTTGGCCACCCCAGTACAATTTTTTGTAGGTGCAACATTTTACAAAGGTAGTTGGCAAGCATTAAAAAATAAAAGTGCAAATATGGATACATTAATTGCACTCGGTACTTCAGCTGCATATTTTTATAGTGTTTATTTAGTATTATTTACTAATTCCAATCAACAATATTTTGAAACATCAGCAGTTTTAATTACATTTATTGTATTAGGTAAATTTTTAGAAGCAATTGCAAAAGGAAAAACTAGTGAAGCAATAAAAAAACTAATGGAATTTGGTGCAAAAACAGCAACAGTAATTAGAAATAAAAAAGAAATTAAAATACCTGTTGACCAAGTTGTAATTGGGGACATAATAATTGTAAAACCAGGTGAGAAAATTCCAGTTGATGGTAAAATAATTTCAGGTTATTCAACTATTGATGAAAGTATGATTACTGGTGAGAGTATTCCAGTTGAAAAAAAATTAAATGATAAAGTAATTGGTTCAACTATTAATAAAACAGGTTCCTTTAAATTTAAAGCAGAACACGTTGGAAGTGAAACAACACTTTCTCAAATTATTAAATTAATTGAAAATGCCCAAACACAAAAAGCTCCAATTCAAAGATTTGCAGATATCGTATCTGCCTATTTTGTTCCAATAGTAATATTAATTTCAATAATTACATTTTTAATCTGGTATTTTATTATTAATTCCGGGTTAACTGTTGCATTAATTTCGAGTGTTGCAGTTTTAGTTATTGCATGTCCTTGTGCCTTAGGTTTAGCAACACCAACAGCAATTATGGTTGGTACTGGTATTGGTGCAAGAAAAGGAATTTTAATTAAAGGTGCAGAATCATTAGAACAAGCAGAAAAAATAAAATATGTAGTTTTTGATAAAACTGGAACTATAACACAAGGTAAACCTAAACTTACAGACATCGTTTCATATGATAAAAGAAATCAAAAAACTTTATTAGAAATTGCAGCTAGTATAGAAAATTTATCTGAACATCCTTTAGCCGAAGCTATTGTTAATGAATCTAAAAATAAAAAAATCAAATTAAAAAAAGTCTCTAATTTTAAAGCAATTCCTGGTTATGGAATTGCCGCTTCAATTGGAAAAAATAAATACTATTTTGGTAATGATAAATTAATGGAAAAAAATAAAATAAAAATTAACAAAATAAAAACAGACTTAAATAAATTAGAAGATGAAGGTAAAACTGCAATGATTTTATCTGATAATAAAAAAGTAATTGGTATTATTGCAGTTGCTGATGTAATTAAAGAAACAAGTAAAAAGGCAGTTAATAAATTACAAAAAATGGGTTTGAAAGTATATATGATTACAGGAGACAATCAAAGAACAGCAAATGCAATTGGAAAAGTTGCAGGCATTAATAATATATTTTCTCAAGTCTTACCAGAACAAAAAGCAAATCATATTAAAAATTTACAAAAGAAAGGAAAAGTTGCTATGGTTGGTGACGGTATAAATGATGCACCAGCATTAGCACAATCAGATATTGGCATAGTTATGAGTAGTGGAACTGATGTTGCAATGGAGAGTGGAAATATAGTTTTAATGAAAAATGATTTAATGGATGTAGTTAAGTCAATTAAATTAAGTAGAATTACTATGGTTAAAATAAGACAAAATATGTTTTGGGCACTATTTTATAATTGTGTAGGAATTCCAGTGGCAGCTATGGGATTATTAAATCCTATGATCGCTGGAGCAGCAATGGCATTTAGTTCAGTTTCTGTATTGACTAATAGTTTATTATTAAAAATGAAAAAATTATAGGTGAAAAAATGAAAAAATTAATTATTCCGTTTTTAGTTATTTTATTTGCATTTAGTGTGATTGGTTTTAATTATAATTTATTTGAATCAAGCCCTTCAATTAAAAATGAAAATAAATTTGATTTAAACAATAATATTCAAAATGAAAATGAACAAGTAGTTATCATGAAGATGGTTAGAGGTAAATATTATTTTAAACCAGATACTATTAAAGCTAATATTCCAGTTGTAATAAAAAATGATGGCTCACTTCGAGGTTGTGGTGTCTTTGTAAAACAACCACAATTAGGATTAGATATGAATTTTGGAATGAAAAATGAATATCGATTTACTCCAAAAAAGAAAGGTACATTTAAATTTAGTTGTAGTATGGCAATGTTTGACGGAGAATTAAAAATAATTTAATCAAGATAAGATTTATTTTATATAGAATTACTTGCTTAAATACATTTTAAAAAAATCTTTAATTGAAGATTCTCCAACAATTTCTTTTAAAGGAAATTTCCAATTTTTTCTAAATTGTTTAACTCTTTTTTCATTCAAACCACCATCATAAGTATAAAACTGTCCATAACAACCCATACTATAAATAATTTGTTTTTTATATTCAGAGTATTTAGTTTCTTTTGGAAGTAATTTTCTATACATCTCTAAATTTCTAATCCAACTCACTCCAGCAATTTCAATAATTTGAGGATAATTTTTTTTAATATCTTTAGCAATTTCTTTTAATTCTTTTTTTCTTTTAAGTAATTCATCCCCTTTCAAAGGATTTTTAGGAATAATATTATTTGCAAAATGTAATATAGCAATATTGCCATTATATATAGTAAACCAAAAACATTTTTTAGATTTATTTTTTTTAAAAATGTCTTTAACTGTTTTTGAATTTAAAATTAATAATTCAAATATTGAATCTTTATTTCTTAATCGCCTTAATTTTGACATCAAATTATTTCTATTTAATTTTGTCAAATATTTAAATAATCTATCAGCCCCAGTATATTTAACTAAAGAATCAGATAATTTCAAATTATTTTTTTTAGCCATATAAAAAGAAAAATCAATTCTTAACTTTATTACTTCAAATTCGGTTTTGAGTCTTTTAATTTGCAAAGAATTAGCTTTATATTTTTTTACTAATTTATTAAAAATCATTTCCATGATTATTTTTTAGTTTAATCAATTATAAAATTTATTTAATTCTTTTATTATATTCAACAATTAAGGCATGAAACTCTTGATAAATAATAACTTTTTGATCATCTTTTATATTTTTACCTAAATCATTTTCAATTAATTCTTGAATTTTATTATAGTCCCAATCTTTTTGAATTAAATCTAATGAAATTAAAAATCTTTTAGTATATGTATCAACAATAAATACTGGAATTCGATAAGCATATAATAAAATTGAATCAGCTGTTTCAAAGCCAATACCCCATAATTCTAATAATTCTTCTCTGGTTGGAATTTGATTTTCTTTTAATTTAATAAAAAATTTACAAAATTCAATTATTTTTTTATATTTTTGATTAAAATATCCACTTGGTTTGATTGCCAATTTAATTTTATCTTCCGATTCATCAATTATTTTATACGGGTCAATTACATTTAAGTCATTTAGATTCATAACTGCCTTTTCAACATTTGTCCAAGAAGTATTTTGAGTTAAAATTGCACCTAAACAAATCTCAAAAATTTGTTTATTATTTTTCGGATAAGAATGATCATTAGGATGATATCCATTCATAGAACCAGTTTTAGTTGGATTAATATTATTTTTATGTAATTCAATAAGAGGCCACCAACCTTGAGCCCCATATTTAGATAATAATTTTTTATAATGCTCAAATAAATTCATAATTAATTCATAAATAAATCATATATAAAATTTTATACTGTTATAAAAAATAAAAAACGCCCTGGCCGGGATTTGAACCCGGGTCGAAGCCTCGACAGGGCTTCATGATAGGCCACTACACCACCAAGGCATAAGACGTTAATGTTGAATTTTTTATTTTGTTTATAAATTTATCTCAATAAATTAATTTATAAACAAAATTAATTAAAATAATTTATGTATAAATGGACATATTTACCAGAATTTGTTTATGGTTCAATTGATGGGATTATTACCACATTTGCTATAATTTCAGGTAGTTTAGGTGCAAATTTTTCAGTTTCAGTTATATTAATTTTAGGATTTGCTAATTTATTTGCAGATGGATTTTCTATGGGTATAAGTAATTATTTATCAGAAAAATCTAAAATTAAAAAATTAAAAAAAAATCCTTTTAAAACTGCATTAGCTACATTTTTATCATTTGTAATTATTGGCTTTATTCCACTATCTGCATTTCTATTATCTAAATTTTCAGGCTTTTTCTATTTAAATCAAATAATATTATCAATAGTTTTTACTGCAGCAGCATTAATTTTAGTTGGATATATTAAAGGAATATTATTAAATAAAAATAAATTTTATTCAATAATGCAAATATTATTATTAGGAATTGGTGCAAGTTTAATTGCATATGGAATTGGCTATATTGCTAAATTATACATATAATTTATTAATTTGAATTTTTATTAAAATAATATGACAATATTAATATTTGCAGCACATCCAGATGATGAAGTATTAGGGGTAGGGGGTACTATTTTAAAATTTAAAAATAATGGTGAAAAAGTCATTAGTATAATTACATCATATGGTGAATTTAGTCATCCATGGATGAAAGAAAAATATACTAAAGATTTAAGAAGAAAAGAATGCCTAAATGTAAAAAAATTTTTAGGAGTAGACGAAACTATTTTTTTAGGTATACTTGAAGGGAAATTTAATAGTGAACTTAAAAAAAAAGAACAAAAATTGTTAAATATAATAAAAAAAGAAAAAATAAAAAAAATATTTTCACATTCACCTTCAGACCCACACCCAGATCATAATGCTTGTTATAATTTTATACACAATGTAATTAAAAAAAATGACTTAGATGTAGAATTTTTATGTTTTGACATATGGAATCCATTAATAATTAAAAAAAGACACATGCCAAAAGTATATTATGACATTAGCAAATATATGCATAAAAAAAATGAAGCTGTAAATATGTATGAATCACAAAAACATGCAATGATTCTAATGGGGTTAAAACCATTAATGTGGATAAAAGCGTTTTTGAATGGACTTAAAATTAATAAAAGATTTGCAGAAGGATTCTTAAAAATAAAATGAAAAAATTATTAATTATTACAGATACATATTTACCAAGGTATGATGGAGTTGGAAGATTCTTATCTGAAACATTAAAAAAAATACATAATTTTGATATTGAAATAATTGCACCAGATTATAGATTTGGAACGAATTTTAAATATGAACAAAAAGTTACATTGTTTAAGCCAATGAATCTCTCAATTTCTGATTATCATCCAGTAATTCCAAATTTAAAAATATTAAAAAAAAAAATAAAAGAAGCTGATTTAGTATTCTCACATACATTAGGATTAATTGGAATATTTGGCTCATATTATGCAAAAAAACATAATAAAGTTTTAATTAGTTTTGTGCATTCAGTAGACTGGGAATTAATTTCAAAGGCATTAAATACAAATAACTTTATTCAAAAAATAGTATTAAAAATAATTATTTTTATTGCAAAATGGATATATAATAAATGTAATTTAATTTTGGTACCATCAAAAGAAACAGAAAATATTTTAGTTAAACAAAATATTAATACACCAAAAAGAATATTACACCTTGGAACAAATACAAATGAGTTTATTCCAAATAAAAATATTAAAAAACAAAAAATAAAAATGAAATATGATAAAAATGATTTTATCATAGGTTATTGTGGTAGAATTAGTTATGAAAAAGATTTACTAACATTATTTGAAGCATATAAAGACATAAAAGATAGTTATCCAGATCACTCAATTAAATTATTAATTGTAGGCGGTGGAGACAAACAATTAATAGAAAAAATTAAACAAAAAGATATTTTTATTACTGGTTTTGTAAATAATGTAATTGATTATTATCAAATAATGGACATATTTGTTTTACCTTCACTAACCGAAACATCTTCAATTTCAACAATGGAAGCTATGAGTTGTGAAATACCAGTAATAACTACAAGAGTTGGTTTTTTAAATACATATATTAAAGACGGTGAAAATGGATTACATTTTAAAACAAAAGATAAATTTGAATTAATTGAAAAATTAAGATTATTAATTGAAGATGAAAAATATAGAAAAAAATTATCTAAAAATGGAAGAAAAACAATAGTTGAATCTTATAGCTGGAAAGAAACCACCAGCAAATTAAATCGTATATTAAATACGATTATACAAAATATTCACGAAAAAGCTAAATAAGTTTTTGACCTAAATTAACTTTTTTTCCAATTAATTGTTTATTAAATTTGATTGTATTTTTTTGAGTTAAAATAATTATTGTTGAGCCAAATAAAAACAGTCCTAATTTTTCAAAAACATTATATTTAATTTTTATAACTTTAGAACCAAACATATCAATTACTTTTTTACTAATAAAATTTTGTTTCAATTTTTTAAACAAAATTGTTCGTTTGACTATATTATTAATAGAATCTTTAAAACATTTTAAATAAATAGCACTAACACCAATTGCACCAATAGGAATTAAAATAAATTCAAAATTTTTAGATTTACATTTAACTATATATCTCTCATTTTTAATAAAAAGTGATTTATCTTTATTCTGTTTAAGTTCGCTTACTGTTTTTATATCACCAGAAATATATTTAATGTTTTTAACTTCCATTTCCATTGGACTAATAAAATAATGATAATTTAATGGACTTAAATAAATATTACAAAATTCTCCATCAATATATTTACTATAATCATTAGAATTTAATAATTGATTAATGGAACAATTAATTTTTTTATTTGAAGAATAAAAAATTAAATTTTTTCTAATACTACCACAATTTATGATTTTTCCATTGGCAGGAGAATAAAAGCCAGATTTATTACTTTGATTTAATTTAGTATCAATCCTTAAAAACCAATCCATTAATGTCATATATTTTTTCAAATTAACTTTATTTAAATTAGAATTAAATAATTTAATAAAAGAAAATAATATTTTAAAAATTAAATTGTTTTTATGTTTAATTGAAAAATAAAAAACTAAATCAGAATATAATTGTCTTAACATATAATTAAACTATAGGTTATATTTATTAAATTAATTACTAAATTTTTATAAATAAATTGATTAATTCTACAATATGGAAAAAAATAGATTAAACGATTATTTAACAAATTACAAGAATCAACTAAAAAAAGGAATTGCTATTGTTGGAAGTACATTACTTTTATCATATACATTAAATTATTTTTTTAAAGATCATTTAGAAATTCAAAATTCAGAATCACAAATCCAATTCTCAAATATAACCCATGATTGTAATATCTTGGCGTTTACTAAAGTTGAAGATGATCAATTAAAAGTTTTTTTTTATCACACTGATGAATTTAAATTCAATTCTCCATATGAACCTGGTAAATCAATTAATCAATTTAAAAGATTAGAAGAAGAAATCGATTTAAAAAACCAAGAATATAAATTTGGAATATTATTATATAATACGGAGAAGCATAGAGATTTATTAACTCTAAATTTAAACTTAAAAGGAATTCAAATGGTGTTCAACCCTATTAAAGTTGGAATTCTTGGTGATGATTACAAAATTGTTATAGATTTAAAAGGTGTAACAAAAACTGAAGAAGAAACAAAAGGAGATTATTATAAAAATAATTCAATTTAAAATTATTTTGCCATTATTTCAATAACATCAGAAAAATTAAGTTTATGATCTTTACCAATTGGTAAATTTTTTCTTACATCAATTGCTTTAATAAAATTTTTACCAAAATCAGTATGTAATTTATATGCAAAATCCAATGCAGTACTATTTGGAGGCATTAAAAAACAATCAGGCATAACTCTACCTTGAGAATCAGTTAAACCTTTTGAAGATCCAGGAAATATAGGAATCATTTTTAATAATTCAAATGTAGCTTTATTTAATACTTCTTGACAACCAGTTGAATTCCATTTTGTAAATAAATTGTTTTTAATAAAATCTAAAATTTGTTTATCTTTATCTTCTAATTCACCAATAATTTCGAATTTATTTTCACCAGGAATATATTTTATTTTTTCTTGTTCAGATAAATCCCTCAAAGCATTTTCAGCCATACTAGAACCTGCAACAAAAATATAATTAGAAAATTTGTCTTTTAATCTATTAAAATTATTTTCTGAAGTATCAATATCAATTTTATTACAAAATATAATCATTGGTTTTGTTATATGCCTAAATTCAGTAGCCAATTTTTTTAATTGATCTTCATTCCAATCAACTGCATTAATATTATTTAAACTTAATTTTCGAATTGTATCTTCTGCAATATCTTCAGTTACTTTAAAAGCAGATAATTGTTTAGCTATAGCAATATGAATTTGAGTTTTTGTTTGCATTGCTTGACGAGCAAATTTATCCCAACCCTTTTTTAAAACTTGATAATACCACATATCTAATTCATGCTCTAAAAATAATATATCTTGTTCTGGATCATATTCACCAGTGTTTACACTTTCACCTTTTTCATTAACAGAACCAGAAATATCTATAACGTGAATTAAACAATCAGCCTGACGTAAATCCTCTAAAAATGCATTACCCATACCCTGCCCTTCATGAGCACCAGGCACAAGACCCGCAACATCTAATAATTCAATAGGAACAAATCTCCAATTATCAATAACATAACCTTCTCTAGGATTAGAAACTTTCCCAAAATCACCAGCAGCATCTTTTATTTTAACATAACCCATAGCATGATTAGGTTTTATAGTAGTAAAAGGATAATTTGCAATTTCAATATTACTTCTAGTCAATGCCTTAAAAGTAGTAGATTTTCCAGTGCTTGGTTTTCCAACAATTCCAATTAACATAAATTAAAGGAAATCTAACAATTTAAAAACATTTAGAAAAATATGAATTAATTATCAAAATAAACCATACAATAATGAGATTCTGGTTTAAATTCACAAATAATAAAATCCGAGACATCTTTTTCCAATCCAAACAAAGAAAATTGATCCTTTGGAATAATTCCCTTATATATACTAACACCAGTTTTAGTTTTCATTAAATAAAAAGATGCAAAACATTTATTATTATTTTCAATTTTATCAACTGGTAAAATATCACAAGTTCTAGAAAAATGTAATCTGGTTGAAAAATAATTTAAATTTAAATCATTAGTATTCAACAACCTAATTATTTCTTTAAAATTACCATTTTCTAAATTATATTTTGAAAATGAAAAGTATGAATTTTTTTCACAATCCGATTCTAAACTAAGACCAATAAAAAAACTTTCTTGTTTTATACTTTTTAATAAATCTTCAATACATTGAAAACTAACAGGCTTTTGAATTTCATAAAAAGATACCCTATAATCTGAAAATTCATCCAAATAAACTTCACTAAGTACTGCCCCTGAACTAGTATTTCCTATATTTATTATATCTTCAAAAAGTTTCATGTTTCCAAATATAAACAAAAAAAATTTATTTATAAAAATTTATTTATTGAAATATAGTCAATACTATATTTTTAATGTAGTAATAGTTGACATACCATGTTCATTCATACTAATACCATATAAGTAATTTGCATCACTAATAACTGCATCATTATGAGAAATTACAATATATTGAGCTTTTTTAGAATATGACTCAACATACTTTGCAAGCGTCTCAGAATTATGTTTATCTAAAGCAGCATCAATTTCGTCCAATATATAAAATGAATGTGGATCATATTCTTGAATTGCAAATATAAATGCAAGAGTCGTCATAGTTTTTTCTCCACCAGATAAAGATTTAATATCTAAAAATTTATTTCCACTAAGTCTTACTTTAACACTAAGACCACCTTCAAAAGGCATTTCTTCATTTTCTAATTCTAAAAATGCCTCACCCTTAGAATTTAAATTTAAAAATATTTCTTTAAAATTATGATTAATTTTATCAAAAGTTTTCATAAAAATTTCTTTTTTTACAGTTTCAATTTCATTTAACATTAAAAGCACACTTTCTTTTTCTTCTTGTAATTGTTTTATTTTATCAAGCAATTCATTAAATTCTTTTTCTACAATATCATACATTTCCAATGCCCTTAAATTAACATTTCCAATTTTTACAATTTCATTTTCCCATCTTGTAATCTCAGATTTTAACACACTTTCATCTTTTTGTACATTAGAATAGTCATTATCTTTAAAAGGCTCAAATTCAGATTCAAGCCCCATTAATTCTGCATTAAATTTAGCTTTTTCAATATTAGAATTATTTTTAAAATTATCAAAATCTTTTAATTTTAAATTCAATTGAGTTATTTTCAAATTTAACTCATTTACATTAGACTCCAACTCACTTCTTTTTTGAAATAATTCTTTAAACTGTAAATAAAACTTCTCTGCCTGTTTCTCTTTTAATTTTAAATCATCATCAAATTTCTTATTAACCTCAACTAATTTAATTTTCTCCTCTTTAAAATCTATAATTTCTTTTTCCATTGACTTTATTATTTTAATAGTTTGACTATCTTCTAAATTCATTATATTCTTAATTTGACTGTTTAAAGATTGAATTTGCGTATCAACTTTAATTAAATCTTGCTCTAATTCTTTTTTCTTATCTTCAAATGTATTTAACTCCGCAAGAACTTTTGGACTTCGTGTTGCTGCAACTTTATTTTTCAAACTTGTTTTTTCAATTTTGATTTTTGCCATTTGGCTATTAATTTGACTAATTTTAGTTATAACTTGATCATTTTCTGTATCCATCTCATCTACTTGTTTAGTTAAAGTTTCTTTTTGAACATCATATTCACCAAGTTCATCACTATCAATATTTAATCTTTTTTCTAAACTTTTTATATCCCCATCAAGTTCTGATTTAAATGACCGTAATCTATCAATTTTATCCATATTATCATGTCGCTTACTCTCTAATAAACTTAAAACACTACTAGAATCACTAAATTGTTTTTCAACTTTTTTAATTTCATCATTTAATTCTTTTTTTGCAAATCCACCAGAACCATGCTTTAATTTTTTTCTATAACCACCAATCATCGCACCACTAGCTTCAATTAAATCTCCATCTAATGTTACCATTCTTATTTTTCCAATACCAATTTTTCGTGCCACATCTAAATTTTTAACAATTAAAGTATTTGAAAAAACATGACTCATAGCATTTTTAAATCTATTATCAAACTTCACTAAATTAATTGCAAAATCAATAGCACCATCTTTTTTAGCGAATATTTGTTGTGAAGCTTCAATTGGTTTTGATTTAATTTTATTTAATGGTAAAAATCTACAAGCCCCAATTTGTTTGGATTTTAATTCACTAATTATATTACTTGCAACTTTATCCTCTTCCACAATTATATCTTTAATTCTACCACCAGCACAAATCTCCAAAGCAAGTGAATACTCTTCATTAACTTCCCCCAACTCACTAACCATACCATGAATTTGTGGATTTTTACTTTTCATATCTAAAACATAATTAATTGCATTATCCCCAGCAGCATTTTGAACCAAACTATTTTGCTTTGCTTGTAATTTTGCAGCTTTTTCAGAATAAACATTAACATTATCTCTTGCATTTTTTATTTGAGCAACAAAATTAGAATCATTATTTAATAAAATATTTAATTCTTGAGTAATTTTTTTAAATTCATCTCTTTTATTTTCCAAATCTTTTAATTGCTTTGCATTTTCTTTTTTTGCAATAGCTAATTTTTCATATTTTTCAGACAAACTCTCAATTAAAATTTCATACTTATCTTTACGACGTGTAATTTCTTGTTGTTGAGTTCTCAATAAATTTATTTCTTTTTGTAATATTTCTTCCTCTTCATCATGTTTATCTATTTGTCCATAAACTGAATCCAAATCATCATTTAATTTGTTTTTATCACGAAATTTTAAAATTGATTTCTTAATTATATCTAATTCTTTTTCAATAGTATTTTTCTTTTTTTTCAAACCCTCAATTTCATTTTGAGCAATATCCATTTTAGATTTCATTTCTTGATTTTGTTCATCTAATTGACTTTTTCTCTCTTCCACTCTTTTCAATTCTTTGTCAATTGAATTAATTCTAGAATTATTTGTAGCAAGCTCAACTTTAATATTTTCAATTTGTTTTTGTAATTGAACCTGCTCTTTTTCACCTTTATCTTCAATTTCTTTATTTATTAAATTAATATTATTTTTTTTATTTTTTACATCAGTTTCAATTTCTAAAATTTTTTCATTAAATTTATTTATTTCTTCTTGATTTTTTAAAATATTTTTTTCAATCAAATCTACTTTTGATTTTCTACCTTCAATTTTTTTAAATAAATATGCTCCATGATTAAAATCAATATTTTTTTTTAATTCATTATATTTTAATGCTTGGTCCCTTTCAGTTTTTAATTCAGTTAAATAACCCTCTCTTTCTTTTAATATAATATCTGCTTCCTTTAATCTCTCTTCAACTTTATTTAATTCATTTAAGGTTTTTTGTCTTTTTTCTTCATAAACATTAATTCCCGCCACTTCTTCAATTATTTTTCTTCTATCTTCAAGCTTCATATCAATAAATTTTACAATATCCCCTTGTAATATTATATTAAACCCTTCAGATGTTATTTTACCATAGGCCAACATATTTTGTACTTCAACTTTAGTACATTTTTTATCATTAATTTTATACACACCAGTTCCATTATGTTTAACAATTCTTGAAACTTTAACTTCTGGCGTTTCACAAGGAAATAATTTATTAGAATTATCCAGATAAATACTCACTTCACCCTCTTTTGCAGGATTTTTTAACTTTCCCCCATTATATATTAAATTAGCCGACTTTTCACTCCTAAGCCCCTTAGCTGAAGACCTTCCTAAAACAAAACATAATGCATCTAAAATATTACTTTTTCCCGATCCATTAGGACCAATTACACAATTAAAATTATCACCAAATATAAGTTCTGAGCGTTTTGCAAAGGATTTAAATCCCTTCATCTCTAATTTATTAATTTTTGTCACAAATTTCCTCTCTTTTAATATAATATCCTGAAAAACTATTTATAAATATTCTGCTTACTTTTTATCAAAATCTAAAACATTCTTAAAACTATTTTTACTTAGGTGCAAGTCCTTCTCTGATTCAAGTTCTTGATTTATTTTATTTTCTAATACTCCTTTTAAATGATTTCTGTGCATAGAATAAAATAAATTAGTACCTACAATTAAACTCCACATCCCTATAGATTCATAAGTGAAAAAATTATGATTTTTATAAAAATAATATCCCCCCACTCCATAAGGACTTAGACCTAATATACCTCCTATAATCTTAGATCCAAACATAGTTTTTGGAAAATAAAATGGATTTTTGTTTTCATCTTCTTTAAAAATACTTCCTAAATTAAAAGGAAATTTTAAACCATTTTTTAAACCAGTTAAAAAATTATTTCCTAATCCTTTTAAAAAATCACAACTTAACATTTTAAAACCAAATTTAACATAATATTTTGCCACATCTAAAACTGGAACTTCACTCATTTTTGTATCAAAAATTTCATTAAAATGTTTTCGTTTAGCTAAATAAGAATTTAAAATAAAAGAAGAATCTTCATTACTTAAATGATCCAAATCTTGTGAAAATTCTTCAAGAGATAAACGCCTGTATGGATTTTCATTAGTACCATAATATAATAAATTTGTTAAAATATTTCCAGTTTTTGTATCTTGTTTTAAAATATCTGGATCAATCATATTTTTTAATATTGAACATAATGAATACGTCATACTTTTATCAGACCAAATACCCTCCATTAGTTCCGGTGCTTGAAATGCACCATCATAATCTTCACAAGAAATTGGTTCCAATTTACTATGTTTGGAAGTAAAATGTTCTAAATTATCTATAACTAAATATTCACTATCTTCATCTTCTTTTTGTATTAATATATTATCCAAATTAATATTAGTATTAATTAATTTTTCACTTTTATACAAATTAAATAATACATTAGTCAAATTTTGAACTAAATCAATTGCATCTTCAGGAATAAAATAACCCTCTTTTAAATTTTCTCTTAATGTTTGAAAACCAGGATTACATCTTTGAAAATAGTATTTTTGATAATCAAACTCTAAAAAAGCAACAAAATTTGGTGAATGTTTTTCTAAACAACCTTTTGCTTTTTTTATATATCTTGGAGAAGATTTTGTTTTATCACCTATTTTTTTTAAAACATAACTATTTTTTTTATGTTCAATAGATAAAGGTAATTTGGGGTTAGCAAAATTTAATCTTCTAATAAATTCAAGTTTAATTTCCCCTTCTAAGCTTACTGTTTCCATTAAAAAATAAAATTGTTTTAATTTTATAAATATTTATCGCCTATTAAAACAAGTTTAAATAATAAACATTTATAAATAAAAAAATTGTCAGGCTCCTATGAAATATAGTCAAAATAAGATATATAATTCAGGCAAAGAACCAGAATTAAATGATTTTCTTGCATTATTTGGAAAAACCTTAATTTATGGGACAATTACTGGTATTGTATTATCAGGAAGCATAATTGGTAGTAAGAAAGTAATTAATGAATATTTAATCAAACCCACTTATTCTTATATGAGTAAAAAATAAATAATTTTATAAACAAATGGCTGAATCTGAAAGGTATGGGAAGAATTAAAACAAAATTAATTAAAAGAATTAGTAGAGAAATCCTAGAAAAATATAAAGATCAAATAAGTACTGATTTTAAAGAAACAAATCATAAATTACTTTCTTTTGCTGAAGTTCGAAGCAAAAAATTAAAAAATATTATTGCAGGTTATTTAGTTAGATTAAGAAAAAATATGAAAGATTATGAATTATAATAATTTTTCAAGTAAATAAATAAGAGGAGTAAAAATGACAGAGCAACAAGCAGACAATATAATCTATGTTGGTGCAAAAAGATTTATGAATTATGTTACTGGTGTAGTAATGCAATTTACAAATGAAAATAATGCAGAAGTAATTGTAATGGCTAGGGGTAAACATATATCAAAAGCAGTTGACATTGCACAAGTAGCCGAAAAGAAATTCTTAAATGGACAAATTCATATTGAAAATGTAAAAATATCTTCAGAAGAATATGAAAATAAAGAAGGAAAACAAGTAAGAGTTTCTACTATTGCTATAATATTAAAGCGTAATACTGAATAATTTTTTTAATTTTAACAATTTTTATAACTTATTCTTTTTATATTATTAATATTAGAAAATTAAATTGGCCCCATAGCATAATCTGGATAGTGTAGAAGGTTTCGACCCTTCTGGTCTGGGTTCGAATCCCAGTGGGGTCGTTTATTCTTTACATTCTATTAAGGAGAGAGTTAATGTTGGAGTAAAACGTACGTATAAATTTGACATAAATCATGCGTATAGTGTAGATATTGAACCCCTCAAATTAGGGAGATATAGGGAGTTTCTTGAATGGATATATACTCAAAATTATTCTAAAGATCATAACTCTCATTTAATATCTTATTTTAAAAAACACTGGGTGGGGAAGTTATTCAAAGATGTATTTTCTTTAAAAAAATTTATTTCCAAACAAACTAAAGGAGTGGAGTTCATAGTTAAATCAGCCAGGAGTTATTTAAATTATTTGGAAGAAACTAATCAAAATTCAAAAGAATATTTAGATAAATGGAGAGAGGTTCTAAAATATAAGAGACAATATCAAGATCATTATATTCCATCAGATGAAGATGTAATGAAGAATTTTGAAATAATAAAATCTCACGATGTTCTTAAAATACTTTATTTAGTTTTAGCTACAAGTGGAATTAGATTAGTTGAAGCAATTGAGTTTTTGAAATCATATGAACAAGATAAGTTTACAGCTCATGATGGATTTGTTTCATACAATATTTCTTCAATAAGAGGAACTAAATGCACAAACAACATCTATTTACCTTTGTGGGTCTACAAACAGCTTAAACACATAACAAATTCATATCAAAGTCTTAGGATGAGGGTTAATAAAAAAGGATGTATATTTCCTTTAAAATATCTCAGAAAATGGCATTATAACATGATGTTATTTAATGGAGTTCCTGAATCAGTAGTGGATTTTATACAGGGAAGAACAAATAATTCAATTTCATCTAGACATTATTTGGGAAAGGTTCAACAAGCAAATTATTGGTTTTGCAAATTACTTGGATCTGAAATTAAAGTAATGAATGGTTTTGACTGAGCTAATAATAAATAGTCATTGGATAAGTATGTTTTATTTTTATTGAGTTTTTTTGAAATCTTATGTAAAAAAAATCTGAATTCTGCACTATATTTTTTTTTTGTAAAGACTTTTTGAATTATTTTAGGGTGATCATCATTTTTAGCTTTGTCAACATATTCTTTTGTCAATGAAATTTTGTGATTATAATAAAATTTATTTGCAGAATTAAAGAGAGGTGATTCATCAGTTTCTAAGTAAAGAAAATAAGAATCAATTTCAAACTCATATAAATTTATATCCGCTATTAATTTTTTTAATAAAATTATATTGTTTCTAAATAGATTGTTTAAATTTGGATAATTATTTTTATCTTTAATTTGATTTTTTACTAATTCAGAAATATTAACATATGTGGTTTGTTTTATTTTATAATTTAATATTAACATTGTTTTTTTTATTAAACTACTTAATTTAATATCCTCTGTGTCTTTTTCGAATAATTGTTTTTTGTTTATTTTAGAATTTAATAAATCTATATTTGTTTCATTTATACCATGAATTCTAATTTGATCATCATATGCAGTCTTATCTTCTAAATTTATCATGTGTATATCCTTATATCTATAATTTGACAACAGAAGCTTATGTGAAACTTTTCTAGTAGATTGCTCATTTATTTTTATTATGGTATCCGCTTCTTGTTCATGATAGTACTTTTTTTCTACAGAATTAATTACGATGTATTGATACAACAGCAATTTTTTTAATATTCTTTCAATTTGTTTTCTATTTGTATTTATTTTCTTTTCTATTTCACGAATTGTTACGCCTCTATGTCCATTTTTAGCAACGTAATCTAACACTTGTTGTGCATATTTCATTTTTTTTATTTGGTCATTAATTGATTTCATATTTGTCTTATTTGTCCTAAATATTTAAACCTTATGACGGCATATGATTCAATGTAACTATGAGGTAACACAGATGACAAGAAAAATTTATTCAATAATATTTCCTGGTCAGTTGATCAAGGAAACAGAAAAAATACGGAAAATGTATGGAAGCTCATTTTCTAGCTTGGTAAGACTAGCATTAGAAAATTATGTGAAATACTTTACAGGAGGTAAAAAAAATGGACAAAAATGATACATTGGATTGGCAAGCCTTTGGTAAGGAATTTGTAAAAATTTCTTCAGATGAACAGATTGACATGACATTGTCAAATTGGCAAACAATAACAAAAGATTATCAAGGTAAATCTACAGTTTATCTTGACTTTGATTGTATGGAAGAAAATGGTCTTCCTTGCAATAAAAAATATCAAACTTCATCAAAAAGATTGGCAAGATTGTTTAAGCCTATTATTGAAGAAGCTAAAGAAAAAAATGAAACAACAATAAGAGTACGATTGTTAAAGATGGGTGAAGGCATATCATCTAAATTTTCTTTAAATAGAATTTACTCTGGGGACAATTAGTCCTTTTTATATTTAAAATGAAACTAGTTGTAGATACCAGAGAACAAAAACCGTATTCAGATAAGTTCAATACTAGTATTTCTTTTGTATTTAAAACTCTTAGCACAGGAGACTATAGTATTGATGGGTATGAAAACAAGTTTGCTATTGAAAGAAAATCTAAGGACGATTTTATTTCATCAATAACTTATGATAGAAATCGGTTTGAAAAAGAGGTAAAGCGATCTAAAAATTTGGATTTTTTTGCAGTTTTAATTGATTGTGATTTTGCGGATTTTGCAAATAGAAATTATTATTCCCAACATGTTACTCCTAACCAGATTTTAGGGACTCTTTATGCTTGGTCAATAAAGTATAATATACATTTTCATTTTGTAGGATCGAGAACAAATGGAGCTTATGTAGTAGAAAAATTAGCATACAATTATTTAAAATATAGAGGTGCTGAGAGTGTCAACTGAAGTTAATGTTTCCAATACTTCCAATGATTCCGATAATAGTAATTCTTTTTTTAATTTTTATTTTAAATTAAGAGATAGTGCTTTTAGTTTAGTTAATTTACAAGAAAAAGAATTTTATGAACCAGCTATAATTCAATTGATGTATGCATTGTTAGGTTTGCCATTAAGAAAATATCCAATTGTAATTGGAGATGAAAAATATGGAACAAGAATGCACTGTTTAATTGCAATTCGAAGTGGTAATGGTAAAAATTCTTTTATACAAGCAATAAAAAAGTTTTGTGATAAATTTAATTATACTTATGCACCAATTGCTAGTCTTCATGAAGAACAATTAATTGGTAAATTAAAAATTAATGAAAAAAAGGAAACTTTTGAGTCACCTGGATATTTTAGGTTTGATTTTATTGTGTTAAACGACAGCCTACTATTATTGAATGAGAAAAAATATGAAAAAATTAGAGAATATTTTATTAGAGGATGTGATGAATCATTTTCAAATGAAATTATGAAAAAACAAGTTGATATGGCTGATAAAATAGGCTTACGATACAACCCTGAATTTGTTTGTTTTTTATTTGTTCAAGATAAATTAATATTAAAATCTAACGTAGATACTGGTTTTGTTAGAAAAGTTCCAATGTTAGCAATTGATCCACCTACTGTAGACTATGATATGTTAATGTCTAGAACTAAAAAACAAGATTCCAATAAATCTAATTTTATTTATAGCTTAACTGGAATGATTAGAAACATTGGAAACATAAAGTGGAATTTTGATGAAATGGATGAAATTAAAAAAAATATCACATTCTTATTAAAAAATAAATATATTTTTGGAACACCTTCTGGAGCATTAACTATTGATTCAAATAAAGCCACTAAAGGTGGTGGCATTGGAAGATTTTTTGAAAGTAAAGATAGAGAATTAACTGAAAATCAAATAAAAATATTGACATATTTAAAATTACATGAAGGAATTAGTAATACATCACCAATGTCAGAAGAATTAGAACTTTCTGAAAATATTATTTTTAGCGCATTTAAAACTCTTAAAAATTTAAAACATATAAGACAATTAAGTAATGGATTATATGTCATTTCAGGATTAAAAGGAGAAGAAAACATAAAATTAGAAAAATTAAAAGTATTTGATAATTTAAAAGATTACTTAATTGGAAGTCCAGATCAAATTGAAAATAAAACTAGTTTAATAAATCATTTAGCAGAGGAATTAAAACTCTCAAGAAGTATTATTAAATTTTATTTTAATCAAATTTTAACTGATAAATTAATTTATAGAACAGAAAAACAAAATTATAAATTAAATACTGCTTTGCAACAAAATGAAACTAAAAATAAAGCAGTCATAGAGTATATATTAAATAATGGAAAAACCAAATTTATTAGTTTAAAACAAAGATTTCAAAATTTTGATATGTTAGTCCCATCACAAAACTATGGAATTGAACAAACAAATTTAGAAAAATATTTAGAAGAAATGTGTATTGCAAATTTAATTTTCAAATATAATCAAGAAGAATATTTTATTTGCTCAAAAGGAGAAGCAAAAAAGGAATGTGTGAATGTATTAAGATCTGCATTTCCACAAAAATTAAAAAATTATAATACACTTGAAAAAGTATTTGAAAATTCATTTTTAAAAAACGAATATTCATTTTTAGAATTTGAATCTGCAGTAAATCATTTAGTTCAAAATGGAGAATTATTTTATTTATATAATGGACTATATACTGGAAACAAAACCTTATGCTCAAGTGATGCATTAACTAAAAATACAAATAAAATTAAAAAAACTCATATACAAATTGATAGTAAAAATTTACAATTTCAAGCATTAACTAAATTCCCAGGTTTAAATCAAATGTTAGAATTAGTATTAGCCAGGCCAAATCAAACAGCAAATTTTAAAGAATTAGAATTTTGCTATAATCAACATAAAAACAAAAGAGGCTATACATTTGATGAGGCCATTCGCTATCTTAAAGGATTAGAAATATTAAAATCCATTGGAATGGGGAATTTAACTATTAATCCTATATTAGTTAAAAACATATAGAATTATTATAAATAATTTTTAGATAATATGAATATATTACAATTTAATAAATTTTATAAAATAATGATAATATTTAACAAAAATGGATTTTGAATTAGAAATAAGAAAATATCAAAAAAGATTAATATTAAAACCAAATGATAATGAAATGGATTTTGATATACTAAGATCCACCCATCCAAAACACACACAAAAATTAGATTTTTCTTTTTTATCAAATATAATTTTACATGAAAGATATTCATTATTAATTTTACCCAAAAAAAAAATTAAACCATTTAAAAAAATGTTAATTTATTTATATAATTTAGATGTTGAAAAAGAAAAAAAATCACATAATCGTGACGGATTTCAAATATCATATGGAATAATCAAATATACTTTGGGTTGTGAAGGATTGTATCAAGAAGGTATTAATTTTGTTCCTAGTAATTTAAGAAATGCAGTTTTCAAACAAGGAATTGAACTACTATTAACTCATAAATATCCATAAAAATAATTATTTTTTCTAAATATTTTATTCATAAAGAAAATAAACAAATAGAGTTTAAAAAATTATTTACGTAAATTATCTCTTGGATTATAATTAGACCAAGGAATTCCAATAAATATATTATCACCACATTTAGAAAACTGATGATCTTCTAATTTAAAACCAGAATCTAAAACTTTTGGAATAATATTTCCCCTAAAAAAATCATTTACTGATTCAGCCCAAAGTAATTGTTCATGACCTAAACTATAAATAATATCTTCATAATATTTTAAATCTGGAATTTGTTTTAATTGTTCTCTTACTTCACGTATATCAACTCTATCTAAAACTATTCTAGAATAACTAATAACAGGCCTTCCTTTACTCAATATTTTTTTACCATCATCATCAGTCAGATCACCAAGAGTACTCCTAAGCTCATAAGACATAACAAAAGAAGAAGGATCCATATTAACTCTAGAAAAATGCAAATTATTTCCAAGATGAATATTTAATCGTCTACCAGGTATTACACCAATATCTTCACATGCTTGTAAATATTCAGCTTTTTTATCTCTATTTTCATCTGTAATACTAGTAAATATGCCAGGTGCTTGATTATGTAATTCTTTTATTTCTGGTCGCATAAAATATGCATATAAATGTGCCATAATCACAAAATAAAAAAATAATTTATAAATCAGTTGGTAATAAATATCATATGTTAAAACATATATTTTTAATCCTTTGTGGTGAAGATGAACATAAAAGACCAAGATCTTTAAAATTATTAAGACATATAAAAGAATTAAAATTAGATGAGAGTCAGTATAAAATAATTGTAAGTGGACTTTCAAGCTTTAACCTACATCCACATATGCCAGAATATTTGTCATTATCAAGATTTTTAATTAATCATGAAATTAATCCAAATAATATTATTGTAGAAAAAGAATCATTAGATACTTTAGGAAATATGGTTTTTTCCCATGATATAATTGTTAAATTATTAAAAACAAATTTTCAAAACAAACCAATAACAATTTCATTAATTACTGAAAATTTTCATATGTCTAGGAGTAAAGAATTATTTTTAAAAATATTTAAAGATATTAAACATGAATTTAGAGTTGATTTTAATTATATTTCTGCAAATACTTTTGGACTCTCTAGTTATTATTTCCACAGAAAATTAAATGTTCTTTGTCAAAAATTTTTAAGAAAAAATAGACTAAAAGAAGATATAAAAGATTTATATGAAAAATCAGCATCACACTTTAAAAGAAATTTATTAGATTTTTTTTTAATGGATGTAATTTTAACTGATATTGATTTTTATAGATTACACACGATTTACGAATTCAAAGATTATTTATTTTCATTACCTGTTTATAATACAAAATATAATCCAATTCATAGAAAAAACATAAATTTTTCATTGTATGCCAAATTAATAAATTTACATATAAAAAAATAAAAAAAAATTATTCTTCTTTTAATGCTTGACTAAGTGCCATAAATAAAAGAGGAATGGCTGCTACAAATAAAAAGCCTGGAGGAGCTGCAGCAGGTGGTAATTGAAATGTTGTCAAAAGTTTTGGCATTGTTGCAATTATAGTAGATAATAAAAATACAGATGCAATCCAAGCAGACCATTTTGTATATTTATTTACAAAAAATGAAATTGCTATTAAAACTTGCAAGATTCCTATAATCATAATCAATGTAGTTGAAAATACAGTCCCATAAAACATTTTATATGCATTGTTTGCAAACCAATCAGATTGAGTTAATTTTAATAAACCAAATATAAAGAAAAATATACCCAGCCCAATTCTGATCATAAGTTGACTTGTTTTATTATCATTAAGTTTCATATTATAACCCCAATTTAGTTTTAATAATTATTTAAAAAATAAATTAAATAAACATTGCTTTGTATGTTCAAAATTAAATTTTAAACTAAAAACATAATTTAATAAGACAAAAAATCTATTTTTTATATAAAATGACAATTAAAAAAAAATCAATCTCAAAATCAAATAAATCTAAACAAATAAAATCCAAAGAAAATTCTCTTTTTGATAGTGCTAAAATTAATTTTTTAAATGCTGCAAAATCATTAAAACTCGAACAAGATGTTATGAATATTTTATCAAATCCAAAAGAAATTTTACAAGTTAATATTCCAATTAAATTACACGATGGAAAAATAAAAATCTTTAAAGGATTTAGAGTACATTATAATGATACCTTAGGCCCAACTAAAGGAGGAATTAGATATCATCCAAATGTAAGTTTAAATGAAGTAGAGACATTATCATTTTGGATGACATTTAAATGTTCAGTATTAAATTTACCTTTTGGAGGAGCAAAAGGCGGAATTATTGTTAATCCAAAAGAATTAAATCCAGATGAACTTGAAAAATTATCTCGTGGTTATATTAGAGCCATATATGATTTTATTGGACCTGATGTAGATATTCCTGCGCCAGATGTTTATACTAATCCTACAATAATGGGTTGGATGAATGATGAATATAATAAAATTGCAAGAGCACATGTTCCTTCTATGATAACAGGTAAACCAGTTCATTTAATGGGAAGTAAAGGTAGAGATGATGCGACTGCACGTGGTGCGTATTATATAATAAAAGAATATGTAAAAAAATGGAAGAAAAAGCCAAGTGAAATTAAAGTTGCAGTTCAAGGTTTTGGTAATGCAGGATATCACATTTCAAGACTATTACATAATGATGGATTCAAAATTGTTGCAGTTAGCGATTCCAAAGGAGGAGTATTTGTAAAAAAAGGAACTTTAGATCCAGAATCATTATATAATTTTAAAAATAAAAATAAAACATTAAAAGCTGTTTATTGTAAAGAATCAATATGTAATATTGTAAAACATGAAAAAATAACTAATGAAGCTTTATTAAAATTAAATGTAGATATATTAATTCCAGCAGCACTTGAAAATCAAATTACTAAAAATAATGTAAATCAAATTAAAGCAAAATTAATTTGTGAAATTGCAAATGGCCCTATTTCTCATGATGCACATGAATTTTTAATTAAAAAAAAAATCGAAGTTATACCAGATATTTTAGCAAATGCAGGTGGAGTTACAGTTAGTTATTTTGAATGGTTACAAAATAAAAGTGGAGATTATTGGGATTTAGAAAAAATTCACGAAGAATTAAAAACTAGAATCTTAAAATCATACAATGAAGTTGAATGTGCAGTTAAAAAATATAAAGTTGATATGAGGTCTGCAGCGTATATTGTAGGAGCAAGAAGACTATCTGAATCAATAGAAGCTAGAGGATCTAATCATCTTTAGATAAATATATTTTCAACTAAACTTCAATATACAATAAATAGTTATTTTTTATCAAAAACAAAAGAATATTAATTGATCACCAAAACGTGGTTCTATTTAATTTATATATCAAAAGTCAAATAAAAAATTATGAATTTAAATAATACTTTTTATGAAAGAGATTTATTAATAAAAAGAAGTCCAAATTTTGAAGAGGACCATCAATATATTGTAATGGGAGATAAAACTTATACTTCAGTTACAGAATTATGTGAAAGATTTTTTGAAGAATTTAATGCAGATCAAATTATAGGTAAATTTTACAAAAGATGGCAATCAAATCGACATCATAAATATTATGAAATGAGTAAAACACAAATTAAAGAATTCTGGGAAAAAGAAAAAACAAATGGTGCCAAAAGAGGAAGCATATTTCACAGTAATATTGAAGATAATTTTAAAGAAATTGAAAGTTTAGAAAAACCTGATCCAGAACTATGGCAAGGTTTCTTAAATTTTTTAGAGGATCACCCAGGAATAAAACCACAAAGATTAGAATGGGCTATTTTTGATGAAGACTTTAAAGTTGCTGGAAGTTTAGATGCTCTCATGAGTTATAATGGAAAATTAATTTTATTAGATTGGAAACAAAATAAAAATATAACTCAACAAGGTTTTAACGGAAAAAAAGCAAAATCACCCATACAACAGTTAGATCACTGTGATTTAACTAAATACCAAATACAAATAAATATATATAGACACATATTAGAAAGCAAATATGATATCCCTATCTCCGCTCAAGATATAGTTTGGTTTAATGCCAGTCACCAAAGAGGTTATAGAAAATTTGAAACACCAAGACTTGAAACAGAAATTAAATCAGTGCTTGAATGTAATAGAATAAAAAATTTAGAATTATAAAAAAAAAAAAAATTAAATTAGTTCACCAATTTCAACTTCATCATTTTCATCAACTAAAACACTATCAATTTCTTCAATAGTTGATTCATCAGTTAAATCCGTTTCACCTTCAGTTTCTATATTTTCTATTACATTAGATTCAGTAGAACTACATCCAGCTATAAAAAATATACCAATAATTAAAGTAATAATTAATAATTGTTTCATTTGTTCTTACCTCCTCGATTATTAGATTTAACATCAGAAGTTTTAGATTTACTAATTGCTCTTTTGTCATTTACATTACTTTTTACTTTTTTAGTCGGTTTTACAGATTTACTATTTCTAACTTGTTTTGATTTCAATCCACGCTTACCATCTTTATCTAATTTTTCTACTCTTCTATCTTTCCGTTCCTGTTTTCTTTCTTTTATATTTTCTTTTAATTTATTAAATTTAGATTTTACATCTAACTTTGCTTTTACTCTTTCTTTTTTAATATCACTAAAAGCTTGTCTTTTTTCTTCTTTAGTCATTTCACCCATTCTAGATTTAATTTCTTGTCTTGCTTCTTTTAAATTCAACTTACCTTCTTTTATACCTTGAATAAGTTCTTTTTTTTCTAAACCTAATTTACCAAAAAAGTGAGATAATTTATTTGCATTATATTCATCTCTTTTTTCTTTAATTCTATCTCTAAGTTCTTTTAATTCAGATTTATCAACTTTTTCCACCATTAATTTTAATTCTTTTAAATCTTCTTTTGGAATTACTTCATGCACTGTTTTTCTAAAATTTTGAACTAACTCTCTAGCATCTTTTTTTAAATCCACAAAATTTTGAACTGAATCTTCACTACTAATATTAGCACTAACAACTTCATTTTTTATTTCACTCAATTCATTTAATATTAATTCTAATTCTTGAGAACTTATATTTAATTCATTAACAGCATCTACAATACTTTGAGCTTTTAATATTGAAACAGATATAGATTTTTCTAATTGTAATAATCTCATTTCTCTTCCACGTAAACCATCCATAGCTCTTAATTCATTTTCTGTTTCTTCATCTACTGAATCATCTTCAGGAATTTCTTGATCAGTTTCATTATTTTCTATACTAATAGTTTCTATAGTAACATTATTCAAATCAGTTAAATTATTATCAGTACTTTCAACATCTTCTAAATTAGTTACTTCTATATTTGTATTTTCTAAACTATTATCTTCAGTAGTATTTTCTTCAGCTATAGCTGCTGGAGCAATACTAAATACTAATAATAACATCATCATCATTGTATATATTTTTTTCATAATTTTCCTCCAGGTATTTTTTACCTATATTCTTGTAAACAGGAACAACATATTAATTTTAGCCGGAATAAACCGGAACAAAGTGAAACAAACTCACTTTTTTAATGAAATTAAGTTTGTCATACCTTTTGATTCTTTAATAATAATATTTTTTCTAATTAATGAGTCAATATTACGTGAAAGTGAAGCTTTTGGAATATTTATTACTTTTTGCAAATATGCTTGAGTTACTGAACCTTTATTTTTTATAATTAAATCAAAAATTTGTTTTTGTCTATCAGTTAAAGCATTAGTATTATATTTATTTTTTTTATTTTTTCTATATTTAATATAATAAATTAAATAAATTATTAAAATTGTTAAAGTTATTAAAAATACTAATGAATAATTATCTTCATTAGTTTTACTATATGAATATTGTGCCAAAAATTTAAGTTCTGCACTTTGAGCAGTACTTGTAATAATTATTCTATTATC
This sequence comes from Candidatus Woesearchaeota archaeon, assembly GCA_018675975.1. Classification (GTDB taxonomy): domain Archaea; phylum Nanobdellota; class Nanobdellia; order Woesearchaeales; family JABGXB01; genus JABGXB01. The sequence continues at coordinate 178,083 of JABGXB010000002.1, forward strand.
ACTATTATCAATATTTAAAATATTTGGAATTTTTATATAATTGATATTTGTATTTTGTGGAAACTTTAATTCAAAAATGTATTCAGAAAATGTTTCATCAATACTAAAATTAATTATCCAAAATTCACCTTTTTTTGAAGTATAATTTTGACTTATATGATTTTGTAATAATGGATGATTACTATTTCCAGATATTTCAACTAAACCAGTTTCACTAATATCAAAAATAATATCTGCTTGATAGTCTATTGCTGAAACTAATGAAAATGTAAATATTAAAATAAATAAAGTAATTATATACTTTTTAATAACCATATATCTTAATTTCACATAGTTCTTATTAAATCTTTCGACAAATATGTCAAAAACAATAGTAGATCCACAAAAATATACATTTTATAATAATAAGAATTTATATAATCAAATAAAAAATAAAATATATGAAAAATGAACCAAAAGTATTTGAAATTTCAGATTATTTAAAAAATTATAATAGATTAGATTATTTAAATAAATTTTATGCTTTATTAAAAGAAAAAGTTCTAACAGAAGACCCAGTTCAAAAAACTGAGGAAGGTCTTGTGCAAATTATTGAAACAAGGAGATTTCATAGTTATGGCATGGAATTATATAATTTAAATAATTCAATTTTAGTATTAGAATATTCTGGAATGTGGACAGGTTATGCTCATGAAAACAAATTTCCCCCAGAATTAAAAGATGCAAATATATCTGGATTACGTTTAACTATACATAATTCTAATGAAGAATTAGAAAAACAAATTAAAGAAACAATTAAATATTTTTCTAAAAATTATAAAAAGTAAATTCTAAATCTAAAAGATAGGTATATAAGAATAACTAATTATCTCAAATTATGAAAATAATTAAAAATTTTGCTATAAATTTAGATAGTAAAACACGAGAACAATTTGATAATTGTTGTGAGGAAACTTTTGTACATAAAGCATCCTTAATGCCAGATGCACATTATGGTTATGTGGCACCAATTGGTTCAGTTTTAATTACAATTGATCATATCGTCCCATCATGGGTTGGTTATGATATTGGTTGTGGTATGATTGCATGTAAATTTGTTAAAGAAAATATTGTAAATGAAATTAATTTAAATTCTAAAATCATTTTTGATAAAGTAAATGTTCAAATTCCTATGGGTAAGGGAAAAGTTCGATCAAATAAAAGTGTATCAAGAAAAACTCAAGATGAATTTGATAAAATATTAAAACAATTTAAAAATGGCCCATATGCAAAAGATGTATTAAATATGATTGAATCAAAATCATTATTACATTTAGGTACATTAGGTTCCGGGAATCATTTTATTGAATTAGGTTTTGATTCAAATAATAAAAATGTATTGTGGCTTATTATTCATAGTGGTTCTAGAGGTGTGGGACATACTGTTGCAACACATTATATGAAAAAAGCTGCAGATAAAAATAAAGAATTCGAAAAAACTTTTTCATTAGAAACTAATTCATTAAAAGGAAAAGAATATTTAAATGTATTAAATTTTGGATTAGAATTTGCATTATTAAATAGATTAGAAATGGCATACAAAGTAAGAAATGTTTTAAGAAATGTATTAGAAGATGAAAAATTAGATTTTGAATTATGGGTAAATAAAAATCACAATCACATTGCTTTTGAAAATGGAGAATATATTCATAGAAAAGGAGCTACTCCCGCTAAACTAAAAGAGAGAGGAGTTATTCCAGCTAATATGAGAGATGGCTCATTTTTAGTTGAAGGACTTGGTAATGAAGAATTTTTAAATTCCTCTTCACATGGTGCAGGTCGAAGATTAAGTAGAAGTCAAGCTAAAACAGAAATTTCAATGAAAGATTTTGAAAAATCAATGAAAGGTATTGTAGGAAAGATTGATCATACAACATTAGATGAAGCTCCAGAAGCATATAAAAATATTTATGATGTAATGGAAGCACAAAAAGAAAGTGTGAAAGCAATTGCTCAGATTAAACCAATAATTAATTGGAAAGGATAAGTATTCTAAAAATATAATTAAGTGTTACTAATACTTAATTTCTTAACAATTTGATCAATAATTTCATTTTTAGATTTATTTTCTACATAAATTAAAATATTTGAAACATCTATTAAATGGGGTTTTGTTTTAAAATAATCTATTTTTGTTTTTTCTAATAAATCATTTTGATTTAAATCTTTAAAATGTTCTCGATTTTTTTCTCTTTCAAAAAGGAATTCAATACTCATATTATCATTTTGATATGGTAATAAACCAATTACAAAACTTTTTTGAGGTAAAATTGATCTAATGATTTGAGAATATTTTTGTCCAAGTTCTGTTTTAGAGCTGATTGAACCACCAGGCACATCTAAAACCGCATTTTCTTTTTCTAATAAATCTTCAATTAATTTAGTTCCTAAACTATAAATTAATTCTTTTTTATTATTTTTAATACAATAATCTAACCCACCTTCTTCTTTTAATACGTGATCCATTAATTTATCACATTCATAAGATTGAAAATTTAGTTTCTTAGCTAATAATTTTGAAATTGTAGTTTTACCAACAGATCTTGAGCCAATAATTGTATAAATCATTTTTTATTATTTAATCCAATAACAATAGTTGCAATTAAAATACCAAAATCCCTTACTGCAGAATCTACATATCCAATACTAATAATGACAAAAAACAAATGTAAACTCGCTAATATTGCAAAAATTCTAAGTTTATATCCTAAAAGAAAACTAATTGAAACTATTAAATTAAATATACCAGTTAGAATAATCAATGAATTTGAAATTCCATTTAATAAAACCCAATTTGGTAAATAACCAATAAAACTCTCACTATTGAAAATTTGATTTAATCCAAAATATAAAAAAACTAAACCAATTCCAATTCTTAAAATTGAATTGGAATATTTAGAATATTTATTAAAAAACTTATTCAATTTTTAAAAATCCTTTCATATCTCTATGACCATGTCCACAAGGCACATTACAAAAGTATTTATAATTTCCAGATTTTTTTGCTACAAATTCAATTACTTGTTGTCCGCCCTCCTCAATACGACCTGTTGCAATACCTAATTCTGGAATTGCTAAACCATGATTACCTTGTTTACCATTAACAATTAATCTTACACTATCTCCTTTATTAATTGTAACATCACTAGCTTCAAACTTCCAATTAGATGCATCCATAGTTAATTCTTTTGCATTTTCTAAATCAAATTCTAAATTTTTATTATTACTCTCAACTTGAATAGTTTCACTTGAGCATCCAATTAATAACAAACTCAAAGACATAATTAAAAACATAATATATTTTTTCACATTATCACCAATATTGAAATAATTATAATTGTTTAAAAAGATTGTTAAATTAAAATCAGATTTTATTTATTTCTTTTTCTAAATTATAATTTAATTTATTATATGGCAACTTAGATAATAATAATCCCATAGTACAACTATTTGTAATAGCTGAAAACGTTAAACCAGCCCCAAAAAATATTGGAATAATAATAAACCATTTATTTAAAAAAGTCAATAGGGAACCAATTAAAACAAAAGAACCTGCAACAAATCTAACTTGTCTTTGAATATCCCATTTTTGTGTACCTACAATTGTCTTATATTCTTTTTTCCAATTTTCAATTCCACCTTGTAAAATATTAATATCTTTTTTAGATAATTTTTGACAAGCCATATTTGATCTCATTCCAGATTTACAAATAATAACTACATTTTTATTTTCAATTACTGAATTAATTTTTTCAATATATTCTAAGGGAATATTAATTGAATTTGATATATGTTCCGATTCAAATTCTGCAGGAGATCTAACATCGATTAAAATAAATTCAGATTTATTTGCAATATCATTTGGTTTTAATAAATTCATAGATTTTTAAATATTTATTTAAATATAAACATATTGATCATTAAAAATATAATTAAATTTATATATAATTATAGTTTACCAATATTATGAATAAAATTAAATATAGTGATTGCCGGTGGCAACTATAAGTTCAATTTAATTAATCTATTTTTCTATTGGCAGTATTAAATTAATTTTCTAAAATAATTAAGAAGATATAGTTTAATGGTAAAATATTTAGTATTCTAAAAGCTCTAAGTTCGAATCTTGGTATCTTTAAAACATGGAGGATAAGAAAATGAAAACTATAATTAAAGGAGAAGGAAAACCTATAATAGGTATAATTGGAGCATTACACGGAGATGAAATAATCGGTGTAAATGTAATAGAACAATTAAAAGATTTAAAACTAAATAAAGGAACAATAAAATATATTATTGCAAATCAAGAAGCTATAATAAAAAATACTAGATGTATTGATCAAGATTTAAATAGATCATTTCCAGGTGAAAAAAATGGAAATAATGAACAGAATTTAGCTTATCAAATAATGGATTTAATTAAAGATTGTGATTATATAATTGACATACATTCAACTGATAGTCTAATTGAGAGTTTTATTGTATTAACAAAAGATAATAAGTTTATTAGAGATGAATTAGAAAATGTTTTATTAAATAAAGTTGTCATTATGGGATTTAAAGGAAAAGAAAAATCATTAATAGAACATTCAAAATTTGGTTTTTCATTGGAATTTAATAAAAGTGTCGATGAAAATCAAGTAACTGAAATAGTAAAAAATTATTTAAAATATTTAAATATAATTGACGGAAAAAGTAAAACAATGAGTAAAGAATATTATTATGTATATGAAAAATTAAGTAATTATAATGGTAAACTAAATAATTTTGAATTAGTAAATGTAAACGGCGAAGAATTTTATCCAATATTAGCTAATGAAAAAAATTATGAGTTTAATTGCTTTAAAGCAAAAAAACTCAATTAATTTTTTTTATTTTTAATAAATTTCAGATAATATGGCAATTTCCTATACCATAAAAACAAAAGATAGGGAAACTGAATGTCTTAAATTAAAGAACCGGTCAGAATTTATGACCTCAAAAAATACCCCTACAAACTGTCAAATTACAAAACATTCATATAAAAGTAGGGGTATATATAATTATGGCAGTACTTCCTGAAAGAAAAAAACCTAATAATACAGAATATTTTCTACTATACTCATCTGCAAAACCTCCAGTTATAAGTTCAAATAAAAATATTGTTGCACTATTCGCAGCATATATGATTGAAATTTGAAAAAAAGTTAGACCTATATTTAAAAAATAAAGCATCATAAATGGAACTATCATATTAGATAAAGTTGTGACCATTGTTCCAAAATAAAATGGCCATAATAAAGATAGTTCTTTTTTCTTAAATATCATAAAATAAAAGATGCATTTTAGTTTTTAAATTCAATGGGGAATATAACTAATGATTATGTTCCGTATGGAAGAATTTTATATTTTTATTTAGTTTTAATATAATAATAAAGTTGGAAATTAAAATGAAGAAAATGATAATGGAGTTTATGTAAAATGGGAGATGATTTTTTATATAAAGCCGCACTGAAAATTGCATTAGAACAATATTTTGATATTGTGTGTAGAAAAGAAATGAATATAGCTAAAATCTATGATAAATTTAAATTAGATATGTCAGAGGCTGCCGACATGTGTTTTCCAGAACATAATGTAGAAGTAAATTTATGGTCTAAAGAAAAAGGTTATTTTTTACATGATGATGTTTTAGTTGATGATTATGATGAGTATATGGAAAATGGAACTGTTCCTGAAGGCGTCCCTGAAAATTTTCTTAAACATTATAAAGATGATTATGACACTTATCATGGTTACATTCATTGTGATGAAGAGTTTTATAATAATGCATTAAAAGGTTGCACAGAAAAAGTTAGACCTGATTTGGCAGAATTAGTAAATGTTGGAAAATTTACAAGAGGAAAAGAAATTTATAGAGCAACTCTAACAGCTAACGGATATTTGAATCCTAAATGATTAGAATTAATGGTTGATCTTGGTAATTTCATGATGAAAGAATATGATGGAATATTAAGTATTGATAAACGTAGTAATTTTATTGACATTTCAGAAATAAAAAAAGAAATGGAAAAAAGAAAAGAAGAAGTTTATTTAACTAATATGCAATTAAAATCATTAAATTAATTTTTAATAGAAAGCGCCTGGAGATTTGAGAATGAATGTTAAATTTGTTGATTCATAATAAGTAAATTACGGGAGCAAAAAAGCCCCAAAAAGTAAACATTTGGTAAAAAGCTCCTGGAGGGATTTGAACCCCCGACCTGCTGCTTACAAGGCAGCCGCTCTACCACTGAGCTACAGAAGCGATAATATCAAATTTTGATTATTCTTTATAAAAGTTTTTAATTAAAATATAAAACAATGCAATAAACACAATTAAAACATTATATTTAGTATAAATAATGCTTATAAAACAATTTACACTTAAAAATTCTAATGGAAAATAAAAAACCAAAAAGACTAGCACTTCCTTCTCTATACAATTTAAGATCAAAAACTCATCAAAATAAATGTCCCAATCTAGTAACATTGGTTCAAGGAATCTATCCAACGTTTGATATACAGATAGAAAATTGTTGTGATAGTGAGTATGGAGAATTTAGCACTGAATTTGATCTTTTACCTATAGAAAAAAGACATGGGTCTTTACATGGGCTATATTTGATAAATGGAAATATAGCAGATTCAGAAATTTTATTTTCATATAAGAGTAAATATTATGAATTAGATTTAAAAAATGGACAATTAAGCGAAACTCAAAAAAAAGCTGATAAAATTATTTTGCAATTAGAAAAAGTTAAAGATTGTTATTTAAATCCAAGAACTAAAACACGAAAACTTAAAGTTCCTTTTTTAAAATTAAAAGAAAATCCAGAAGAAACACCATTAGTTTTAGCATATGAAAATGGAGAGGAAATTTCATATCGTTCATTGCACATGAAACGAAGTAGAGTATACACTTCTGAAATAAATCTTGGAAATGTAAAAAAAAGTTTAGATGAAACGACAATGGGATTTTTTAATAGAGAAGAAGAAGTAATATATGAAGAAGATTGTAAAGAACATAATTTAAAAAGTAATAATGGTTATTTAAAAATAAAACCCGAAAAAGTAAATTTAAACGAACCATCTCAAATTTATAATTTTTTAAGACAATTTGTAGTTGGGCAAGATGATGCATTAAAAACTGTTTCAATCGGAGTTTCAGAATTTATTAATAGAGACGCCGACCAATATTCACCACACAATATTTTAATTGCAGGAATGTCTGGTAGTGGAAAAACACATATAATAAATTCGTTAGAAAAATTATTACCAAATATTCCTTTTTTTAAAACACAAGCCTCTGGAAAAAGTGCAGAGGGTTATATTGGTTCTAGTTTTACAGAAATATTTAGAGAAATTTATGATCAAACAGGTGAGAGTGAACCAGTAGCAATTTTATTAATTGATGAAATTTGTAAAGTAAGAGCAAAAGATAGTTCAAGTATGTCAGAATCTGTTTCAGATATATTAATAGGGGCATTAGATCAAAATGGTAAATATAGTTTTGGTGGTGAGACAATTTATTTTAAAAATATGTTATTTATTTCAGCAGGAGCATTTATGGGTCAAGGATCTAATGATTCGCTTGAAGCAATAATTAAAAAAAGAAAAAAGAAAGAAAATAAAATTGGTTTTAATGAAACAAAAGAAAAGAAAAATTTAGACGAAAGAGAAGAACCAATAGTTGATGACTTTATTGAATATGGAATGAAACCAGAGTTAATGGGAAGATTCCCACATTTTGCAAGAACATATTGTTTAAATCCAGAAGAATTAATGGAAATATTAAATAAAAAAAATATTTCACCATTAGAAGAAAAAAGAAAATCATTAAAAAAAAGAGGATATACTTTGAGTATTGAACAAAAAGTATTAAAGATATTAGTTGAAAATGCAGATAAAAAAACTGGAGCAAGAAGTTTAAGAAATTCAATTAATAGAGCATTTAAAGAAATATTATTTGAACCTAAAGAATTTGCAAGTAAAGGTAAAAAAATAACTATAAATGAAACATTAATTAGAAAATTATTAGAAACTTGAAGGTGCTAATGGCCTGTATACATGCTTTTGCTCAATACCAAAAAATCTTTGTTCTGATAAATAAGGAAATTTATCCAATTTAATTCTAGGTGAAATTTCTGTCGATAATAAGAAATTAATTGGTGGACTTTGTTTACAACCTAAATAAAATGGAAGTCTTGAAAAATAAAATGTTTTTAAAAATTCTTGTTCAGGCATTTTTTGATCTCGTGCTTCTTGAGCAGTTCTAGTTTTTTCAACACCTCCTAAATATGAAAGGTCATCATCAATAATATGACCATCGATAGAAAATGGAGATGCTATAATTATACTTTTTAGATTAATTTTTTTTCCATTCAAAACAGGACGTATTCCACTTTTATATTCCTGTTGAATCAATTCAGATTCAATATATTTTTTTGCTACATCTAATTGAGTTCCATCACTAACATTAACAAAATGAAAATCTCTATTTTCACGTATTAAAATACCTTTATGTTTAAAAGAAAAATTATCATAATAGGAAATATTAGAAACATCTAACCAATCAACGACATCATCACAAGCATCTTTGTGAAAAAAAACATCTTCAGGTTTATACACAGAAGGAATTTTTACTTTATATATATCATTTTTTTTTAATAATAAACCTAATTTTTTATTAGTACGAGTACTAGAAATTACTTTTAATATATCTAATAATGCATTAGTTAAAAAATATTTACCCTTAACTAATCTATCAAAACCAAAAAAAGCACCAACGTCCCCATAGGAAGACGCAAGTAAATATTTATTAAATTCAATTTGTTGAGTTTTTTCCTTATCATAAAAAAGTCCATCTAATGAGTCGGCATTTAATATGTGATCAGAAATAATTGTTTTTAGAGTTTTATAATCACTCTCCCCTTTAATTTTACAAGGTAATAAACAAATAGGTGGCCTATCATTTTCTTTTAAACTTGCAATAAAAATATTATAAGTCATTTTCCCAAAACACTGAGAATAGTTTGAATGACTACCAAATAAACTAGTAACACCCGTATCAGGCATACGAGAATAAACTTTAAAATTACGAGGTAATAATTTATCTAACATTTCAATTCTTGTTTCTTTTAGATGTACCATTTAAACCACCAATTGTAAATACTCAAGCTCTTTTACTTTAAAATCTTTAGGAGTATAAGTATAATGACCATTTGAACTTTTTTTTGCACATAAAGAACCACTTTCAAATAATTTTGTAATATGGTTTTTTATTAATGAAGAAGAAATCATACCAAAATTTTCATTTAATAATTCTATAAATAGTCGCCTATATTGAATGCCAGAATTTTTTGATAGTTTAGAATTAATTGTATTAGAAAAATAAGCTGAAAGAAGAGACGGTTGCGTTCCAGACTTATAATCATTAAATGCAATTAAAGGAGCTAAATTTTTTGTACACAAAATTAATTTATATAATTGCGAATCACCACGATTTAAATCAATTACATTTACAGACGGATATTTTAATTTTAATAAATTAATATAGGAATCAAATAATTTACCATTATCTTTATCATAATCAAGTTCTAAAGCAGTTTCAAGTCTATCACGACTACCTTGAAAACGCGAATTAGTTCCTTGACCAACCACTCGTTTCATTGGATAAAAAGGAAAATTAATTAATACATCAAAATTAGAATTAATTGTAGAACAAAACTCTATTGGTTTTGTACTATAGTCTCTTATTCCAAATGGATCAATAAAAATTAAACCTGAACCATTACAACTCATTAAACTTGCTTGTTGATTACCAGAATAAAAATCATAATTTTTTAAAATTATTTTTAGCCGATCATTAATACCCAAATATTTTTGAATTGAACCTTCTAATTGTAAAAACATATCTTCTTTTAATTCAAAAAAAATTGAATTTACTAAAAGAGATTTTTTACGAGAATTATTATTTAAATAATCAATAATTGTATCCATTGCAATTGAGGGACTTCCAAACGCCCCATCATCAAAAGTATTTGAACCTGCAAAGCCATCAATATATGTAAAATTTGAATTTAAAGTACCTTCTAAAGAAGCAGAAAGTACAGTTTTTAATAAATTATGTTTCAATTGAGTCCATGGACCTTTTTCTAAAAAATGTTCTTCACTCATAATAAAAAAAATAAGAATTTGTTTTTATTTATTGTGATAATTAAGTATATAATAATAATAAAATTACTTTATAAATGAACATAAAAAACTTTATAAATCCTATTTGATTCAAGTAATATATATTTCTTAAAAACTTAATATTAAACATGAAAAAAATTATTTTAGAAACAAAATTAGAAAAAAAACCAAAAGAGTTGATTAGCCAAAGACAATTTAGTCTAAATGTAATTGCTAATAAAATTTCTGTTATTGAACAAGTTAAAAAATTAATTGGTATGAGTGAATATAAAGATAAAATACAAATATTAAAACATCAAACTGATACTGCTTTAAGAGTAATTAATAATTTTCCAAATAGAGCATTATTATCAGACGAAGTAGGTTTAGGTAAAACCATTGAAGCTGGTATGATAATAAAAGAATATATAGTTAGAAAATATTCTAAAAAAATATTAATTTTAACTCCAGCATCTTTAGCATATCAATGGCAAGAAGAAATGAGAAGTAAATTTAATGAATATTTTCATATTCCAAAAGATTCAGAGGATTATGATCATGATAAAATAATTATATCAATAGATACTGCAAAAACAGATAAACATTCACAAATAATAAAAGGAATTTATTGGGATTTATTAATAATTGATGAGGCACATAAATTAAAAAATAAAGAAACTCTAAATTATAAATTTGTAAAAACAATACAAAAAGAAAGATGTTTAATGTTGACTGCAACACCATTACAAAATAATATTTTTGAATTGTGGGCATTAGTTGATTTATTACACCCTGGTTTTTTTCAGACATTAAATAAATTTCAAGAAAAATATGTTGAAAATGAAGAAGGGTTACAAATTAAAAATCCAATTGAATTAAAACAAAAACTTGAAAAAATTATGATTAGAAATTTAAGAAGAAATGTGGATATAAAATTTGTTGAGAGAAATATTAATACACACATATTAGATTTTTCTAAAGAAGAAATGAGATTTTATACTGAGGCTGTTAGCTTTATTAAAAAAAGATATCAAGAAATTAAAAAAATTGAAAAAATTGAAGAAGAAAAACAAAAAGAAATGAGTGAAGAAGAATTAAAAGAAATGGCAAATAAATATAGACAAAAAGGTCTTTTGACATTTAGATTAATTATGCTTACTAGACAAATTACATCATCAATTCAAACTGCAATTAATGCATTAGAAAGATATAAAGAAGCAGTTGAAGATGATAAAGAATTAATACAATTAAATTATATTATTGACATGGCAAAAGATATTAAAAAAGATACTAAATTAGAAGCATTATTAAAAATTGTAAAAAAAGAAAAAAAGAAATTTATAATTTTTACATCATTTGTACATACACAAAAAATATTGCAAACCGAATTAGCAATAAATGGTTTTTCAACAGTTATTTTTAATGGGAAAATGAATGCTAAAGAAAAAGAGGTAGCTATTGAAAATTTTAGAAATGAAAAACAAGTTTTAATTTGTACTGATGCTGGAAGCGAAGGACGTAATTTGCAGTTTTCAAATATATTAATTAATTTTGATTTACCTTGGAATCCTATGAGAGTAGAACAAAGAATTGGTAGAGTTCACAGAATTGGTCAAACTTTAGATGTTCAAATACATAATATGGCAATTAAAGATACAGTAGAATCATATATTTTAAATAGATTATATGAAAAAATAAAATTATTTGAAGTTAGTGTTGGTGAAATGGACTTAATATTATCACAATTAAAAAGTAAAAAGAATATTGAAAATGAAATTTTTGAATCATATATTGATGAAGAAAATAAAGAGTTAAATAAAGATTTGATGCAGGCTAAAACCAGTGCAGAAGATATTAAAAAATTAGATGGAAATATATTCGATAAAAATGGACTTGGACATAATTGAAAAATTTTTTTTAATGTATTTAAAAGAAAATAAAATAGAATATGAATTTAAAAATAAAATATATACTGTTAAATTTAAAAAAGAAGATAAACAAATATATGGAACTGAAATTAAATGTACTTTTGATAAAAAAACATCTGAAGATAATAAAATAAATCTAATTGAAAATGGAAATTTTTTATTAGATAATATGATTGAAAAATATAATGAAAAATTATTTTTTTCAAATCTCATAGTCGAAAATCAAAAAGAATTTATTGATGATTTAGATAATAAAAGAAATGAAATTGGAAAACAAAATCTTTCATTTTCAACAGAAGAAAAAACTGAAGAGTTTGAATATTATTTATATGAAATATTATTAAACTCCACTTCAGGACGAGAAAAAATAGTAAAATCATTAATTTATAATAAAAATATTTGTGTCGATGCAGATGGAATTGAAATTTCTCATTTAAAAGAAAATAAAGAAGTATTGGAAATCAAGTTCCAAGAAGAAGCTGGCGATGAATTAAATAATATCATAAAAAATAAAATCACATTATTTGAAAAAAAACATTTTGAAAAAATAAATGAATTATCAAAAATAATTGTAGAACATAGTGAAGAAAGATATAAAGAATTACAACAAAAAGAAGATAAAATTCGAAAAGATATTAATAAATTAAGAGAAGAAATAATTAGAGCAAGTACCTTTAATAAAAAACAAACTTTGACTGACAAACAAAAACAATTACATAAAAAATTAGAAAATTTAATTAATAAAAATAAGACTAAAAAAGCACAATTAAAAAAAGAACATGATTTTGAACAATTGGCATTAAAGAGTAGAGATTATTCAATTCATGCAAAAATAATCGGAGTGGCAAAAATAAAAATGCCAATATTTTATACAAAATATTCTGATAAAAGTAAATATGTATATTTCCCTGCATTAAATAAAATTTTTAATTCTAAAGGTCAAAATGTTGAAAGTGAAAAAGAAATAATTAAAAAAGAAAAAGAAATTAAAAGAGAATTTAAAACTCCAAAAGTAAATTATGAAAAAATAAATCAAAAATTAAATAAAAAAGTTGAATTTAAAAAAGAAATTACGGTTGAAAAGAAGAAAATTAGTAAACCAAGTATGTCTAATTTTATTTAATCTAAACAAGCTTCAAAACATCGTTTACCACTAATACCAATATTTGAATATTCTTCTAATAAATTCCCAATACCTTTTGTATTTTCACAACAAAAACCACCTTTATTTACACAATCACTATTTTCACAACTTGCGAGAGCTGGTGGTTCATTAGATATTAATGCAATTACATATGAACCTAATTTATTAATTTCAAATTCAGCAATGTTTTTATCTTCATCAAAAACAATTGGAGAATCAACTTCCTTCCACTCATTCAAACCATCAATAAAAAGCTTAATTCTATCATGCTCCGAATCATCTAAATCAAAATTATATTTTAATTTTAATTTACCATTAGATAAAAAATTCACATCAAAGGGACGTAAATTAAATATATCACTTTTAAAAATTATTTTTTGTCTTTTATTATTTTTAACACCAACCCATGAAGAAGTATATTTTGAAATAACTGAATCTAATGAAATTATATTTTCAAGGCCTGAAGCAAAATTAATACTATTCCCTGCAGTTAAAATTAATTCTATTGAATTTGACTTACTCGACAAAGTATAATCAGAACTTAAAGTTCCACGTGGAATGGAATATGAAGCTTGATCCGAGTCTATTGTATTTACTTCTGTTTTACCACCACGACCTTCAAAATGTAAACCTAATTTTTTATTTACTGGTAAAATTAATATTGTCTCACCACTTAAAAAAATATTACCAGCCCTTAATTGATCAAAATAATCTACACCACTAAAAAATAAAGTATGCCTTTCATTATGATTAATTTTATCAAAACATTCTTTTATTATTAATTGCCTAATTCTAAAAGGAATATTTGCATATTTTGATATATTACAATTTAGAAAAGTAACTCTTTTTGTATCAATAAAATATATTTTATCAATTGAATTTGGAACATCATAATTTATATCTGTTTCAGCACCAAATAATTTTGAATGTTTAGATACATCTTTTATTATATTATTTGAAAATTTGCTAATTTCTAAATCATTAGATTTATTTAATATTATATTAATACCAGAAATTAATAAAATTGCGGTAATTGCAATTAATACAATTGCACTAATATATGCAAAAGTATGATTAATTTGAGCCTTTTTCATAATAATTTTGAGATATTTTGATTTATAAATACAACGAAAATTTTACGTCGATATATTTATAAATTTGTTTTTGTATATTAAAGTTAAAGGGTGTTTATTATTATATTTGAAAAATTAAAAAAATTTATTGCAAATGATAAGGCAGATGAATTACAAGTTAAATTAAATAGCTCTAAAAAAAATATTAAAAAATTAAAAAAATCTAATTCTAAAAGAAATAATAAAATTAAAAATGATAAATTATTAGATGGTGTTGATAAAGAAAGAAATAAAATAGAAGAAAACAATAAATTACTAAATCAAAAAGAAATTAAAATTAATAAATTAAAAGAATCAACTCAAAACTATATTCAAAAAGAACATGAAAAATTATTACATTTTAAATCTAGGATATTTCACAAAATTGATCATTTAAAGTCAGAACAGAAAATTGAAGTTGAAAAAATAAATTCAAAATATGAAATTCAAAAAAATAAATTAAATGAAAAAATTAATGAATTGAGTAAATTAGGTAAAGAAGTAAATTCTAAAATTAAAAATAAGAAAAGTGAATATGCTATTGTAATTAATAGGCTAAAACAAGAAGTAAATAAATTAGAAAAAGAATTGATTATAAAAAGATCATTAATTAATCAAGAATTGAAAAATACAATAAATAAAGAAAAAAAGGCATTTGAAGAAAGAAAAAAAGTAATATTAAAACAAATAAACGATGAAATTAAAAAAAAAGAATTAGTAAATAGTCAAACTCACACTCAAATTGAAAATTTAAAAAAAGAAAAACTCGCATATAAAAAAGAAATTGATAAATTAAATGTTGAAAAAAATACTGTTTCTAATATAAAAGAAAAAATAGAAGAAAAAAATAAAGAACAAAAGAATTTAATTGTTAAAATAAATAAATCAAAAAGTGAATTATTTGAATTAAATAAAAGAAATCAATTTATTGCAAATGTAAGGGAGACTAAAACTCAAGAATTAAAAAAGGAAACAAGTCAATTTATTGAACAAAAAAAAGAGTTTGATAATAAATTAAATGAATTAAATATTGCTAAAAAAAGCAATAAAAGCCTATGTGTGGAAATAGAGTTAAATTTACAAAAAATAGAATATGCAAAAAAAGAAAATGATCAATTATTAAATAAAATTTCAGAAGATAAAAATACAATATTAAAAAAAGAGAATAATATTGAACAAAAAATTAATGAATCAGAAAAAATAATGTCAAAAAAAATAGATGGACTTAAAAAATTAATTTCTAGAAAAGAAAATATTGAACAGGATATATATAAAAAACAAAAGGAAAGTGTGGTATTTTCAGATTCATTAGAAATACAAAAAAATAAAGTAATTGGATTAATTCAAAAAGCAGAAGAAGAAAAACAAAAAAATGTGGATATTTTAAATCGAATAGAAAGAAAAGAAATAGTTTACCATAATTTAAATGATAGAATTAAACAAAGAGAAACCATTATTGACATAGAAAATAAAAAAATAAAACAAGAAAGAGAAGAAATTATTACACTTAGAAAAAAGATTAATTCATATAGAGGAGTTATTTTGTCATTAGAGGGTATGAATGATAAAATAAATAAATTAAATGAAGTTAGACAAATTAAAAAAAATGAAATTAATGAATTAAATTTAATAATTGCTAAAGATTTAGGAAATATTAATAAAATACATGAAGCCATAGAAGATTTTAAAATTCAACAAAAATTAATGGAAGAAAAAGCTGAAAATTTTACAAAAGCAGAAATCCAAATAAAAGAAAAACAATTTAAAATAGTTGAAAAAGAAAAGCAAATCAGAAGTTTTGAAAAAATATTAATGAAAAAAATAAATGCATATGATAAATTAGTGAATAAAATTCAAATGAATAAAGAACTTAAAGTTAATATTAGTTTATTAAATCGAAATTTAAGACAATTGAAATCAGAATATAATTCTTATGAAAAGAAATATGATGGATTAAAAGATGAATTATTAGCAAAAAAAATGTATTTAGATGACTATAATAGAAATTTACAACAAAAAGAATCTAAAATAATTAAGCAAAGGGAATTGTTAAATAGTGAAAATGAAATTATTGAAAAACAAAAAATGGAATTAGAATTTAAATTAAAAAATATAAATTCATTTAAATTTAAACAATATATTGAAGAACAGTTAAATAATAAAGTTAGTGAAGTAGAAAAAGAAAATAATAAATTAAATATTCAAAAAGAAATCGAAAGTACAAATAAAATTGATAATAAATTAATTAGTGAAATTGATGCAAAATTAAAAAAAATAGGATCTACTACAATTATTGAAGAAAATGAAAGATTACATCCTCAATCTAATAATAAAATAATTAATAAAATGACAAAAAATATTGATGAAAAGACATTATTAAAAGATTTATTAAAAAGAGTTGAAATGGCTAAAGAATTTATTGGAGAGAATGAAATTAATAATGCACAAAAAGCTATTCAAGAATTAAAAAATCAATATAGTAAGGCAGAATTAAATGAGAGTGAAAAAAATCTAATTAAAAATTATATTAAAGAATTAGATTTAGATATAAAATTAAATGCCCTTTAAATAATCAAATATTTTTTTAGATAAAATTTTATTTTTAACTATTAAATTAATTTTCAATATAGATGTTTTCTTTAATGTATTAATATCATTAAATTCATTTAATAAATTAAATAAAGTTTTTTGACCAAGTCCAGATATTTCACTCAATATAGATTTTGTAAATTGTTCATTTCTTTTTTTTCTATGAAAATTAATAACATAATTATGTACACTGTCCCTAGTATAAGTAATTAATTTCATAAAATTTAAATTTTTATTAAATTTTAAAGGAATAGGAATACCAGGAAAATAAATTTCTTCTTCTTTTTTTGCAAGTGAAATAATTGGAATTTTTAAATTTAAATCATTTAATGCCAAAATCGCCATATTTAATTGTTGTTTTCCACCATCAATTATTATTAAATCAGGCATTAAGACTTGTTTTCGTTTATTTTCATCAATTTGATTCAAATGAATTTGCTCATTTTTAAGTCTAGAATAACGACGTGAAATGACTTCTTTAATTGCCTGGAAATCATTTTGTTCACCTTGCTTTAAAGATTTTATTATAAATTTTCTATATGCACTTTTATATGGATTAGTATCAATAAAACGAACACAAGCACCAACATTAAAATTACCCTGTAATGTAGAAATATCAAAACAGTCAATTATATCAGGATACGATTTTAATTTTAATTGTTTTTGTAATTCAACTAATACAATATTTTTATTTTGAATATTTAATAAAACATTTTCTTTAACTAAATTTAATATTTTTAAATTATCACCCCTCTCAGGCAAAACAATTTTAATTTTATGTTTTGATTTATTTGAAAATAAAGTTTCATATAATTTAAAATTAATATTAAATTCTTTAGACTCTTTTGAAATATAAATGAATCCAGGTATTTCATTTTTATTATAATAATCAAGTAAAAAATGTTCTAAAACTCCATCAATTAGATCAAAATGAAAATTATCTTTTTTAATTATTATACCCTTTTTCATCCTCATAACCACAATATAAATTAATTCACCAGCAATATAATAATTAATAAAATCAGAGTCAAATTTATTTGTTTTTTGCACAATTTGATCTAATGAAATATTTTTTAATGCATAAATTCTATCTCTATATAATTTTGCCATTTCAAAATTTTTAATTTTAGAAAATTCATTCATTTTATTTTCAAAATCTAATATAACTTCATCTTTATCCCCTTTCAAAAATTTAATTGCATTTTTTACATCTAAATCATAATTAGATTTAGAAATAAAATTCTGACATGGCCCACTACATTGATTAATATGATATTGTAAACAAACTTTTTTTGGTAATACATTACAATTTCTAATTTTAAAAATAGTACGTATTACTTTAATAACTTCATTTCGTGAAAAACCAATTGGAATAGGGCCAAAAAAAATATCTTTATTATTTTTTTTTCTAGAAATTAATAATTTAGGATATTCATGTTTTGTTATTTGTATATATGCATGCCTTATATTATCTTTAAGATCAATATTATATTTTGGTTTATGAATATTAATTAAATTATTTTCTAAAATTAATGCCTCCATTTCATTATTTGTTATAATAAAATCTACAGAATCTATTTGATTTGATAATTTTTTTGTTTTTTTATTTTCAATATTTTTTTGAAAATAATTTGAAATTCTATTTTTAATATTTTTAGCTTTTCCAATATAAATTATTTTTTTACTTTTATTTTTGAATATATATACCCCTGGATTCGTTGGAGCATTTTCTAATAATTTGTTCATAATACAATAAATATATTAGAATATATAAATAATTTGTAAAATAATATTTATAAAATAAATAAAACCTTTAATATTGTGGAAGCAGAACAAATCAGTCAAATATATAATAAAATAAATGGAAAAATAGTTAATTATGATGATAGTATAAAAGGTTTGACTAATATTGCGTTTAGGCATTTTAGGGATGGAAAATATAAGGATTCATATTCTTCTTTTATAGCAGCTAGACAAATGTCTTTAGAAAATATAGTTCACGATAGAGAAAAAAGAGAAATTACTAAATTTGATATTGATTATGATTCAATTCATAGTTTACCAATAGAATTTGATAGCATAGATGATGAGGAAAATACTTCATTAGATACTTCCAAATTATATTTTTTAAGAGGTTGTTTAGCCTTTATTGAAAAAGATTATAAACGTGCATTTAGAAATTTTAAAATTGCAAATAATAAAAATAATAATAAAAATGGCCAATATGATTATTTATTAAATTTAGAAACAGTTAATGTCTTAGATAAATTATATGACTTAGATATAATTAATGAAAGAGAATATTTAGAAAACAAAGTAAAAAGTTTAAAAATATTAAATGAAATTAATCCAAATAATATTGAACATATGTATAATTTAGGAATAACTAATATACACTTATATACTGACGAAAAAGGTAATATTTTAATTAAAAGTGAAATGCCACCTGACTTTTATGAAAGTTTAAATTTATTAGTAGAAGCATATGAAAGTGACACTTCAAATCCTTTATATTTTTATGATGCATATAGAATGGTTGCACCAAGTAGTCGAAATATTTCTAATGATATTTTAGATTCCTTCCTAGGAATATATTTTGAAAAAAATTCTACAATAATAAAACACTTAATCAAAGATAAACAAATCACTAGAGGAATTGTTAGTTTATTATATTCTATTGGTGATGAGATGGCAATAGAATGGGGAAAATCCACAAAATATCAAACTAAAGAAATAAGTGATTCACTATTAGAAAAAATAAAAAAAATAAAAGAAAGTCAATTTTTTCAAAAATCACAAATTTTAGAAAATTGGAGTGTTAAAAATATACCTAAAATGATTAATTTAACATATCTTGAAAAAATAAGAGTAATAAGCAATATTTCTATAGACATATTAAACAAATTCAGATTTTTTTTTACAGAGGAAGAATATAATAATGCCATGTCATCTTCAAAATTATTTCTTGAGACAAATATGAATGCATTAAATCAATTATCAATTGTACAAGAAGAACAAATTGAAGATACTATTTTAGAAGTATGGAGATCTGAAAATCCAAAATCTGAAGACATTAATTAACTAATTTATGTTTTAACATACCACATGCTGCATATATATCTGAGCCATGTTCATATCGAATAAATGCTTGAATATCATTATCCATTAATTTTTTAAAAAAATAGGAACATTTTTCTGATTTTTTTAATTCAAAATCAGCATAAGCAAATTCATGTTCATTATAGGGGATTAAATTAATAAAAACATATTTTAAGTCTTTGGCAATTGCAATTAACTTTTCTAAATTAGAGTCATTATCATTAAAACCATCAAACATTACATATTCTATCATTAATTTATTTCGTTTAGAATTTTTATTTAATTCAGTTAAATAGGATTTTAATAAACTTAAACCAGATTCAAAATCAATTATTTTGTTCACATCCATAATTCTAGTTCTATCATTTTGATTTGTTGCATTTAAAGAATATGCCATTTTAATTCCAGTTTCTTTTTGTAATTTAATTAATCCAGGTATAAGTCCACTAGTTGAAACTGTTATTTTTTTAGCACTAAAATTAAAACCATGATGATCTTTTAAATTCATAATAGAAATTTTTACATTTTTATAATTATTAATAGGCTCACCTTGTCCCATAAAAACAATTGCAGTAGGTTTTACTATTTTTGATAATAATAATACTTGTTCAATAATTTCACCAGCAGTTAAATTTCTTTTTAATCCATGTAAACCAGTTACACAAAATTTACAAGACATTGCACAACCAATTTGACTACTAATACAAAAAGTATATTTATCTTTAGTATGTGGAATTATAACTGATTCTATAAATTGATTATCATATGTCTTAAATATTTTTTTAATTGTTCCATCTTTTGAAACTTGAGATTTATTTTCAACTAAATTTCCAATATTAGAATTTTGTTTTAATATTTCAATATCATTTTTAGACATTAAATTTCTAAGCTTATTATTATCTTTATTTTTTTTATCATTTGTAATATTAGAATTTATATTAAAATCTAAGCTATTATTTTTATATATATTGTAATAAATAGATTTTGCATGAATTTGACTTATTTTTAATGAATTTAAAAAAGACTTAAGCCCTTCAAAATCTAAATCTAAAATATTAATTTTGTTCATAATTAACAAATTTAATAGTTATTTATAATTATTATGACTCATATTCAAAAGATTTATAATAATATAATCTTAATTACCAATATGATAAATATAAATTTTTTAAGAGAAAATATTGAATTAGTTAAAAAAAATATAAAAAATAAATTTAAAGAAGATAAAATAATTCTAATTGATAAAGCACTTGATCTTGATTCTAAAAAAAAAAAGGTTATGAATGAAAATCAAAAATTAAGAGCGGAAAGAAATAATATTTCAAAAGAAATTTCAAAATTAAAAAAAGAAAAAAAAGATATATCTCAAATTTTAAAAAAAGCAAAAGATATTCCTGAAAAAATTAAAGAATTAACTGAAAAAGAAAATAATTTAGATAAAAAGTTAAAAGAAGTTTTAATTAAAATTCCAAATATTATGCATAAAGATGTACCTATTGGAAAAAATGAATCCGAAAATGTTGAGATTAAAAAATATTTAAAACCAAAAAAGTTTAATTTTGATGTTAAAGCTCATCAAGAGATTGCTGATAATTTAGGTTTAGCTGATTTTGATTCATCTTCTGAAACATCAGGAAGTGGATTTTATTATTTAGAGGGAGATTTAGCTCTATTAAATCAAGCTTTAGTTAGATATACCATCGAGCAAATGGTTAAAAAAGACTTTACTTATGTAGAAACTCCTTATTTATTGAGAGGAGATATTATTAGTGGCGTTGTAGATTTACACGATCAAAAAAATATGATATATAAAATTGACGAAGAAGATTTATATTTAATTGGAACTAGTGAACATAGTTTGATTGGAAGATTTTTAAAAAAAGATATTGATGTTAAAAAATTACCAATAAAGCAAACTAGTTTTTCTATGTGTTTTAGAAAAGAAAAAGGTAGTCATGGATTGGACGAGAGAGGATTATTTAGAACTCATCAATTTAATAAAGTTGAAATGGTAGTTATTTGTGATCCGGAAGATAGTATGAAGTATTTTAAAGAAATGAAAAAAATAACAAATGAAATATTTAACTCCATTGGAATTCCAACTAGAGATTTAGCAATTTGTTCAGGAGATCTTGGAGATTTAAAACATATTCAATATGATGTTGAAGGATGGTCCCCTAGAAGAAATGATTATATTGAATTAGGTAGTTGTTCTAATTTAACAGATGCACAATCATTATTATTAGATATTAGAGTAAAAACTGGAAGTAAAAAGTATTATCCACACATATTAAATAATACTGCAATTGCAACGAGTCGTGCTTTAGTATTAATTATTGAGAATTTTCAAGACAAAGATGGAAATGTAGTAATACCTAAAATATTAGTACCATATATGTTTGGAAAAAAAATAATTAAAAAAATCTAGTTAATACATAAATTAAAATATAAAATACTTGACCACCAAGTAACCATCTATTTTTTATAACTTCTTTATTTACCATATTTTCTAAGAATATGCTATAAATATAATTACCTGCAACAATTGCAATTAATATTGAAATATCAATAAATTCTAAATTAAAAATTGAACCCATAAATACACCAGCTAAAACTGCAACAATATTAAATACTTTTAATTCTTTAACTAAAACATTATTTTCCACATTATTTTTTAATAAATTTTTATTATGACGAGTTAAATGACTAAATGCACCATGAATGAAAATTGGTGTGAAAAATAAAAACAATTCATAATAATTTAAACTTTTTGAAAATGTTAAAAATAACATACCTAAAAAAAAATGATAAACACTTGCAGTGACTAAATGTAATACTCGTTCTTTAATTGACTTTTTTTTTACTTGATGTGCCAATACTCTATGAATAATAAATTGAAAAGTGAACATAAGTAACATTACAATAGGCGCAATTCCTGAAAAATTAGCAATTTTCCCATCAAAAGTAATTAATGTTTCTGGAATTAATATTAACACTAAATATGATGTACTAATACCAATTGCAAATGAATTTATTGATCTAATTGTTTCATATTTAAAATTATGAATATATGCATTTGCAAAAATATGTGTAATAAAAATATATAAAAATGCTATTATAACTCCAACAAATAAAGGATCCATAGTATATATTTAACAATTCCCATTTAAATAATTGATGTATGTTATTTAAAATTCTTCTTCTACATGAAGAATTAAAGTATAACTTCTTTTTGGTTTTTCTTTTTTTGGAAAAACAAAAGGATTATCAAACGATAAATCAGAAAAAGGATTTGGTTTATAATCATAATCTTCTAAATACTTTTTAATTTCAAGTAATTCGGATGAAACTCTACGCTCTGGCAATAATTCAGATGTAAATGGATCGAAAGACCTATTGTTTCTGATATTAAATTCCTCTTCAAACTTTGTAGGTTTAAGACAATCATTTTCTCTCAATGAAAATAAATAATCAGGTTTAGATCCCTCTTCGAATTTTGAACCGTGTTGATCCATTAATGAAAATGGTCTTCTTGAAGGAAATCTATCGCCAAGCAGTTCCCCCTCAAAATGTGTAATTCTAGGAAAATAACGATCTCTCAATGAAGATAAATAATCAGATTTAGATCCTTCGTCTAATTTGGAATCTTGTTGATCTATGAACGAAAATAGTTTTTTTGAAAATCTGTCACTAGGTCGTTCATTTTCAAATGGTGAATCTTGTTTTTCAATAAATGGAGATGAATCTCTTAAACCAAATCTACTTGCTCGCTCCCTTTCATGAATTCTTTTTAAAGCCAAAAGGTCTGATGTTGAAAACCCAAATTCTTTACCTTTAGAATTTGAATGTGGTTCTTTTTTTGGAAAAACATAAGGTTCATTAAAATCTTCGCCCATTGCATTTTCACATTCTAAAGTTCCTGTATAATGTAATTCTAATTGACCATGTTTAGTACTTGAGTCAGTTAATACTATACGACCCTCATAAATCGGTTCAGATCCAACACCAGGGAATCTAAATCCTGGTTTTTTCTTTAAATCAATTAATAATTTTACTCTACTTGCATAATCCAATTCAATCATATTATCCAGATTCAATCAAATTATATAATAATTTCCCTAGGGAATATTAGGGATAATTAAAAAGTTTTTTAAATAAAAAAAAAACTTGACTATTATGTCAAATTTAATAATCGATGAAAGAAAAGTATTAGCAGGATGTATTATTTTAAATAAAACATGTGATGAAATTTTACTTTTATATAGAGAGGATATGGGTCATTATGAAACTCCAGGTGGAAAAGTAAAATTATCTGATTGCTTAGATCCAAAAAATCCACTTTTAATTGATTGTGAAAGAGCAGCTGAAAGAGAAATATATGAAGAAATAGGTCCCCATTTAAAGATGGGAAAATTCTGTTATTTTGGAATGGTTCCTTTTCAAATTTCAGAATCTAAAAAATTTTATGCACATAAATTTTTAACAAAAATATTAGATGGAGAACCAAAAATAATGGAACCAGAAACATTTCAAAAACTTGAATACATTCCAATAGCTAAATTAGATGATTATCCAATATCTCCTGATCTTAAATTATTTAAAGAAAGATTACAAACAGAAGATATAAAGAATATGGTTCATCAATTAGGATTTAAAACACTTCAATTCCAAAAATAAAATTTATTTTATATTTCAAATCTTGCTTCCTTTGATAAATACTTTTTTATATGTGATGCATCCATTTCTCCAGTCTCTTGAGGATCAAGATAATAAAGACTTTGAGAACCATCAGAATTAGTTCTTAAAAAATGTTTATAATCTATAGCTGACAATTCTAAAGATAATCCTTCACTTACATCTTCCATTAACATTGCTCCAATTTCACCATATTGAATTGCACCAATAAAATAAGGTGCTAAGACTTCTTTTCCTTTTTCAACTCGAGAATTAGTAGAACTTAAAAATAATTTTTGTCTACAAAAAACATTTGCATATTCTGAAATTTGCTCGATCATCATATCATTAATTTCATCATCAACATCATCACAAATATAATAACTCGTATCTATTTTTCTAAGTTTTAAAGCTATATGTAATTGATTAGTAGAATTTATTGGGTGAGGGATAGATCCAATATTATATACTCTATGTATTTGACCAGAACCTAAAAATAAAACCTCCTTTGGACATTTAATTTCTGGATTAACTAAATTATACATTTGATCACATGTATTGTTTTGTGCAGCTGCTAAATAATCAAATATATTTTTTACATTTGTTAAAATTTGTGGATTTTTTAAAACTTCAGATTTTACATACAATGTTCTTTGATAATATTCTTCCAATCTATCTAATTCTTCAGAGTTTAATTCTTCACAATACATATTACTATGTCTAATTATAAATTAATAAAGATTATTGTTAAGAAAAAATATCAATTAAAAAGCTTTTTAAATACTCAAATTTGCCTTCTGTATAAGTAATCATCGGACCTTATATCCGGGAGAATAAAATGGAACAAAAAGTAGACTATAAATTAAAATTCAATGAATTTTTTAATGAAATAATTGAATGGATTAAAAATAATGATTTTGATAAAGCTAAACTAGCAAAGAGAAAAATAGAATTATCAAAAAAATATAAATTAAAAAAAATTCCATCTGATATTGAAATATTTTTAAATTCTGATGAAAAAGATTCTAAATTATTATCATGTTTACAAACTAAACCAATTAGATCATTATCTGGTGTGAGTGTGGTTGCAATTATGGGTAAACCTATTGCATGTTCTCATGGTAAATGTATTATGTGTCCTGGTGGACCTAAAAGCAAATTTGGTGATGTTCCAATGTCATATACTGGAATTGAACCAGCTACAAGAAGGGCAATTAGAAATGATTATGATTCTTATTTACAGACTTTTAATAGATTAGAACAATATATTGCATCAGGACATCATCCACAAAAAATTGAAATGATTATTATGGGTGGAACATTTCCTTCATTTCATCCTGCATATCAAAATGAATTCATGTATTTTGCTTACAAGGCAATGAATGATTTTGGGGATTTATTTATGAGTGAAGGTAAAGTAAATTGGAAAAAATATAAAGATTTTTTTGAAATGCCTGGAGACTTTCAAGAAAAAGATAGAGAAGAAAGAGTTAAACAAAAAATATTAGATTTAAAAAATAAAGATGCGAATGCAAATGAATTAGAAAAACAAAAAGAAATTAATGAAAATGGACAAGTTAGATTAATTGGACTTACATTTGAAACAAGACCTGATTTTGCATTAGAAGAACATATTAATGATATGTTAAACTTTGGAGTTACAAGAGTAGAATTAGGAGTTCAAACAACTAAAGATGATGTATTAGAATATATAAATCGAGATCACGATAGTAAAAGTAGTAAAAATTCTATTGCATTATTAAAAGACGCAGGTTTTAAAATTAATTTTCATATGATGCCTGGATTACCTCTGACAACTAAAGAAGAAGATATAAATATATTTAAACAAATTTTTGAAGAAGAGGAATATAAACCAGATATGTTAAAAATTTATCCATGTACAGTTATTATTGGAACACTGTTATATGATTTATATACGGAAGGAAAATTTAATCCAATTACAACTGAAGAAGCAGCAGAAATAATTGCAAAAGCAATGAAATATGTTCCTAAATATACAAGAATAATGAGAGTACAAAGAGATATTCCTTCAACTCGAATTACTGCTGGACCAAGTAGAACTAATTTAAGACAATATGTAATTGAAAAACAAAGAAAATTTAATATTAAATCAAATGATATTCGTGCACGTGAACCAGGACATCAAAAAAAAGATATAGTTGCTTTTCCAAGAGGAGAAAATGAATCCAAATTTGAAATTTGTGTAGATGAATATAATAGTAGTAATGGAAAAGAATATTTTATTTCATATGAAGATGTAAATAATGAGTTATTATATGGATTTATTAGATTAAGATTTTTTGGAAACAGATGTTTTAGAGAGGAAATAGATCCAATAAATGATGCGATTATAAGAGAATTACATGTTTATGGAGATACATTGAATATTGGTATTAAAGGAGTGCAAAATAAAGGAGATATTCAACATATTGGAATTGGAAAACAATTATTAAAAAAAGCAGAAGAAATTTGTATTGAAAATAATAAAAAGAAATTATTAGTAATAAGTGGAATAGGAGTAAAACAATACTACAAAAAACAAGGTTACATAAATGACGGACCTTATGTTTCAAAAACACTATGAAAATAATAAATCAAATTATAAACATATATTTATGTGAAATTAAAAAAATATATGATGGTTTTGAAGATAATACAATAATAAATATAATTTTATTTGAAATGGCTAATTTTAATTATAAAGAAAAAAATTTTTATTTTCATTTAATAAATAGTAATGACAAATATAAAGAAATTAAAAATCAATTAATTTTATTTAATGATAAAACAAAAATCATGTCCCATATATATAAAGAAGAAAATGGACAATTATTTGAAGACTTAATAAAAAATAAATTTTCAAAACAGTTAATTAAAAAAATTAAAGACCATTTAAGACATATTTATTTTATGTTTCAAACAAAACATTATAATAAAATAAATACATTGTTTGAAACTTTTAAAAATGAATTAATTAATAATCAAGAAATCAAATTAAATAATTTATTGTCAGTTCATAGCTCTACATATGAGAGAAAAAACTTTTATGAAGAATTTTATAATAAAATTAATGAATTTGTAAATCTAAATGAATGTGAGTCAATTATGGACTTAGGATGTGGATTTAATCCATTTTCATATACATATTTTAATTTAAATAATAAAAAATTATATTTAAATGAATTAAATACTAATGATTTAAATATTTTAAAAAGATTATCCCAAGTATATAAATTAAAATTTAATACTAATACTAAAATAATTGAAAAGAATATATTTGAAATTGAAAAATTTGAAAAAGTTGATATTTGTTTTTTATTGAAAATATTACAAACATTAGAATATACTAAAAGAAATTTCACTAAAAAATTAATTGAAAATATTAATGCAAAATATTTAATTGTTTCATTTAGTACTCAATCATTATCTGGAAGAAAAATATATTCTAATAGAGAATGGTTTGAAAAAATAATAAATAAATATAAATATGAAACTTTTGAAATATTTAATGAAATTATATATATAATTACAAAATAATTAATAATCCATATATTTTTTAATTAAATTGAATGAATTTTGATCTATTGAATGACCTGAATTAGTTTTTATATATTCTAAATCATAATTTTTATTTTTTAATTCTTGATATAATTCATCCCCGAATAATGTTTCAGCTCCAAGTAATTTTTTATTTATCACTGGATCTTTTTCATCAAAAAAATAATATATTTTTATTTTATTATCAATTTTAATAATATCACTTTTTTTGGCATATCCACAAATTCCAAATATCTTTGAAAAATTAAAAGAATTCATCATACTAAAACACATAAAACAACCTTGAGAAAATCCAAATAAAATTAATTCTTTGTCAACTAATAAATCCATCTCTATAATTTCTTTTATTGTTTCGTTTAAATCTAATATACTCTTAGTTATATCATCTATTACTTTATCATATTCAGACGATATAACATCATTCCCCTCTGGAATATAGTGCCAAGAATAACCCCCCATATAAAGCGGAATTGGAGCACGTATGCAATAATAATTATAATTAGAATTTATATTTTCAGCTAAATCTACATATGATTCTTCATCATCACCAAAACCATGTAACATAAAAATTACTTTTTTACTTTTTTTATTTCCATATTGTCTATATGTCAAAGTCATTTTAA
This sequence comes from Candidatus Woesearchaeota archaeon, assembly GCA_018675975.1. Lineage (GTDB taxonomy): Archaea > Nanobdellota > Nanobdellia > Woesearchaeales > JABGXB01 > JABGXB01. The sequence continues at coordinate 207,064 of JABGXB010000002.1, forward strand.
AAAAAACTAAATAATCTTAAAAAAGTGTCGACGATTCTAGTAAATAATCCTTTTTCAACACTAATTACTACTTCATCTTTAACTTGATATTTTTTACCATCAGCATCTTCATAATCAATTAATAATAATAATTTATTTTCACCATGTAAAATTTCATTTCCATTAATATATAAATTCATTTTTTGATTTTTATCATAGGTTTCAAAATCCCATTTATTTAAATAATTATTTTTATTCCAATTTAAATTATATAATTTAATTTGAACATTTTTAGGATTATTTTCAGATAATTTATTTATTTGAAATGTTATCAAATTATTATTAAGATCATAATTAACTTTTTCTTTAACATATAATTTTGGACTTTCTCCTATGTTTAAATAAACTGTATCTTTTGAAATATCTCCATTATTTTTTATAAAAAAATTAATTTGTTTTCTACCTGGATTACTATTTTCAAAATTAAAAGTCTTTTCTTGAAGTTTATTTTCAGGATAAAGAATAGACTTACAATTATTTTCCGTACAAAATGTCAATACTGGACTTTCAAGTTTACTACTAATATCACAATTTATTTTAATATCATCACTATCTTTATAATCATATTTTTGACTATAACAATAAAGTTCTAATTTTCCATTATTTGATGTCTCAACTGAATTACTTGAAATTCTATCAATTACTTTTGATTTTTCTATATTACTAAATGAACTTTTTGCAGTAATTAAAATTTCAGCTTTATCATTTAATTGTGTATATACCACTAAAGGAATTTTGTATATATAATCTTCATCCAATCCAGATTGAGTTTTTATCATAAAATATACTTTCTTTTGTTCTAATGGTTTTAATATAACTGCTCTATGATTACCATCAGTTAAATTTAATATATCTGAATATGTTAAATAAACATCATAAGTCCTATAAAAATTATCATTATTTTTCACATCAACTTCAATTAAATTATATGAATTTAATCCAACATTTTGTTCCATTGCATTTGCAGTTACACTTACACCATCAATAACAATATTTCCTTTATCAGAACTATCTACTTGAATTGTCATTGGATCAATTTTTAATTCTACATTATTATTTAACCATTTAAAATTACTTGTACTTTCTGAAGAATCCACAGACTCTTTAAATTTTATATGAGTGGCATCTAAAAAACCAAATTCATGATAAGTTATATCAAAAGGAACCCAACCATATTTATCAAAATAAACTTCAGCCCATGCATGAGGCCCCCAATTATTTAAATCATTAAAATTAGTATAAGCCATACCAGAAATATAACGTGCAGGTACACCTTGACTTCTAAGCATTGCTATAAATAAACTTGTAAGTTCATCACAAACACCATTACCATTTTTTAAAACCCAACTACTTTTTTGTGTTGTTTTTTCTGTAAGAGAATTTAATGAATATTCTATATTTTCTTCCACCCAAGTTGCAATTTTACTTACAACTATAAATAAATCATCTTCGCCTTTAACTAATTCATTTGCTTTTTTTTTAATAGATTCATCATTTGAATCTATATTTTTAGTTTCACGAGTATATTTTAAAATATCAGGATTAGTTACGACAAAAGGAAAAGGTATTTTACTTCTTATTCTTGGTTGAATAAAATTAGTTTTTACAACTGAATCAATTCCAACTTGATAATTAGTTTTTTTTATACCTTTAATTTTAAAAATTGCACTTTTATCATCAAAACTTGTTTCAATATTATTTGGAAATAAACTAAATTGTTTTATCTCTTGAAAATCTGAGTTTAATGGAATAAATGATTGATTAATTTCCAATAATTCAAGTTTTGGATTATCACCTTCTATAATTAAATCAATATTAGTGCTAGTTTTTATATTCAATAACATTGACTCTAAATTAACTAATTCATTAATTAAATCAGGATCTAATTCTTCAGTAATTCCACTCTCTTCAGCTGAAGAAAAAAAAGCACATAAAAAGGTTATTAAAAATAATAATAAAAATCTCATCTTCATAATAAAAAAAAGACATTTATTGATTATAAATTTTAGTATTGTAAATTGTCTAAAATTTTATGAAAATCTTTATTATATGAATTATGTTCTAATATACTTTTTAATTTTTTATCAGAATAAAATAAACTTATTTTTTCAAATTCTGATTCTCTATTACTAATTCTTGCTAATTGATCTACCAATATAAGACCATAAGGATATCCTAATATAGCATTATCAATACTATTTTGTTTAATTATATTTAAAGCAATATTTATATCATTAGTTTTCTCTTTATGGCTCATCACATCAATTCTAAAAAAATTATTTGAATTTGTATTTAATTTAACTAAATAAACTTTTATACATTCATAATTATTTGACAAAATATTTTGATAGCCAAAAAAATCAGATAAAATTAAATTTGAATTTTTAATTTGATTAAATTTTTCTCCTAATAAATCAAAAAGCCTCATTGACAAATTATTTCCATCTTGATCTACAAATGAAGAATTTTTTGAAATTCCAAATATTGTTGAATTAATATTAAAATTACAAATTATATCTTGATCAATTTTATTTTTCATTTCAAAAGAACCATCACGTACAATAATTGAATTTTTATTAGATAATTTTTGAACATAAATTAATTCTAATAATTTTAAAATAACTGAACCAGATAATTTTAAATTATTAAAATCAAAGAAATCATAGTTTTCTATATTAAATAATTTTTGATCATTAAATAAATCAAAATCATAATTAAACAATTTTTGTGTATGTTCTTCACAAAATATTTTATTATATATTCTTAAACGACCATTTGAATTTTTATCTAAATAAGTAACTAATTTAAAATTATGATTTTCTTTTTTAATAAATTTATTTCCTATAAATTTAACACAAGACACTCTAATTGCATATATATAAACTGAATTAGATTCAAATAATAAACCAAGCCCCCCATCAATAAAAAAACAATCTTTATTTTGAGAATTAATATTATTATTAATACCATCATTATTATCTAAATCAAATAAATTATTAACAAGATTTTTATTATAATTATTAGATAAATTATAATAAGAAATTTTTTCATCTCTTTTTAACTTTAATATTTTTGACTTAACAAAATTTACAATATCCATAAAAAAAAGTAAAACCTAATATTAATAATCTTTTTGCAATAGAAAAATATAATTAAGAAGCTTTTTCAAGTTCTTTTTTATATTTTTGTTCTAAATCATATTTATGAACGTCCACCCTTAAACTTCTTTTTTTCATAAAAGGTTCTTCATACATAATTACAGTACTTGCCAATTTACTTGCTAAACTCCCTGAATCTTCATAGGTAAAACCATTTAATAAACCATATAAAAAACCAGCTGCAAATCCATCTCCGGCACCATTAGTATTTTGAAAATAACCATCTTCACAAGAAACACCAGCCTGCGCAGTTAATATTGGATCTGCATTAATACTAAACACACCTTCATTATAAGAAATAATAGCGCCCTTATCACCATGTTTTTTAACATGACAACTCAATTCATAATTTACATCTGGTCTATCACCAAATAAATATGTTTCTTCTAATTTAGATGTAAAAAGAATATCAGTATAATTTAACATTTTTCTAAATAAATCTAAATTGTCTTTAGCTAATTCAGCAGAAGCAACATCAAAAGCAACTATACCGTCAAATTTACTTGCAAAATCCACAACAGGCAATCCAATTTTTCCAACTTCATAACCTGAAGTAAATAATATTTTTGATTTGGGAACAGGAAAATCTAAATTAATTTGAGGTGTTGCACCAGTATATGCAAAAAATGTTCTTTCCCCAGTTTCGTCAAATAATACATGTAAAAAAGGATTAGTTTTACTATTAAAATATTGAGCAAATTTTTCAATATTATTATCTTCTAAATGATCAAAAAATAAATTACCATTATTATCTCCACCTAATGCAGTAATCATACCTGCACTAGCACCTAATTGTCTAATATTAACAGCAACATTTGAAGGACAACCACCAGGAATTTTTTTAGTAATAGGGATTTTTCTAATTTTTTCACATAATTTTAAACTATTTTCACAATTTGGATCAAATAAATACCAACCACCTGAATCAATGCCTAATTGTTTAAATTCAGCAGTTGAAATAGGTTCATGATAAACATCAACCATAGCTTCTCCTAAAACAAGTAAATCTAACTCATCTGATTTTATTGGTCTACTTAAAAAACTTCTTAATTCGTCCATTTTAATACCCCTATTAAGAATAGTAAAATTAAATTATCTTATAAAAATTATGTATACTCAAATACTAATATCCAATCAAAAAAATATTTTAAATAAAATAAAAAATACAATAAATATAATTATTATATAAAAGATTTTAGAATTATTATTAATAGCATTAGTAAAATTATCCAAATAAGATTCTTCTTTATTAGAAGCTTCCAATTTTTCAACCATATCAATATTATTATTTTGTTCTACATTTACATTTTGAAAATAAATTCCTTTTGCAGATTCACAATAAAATCCATAACTACAAAAATAATCTGATATATACTCATTAAAATTTACAATATCAACTCTATCCTTTTTTCTTTCAATATTAAAAGGAGAATTTGAATCTAAATTTAAAACTATATCTCTACCAGCCCTAAAAAAATTAAGTTTCATTTCATCAGCCATAATTAAAGCAGGGTCTTCAGTCATTTCACCAATATCAATATATTGAATTTTTTCATATTTTTTCCCATCAGGGCTTGCCAAATAATAAGTTATTACATTATCAATATATTCAATTTTAATTATATATAAATCCGAATTGATTGAAACTTCAAAAACATCATTATTTGTAATATTTGTAGCCTGATAATTTTTATCAATACTTTCAGCATTAATTGAAAATAAAGAAATCATTAATATAAATAAAAACAATAAATATTTTCTCATAATAAAAAATAGATATAATAGTTTTTAAATTTATTTAAAAAATGTAATTTTAAAAAATGTAATTTCAAACAATATAATATATAAAATAATAAAAAAATAATAAAAAATTAAAACCTATCTTGAAGAATCAGCTTGTCTTTCGATTTCTAATTTTTTTTGAATCGCTGCACTATTTGAATTTTTTTCATAAGCAAAAACAATTTCATCAGCAAGTGTCTTTTCAATTGATTTTTTAGAATTAAATGATTTTTGATAACTATTTTGTGTCATTATTCTTAATGTTAAATCAATTCTTCTTTGAGGTGCACATTCTACTGCTTTTGGATATTTTGCTCCACCATATTCAATAGTAATTACTTCCTCTCTTGTTGCAGAATTTTCAATTGCTTTAACTAAAATTCCAATTGGATTCATATTAGTTTTTTTTTCAACTAATTCTAATGCACGTTCAACAATATTATATACTTTAACTGCCTTACCAGTACATCTCCCACTAGTTAATTTATGTTTTTTTGATCTATGACCTGGTATCATTAATTTATTCATTAATCTTTCAACTATATTATAATAAGATTTATGAAATCTACTTTTTGCATTACGCCCACCAGTTTTAATTACAAATCTAGGACTTAAATTAATATAAGGTTTTAAACCAATATCAGAAACTTTAATTCCATCAACACTCCACTTTCCAAATAATTTAATTTCAACCATTTTAATCTATTTTCTCGCTTTTTGAATTTTACCGGTTCTCAAACCTAATAAAGATTGATCATTAACTTTAATTACAGTTAATCTAACACCTGAAATGTCACCCTTTGAACGACCCATTTTTCCACCGATACATTCAATTAATACTTCATCGTGTTCATCAATAACTTTTGTTGCACCATCACCAGGTAAATAAGCAGTAACTTGTTTACCATTTTTTACTAATTGAACTTTTGCACACTTTCGCATTGCAGAGTTCGGTTGCTTTGCTTCTCTTTGAATTTTTTCAATAACAATAGCTTTTGCTTGTGAAGATCCTTTTAATGGATCTGATTTAATTCTAAGACCATAAAATTTTCTTTTAAAATTTTTATTTTTTAATCTACTTACAGCTCTTTTTTTCATTAATTTTTTTGCTGCATTCATTCCTTGACTTTTTTTACTCATTTTTAACCTCAATTTGTTGAACTTTTAATTCCTTGATATCAAAATATCGTTTTATTATTTCTTCGCTCAACCTTAAAGATGAAACATCTTTTCCAATTAAATAGCCACGAACTTTATAACTGTCCGTTTTCAAAATAATTATTTCATCATTTTTAACTATTTCATTAACTTTATTTGGATGAATTACATTTTTTATAAATTGTATTAATTCATCATCAAATTCAATTACTCGAATTTTTTCAACATTTAATTTTTTTGCAAGTATTGGAATATTACCTGCTTTTTTTCCAACTGCTCTTCCTATATCGCCTTTATTTACCATAAAGACCAATGTCCCATTAGATTCAAAACAATCTTTTGGCACAATTTTAGACACACTTGAAAAAATTGATAATTTTTTTAATATAAATGGGTCTAATTTAATTTTCTTCATTTTTTAAATGAAATTACTGTAATATTAAAGTTTTTTTTACATAATATACCTAATTCACTACTGTCAATATCTAGATTTTCAAAATTAATATTTCCAATTTTACAAAAATGTTCTATATCAGATTTTATATTTAAGTCAATATTTTTTGACATATATACTTTTTCAATTAATGAATTCTGAATTAATTTTTTAGTAGTCTTACTACCTATATTTAATTTGTTACTTTCTACTGATTTTTTTAATTCGCCCTTAAATAGGTCAATATTTACCATTTTTCTTACCTAGATTTTGAATGAAAATATATGTTTTTATAAACCTAGCTATCTTCTTTAGCTAAAAGACGCCCCATACCAGTTCCAATTGGTATTGGTTGATTTACCATAACATTCTCCATTACACTCTTTAATTTATCTTTTTGGCCTGAAATTGCTGCATTAAATATATGTTTCATTGGAGTTTCAAAACTCGCCTTTGAAATTACACTATCTTTATCCAACAATATACCAAATCTTGTAATACCTTTAATTATTCCACTAAGTGACATCGTATCTGCAATTAACATACTATGTCTAATATTAATATTTAATCCTTGAACTTCAAGAACTTTATCTGTTTCTTTAATTATTGCAGCTCTTGCAGCTTCAATTCCTAAATGATTGCAAATTTGCCAAATATCATTTGTAGTAGTTTTATATGGATCAATAAAATCTAATTCTAAAACATGTTTTAAAGAACTACCTCTTGTCAATATTTTATAAGATCCATCATCTTCTTGTACAATTACTACTTGACTAATATTTTTAATTCCACTTACAAAAACATTTTTTAATTTATCTTTTAATTTATATAAATCCATTATTTTTTCATCTTTAATTTTCTTTTTAACAGAAATATATTCTTCTTCTTCTTCAACAATTATACCTTTCATATTTTTTTGTAAGGCTTTTGCAATTGCTTCTTGACTATATTTTTCTTTTTTTAATTTATCTTTATTTAAATAACATTTAACAACTTGATTAATAAAATCTAATTGAAATTCTTCAATAAATTCAATTAATTTAGTTTCTTTAATATGCATTGCATAATTTTTAACTTCATTTTCTGATAATTTTTTCTTTTTAAAAAAAATTTCCATCATCGGAGTTGAAAGTTCTTTTCTACCATCAAAAATTTCAATAATTCTTGGAAGTCCACTTGATAATTGAATTGTTGAAGTACCACCACCGTGTTTTTCGTTTAATGTCATCTGTGTACTCTGTTCACCAAAAGATGATGATGCAATTAAACCGCACGCTTCACTAGTATCAATTTGAGCATTTTCAAATACAGTAACTGCTCGTTTAAAAATTTCTTCTAATTTTTTTTTATCAATATTTTTTGGAACATTTAATTTAATATCACTAATTATTTTACCAGATAATTTTTTTTCGTATTTTTTAATTAAGTCTTCCATTTTAATTACCTGCAACCTCTCTAATTATTTTTTTAATATCGATTGAACCTTTTTCAGATTTTGAAACATCAATTCCATCTTCACCATATTTAAATTGAATTATTTTTGAATCAATATCCCTAACCGTACTATCAGCTTCAACTCTTACATCTTGTAATGCATTAGCTAATCTTCTATACAAATAACCAGACTTTGGAGTTCTTAATGCAATATCCATATAAGCATCTCTTGATGTTATTGCCCTAAAGAAAAATTCATGTGGTTTTAATCCTTTCTTATATGTAGATTTAATAAATCCACCTTGTTCAGAACCAATATCATATTTTTTAAAACAAGATAAAGTTCTTTTTCTATAACCAACTTTTATTCTTCCACCTCTACTGTTTTGTTGTCCAACAAAACCAGCCAAAGCAGTTAAATTTGTCTTTGAACCTCTTGCACCACTATTAATCATAATAGTTGTACCAGTTTCTTCATTAAAATAATCAGAAACACATTTCATTGCTTCATTTTGAGCATTACCTAAAATTTTCATAATTTCAGTTTCAGCCTCAATCATTTGATCTTTTGTTGGATGAAAATCTTTTTTATATAATTTATCAGAAATTTTTAAAATTTCACTATCTGCATCAATAAAATATTTTGCAATTTTATTTTGGAATTTTGAATCAGTATCAATATCAGAAACAGATGTTGTTAGACCTGATTGTAATAACATTTTTAATCCCAACTTAAACATTTTACCAATAAAATCACTAACTAAATCCTCACCATATTTTTGAAGCATACTTCTCAATAATAAACCAGCACCATTACCTAAAGATGAACTATCTAATACACCTTCTTTTAGATAACCATTTTCAATAATAACATCACCTGATCTACTCTTCCCATAAAATGTAAATCCCTTTGGAAGTAAAGCTGAAATAATATCTTTACCATCTACTTCATCACCTTTTGGAAGTTTAGTAAAATCTTTGTGATCAACTGAATATAATAATTCAATTGCTTCTTTTTTAGTGAAATTTTCTTTTTTAGTCAATAAATAGTTACCAGATATTGCATCTTGAACACAACCTACAATTGTAAGTCCATTACATGGAGATACTAAAACATTTTTTACACTCATTAATAATTCCGCTTCAGCTCTTGATTCTTCAGTTTGAGGAATGTGTAAGTTCATTTCATCCCCATCAAAATCTGCATTGTATGGAAAACATACTGCAGGATTAATTCTAAATGTTTTACCAGGAATTACTTTAATTTTATGACATAAAATACTCATTTTGTGTAAACTTGGTTGTCTGTTAAAAATACATACATCCCCATTTTGTAAATGTCTTTGTACAACATAACCAGGTTGAATCTCCTCTAAAATTTGTTCTTTAGTTTCATCAGTAATAGTTTTTTTTAATCCATCTGGACGAATAACAAAATTTGCACCAGGATATGATTTTTTACCTTTTTCAACTAAACTTTTCAAAAACTTTTCATTATACTTTGTAACTTTTTCCGGAATAGTTAATTTTTTTGCAACTAGTTCTGGAATTCCAACTTCATCAATTTCAATCATTGGATCTGGAGAAATTACACTTCTTGCACAAAAATTAGTTCTTTTACCTGCTAAATTATTTCTAATTCTTCCTTCTTTACTATTAATTCGTTCATAAATAGTTCTTAATGGTTGACCAGTTCTATGTCGTGCTGGCGGAATTTGTGTTACACTATTTTTAAAAAATGTCGTTACATGATATTGTAATAATTCCCAAAACTCATCAATAATAATTTCAGGTGCTCCCGCATTAATATTTTCAAATAATCTTTGATTAATTTTAACAATATCTGCAAGCTTGTGAGTTAAATCATCTTCAGCTCGCTCCCCAGATTCTAATGTCAATGATGTTCTCATTGTTACTGGAGGAATTAACATTCTTGTTAATACCAACCATTCTGGTCTAGTAGCTTCTGGATTAATTCCATATAATTCAATATCTTTATCTGGAATTCTTTCAAGTCTTGCTCTTATTTGAATTGGAGATAATTTTTGTTCATCTTCATAAAATGTATATGGTTTTTCTAATTTTAGTGGCTTTTGTTTTGCACTACAGTGAGGGCATTTAATTATAGTTTTTAATTTAATTAATAATTTTCTAATTTCTTTTAATTTATTTTCATATCCTCTAAGTGACTCAACTTCTTTTAATTTATCTTTAATTAAATTTAATTTTTCATCACTAACTAAAACTCTACCACAATTGTGACATGTTGTTTTTAATAAACTAAAAATTAATGCAATACCTTCAATGTGTAAAACTGGTCTTGCAAGTTCAATATGTCCAAAATGACCTGGACATTCTTTAAATTTATTACCACAAGTTCTACAAGTTAAACCTGGATCAATAACTCCTAATCTAACATCCATTAACCCACCGTCAACAGGATATGATTCTTTATCATAAAGTTCTGGAGTAACAACTTTTGCAACTGATACTTCTTGAATTAATTTAGGTGAAAAAAAACCAAATTCTATTGATGCTATTTTTTTAAATGTATAATTTGTAGGCTCGTTCATTTTAATTTTCCCCTAATATTTTGTAACCAAAGCTATCTTTGGATAAATTCCGTAACTCATCAGCTCATCTAAAAACAATTTAAATGCATATGCCATATCAACATAATTTATTTTTGAATTTGTTCCATATAATGGGCTAATTGTTCTTTTTTTGAATCTGTCATAGAAAGCTATAAGACCACTTCTCTCACAAACAGGAACTGTTGTTTTATCAACATCAAATCTTTCTTTTAATAATAAACTAGTACCGTGAGCAACAATACAATCTTTCTCCATCTCTCCAATTCTCAATCCACCTTCTTTGGATCTTCCCTCAGTTGGTTGTCTTGTTAATAATGTAACTCTTCCTGTTGCCCTTGCTTGAATTTTATTTGCAACCATATGTTTAATTTTTAAGTAAAAAATTGAACCAACAAAAATTCTTGCATCCATTTTTTCACCAGTAAATCCATTATACATTACTTCAGTTCCATCTTCACGAAACCCTAATTCACTCAATTGATTTCTTAAATCAAATTCTTCTTCAGAATTAAACATTGTACCATCAACATATCTCCCAGAAAGAACTCCTACTTTTTGTGCAATAAGTTCAGTTAAATGTGAAAATGTTTCCCGTGTAGGTATTGAATGCGGTGAAAAAATAATATCAGGTATTAAACCACTTGCAGTAAAAGGTAAATCAGCTTGTTCATATAATGCACCAATTACTCCTTTTTGTCCACTTCGTGATGCATATTTATCCCCAACTTCAGGAATTCTTTGATCTCGTAATCTTATTTGAACTAAATTGTTACCATCTTCATTTTGAGTTAATAAAACCATATCAACTTTTCCTTTTTCTTCATGTTTCATAACAATTGAACTTTCTCTTTGAACATTTTGTGTTAAACTATATTCTTCACTACTGTTTAAAAATCGTGGAGGACTTGTTCTTCCAATAACAACATCATCTTCACCACATTGTTGATCAAGAGCAATAATACCATCATCTTCTAATAATCTATAATCATGTTCACTTCTATATCCTTTAATTTCTAAATCAGGAATACAAATATTATCTTTAAGTCCACCTGCATATCTAATTTCCTCTGCAGATTCAGGTTTAAAAAAATATGATCTTCCCAAACCACGCTCAACACTACTTTTATTCATAATTATAGCATCGTCCATATTATATCCTTCATAACTCATAATTGCCATTATTACATTTTGTCCAGCAGGATGTCTTGAATAATCAGAAATATCATGCATTATTGTTTTCAAAATAGGAATTTGTGGTTGTTCTAATAAATTAACATCAGTATCAATTCTCATTAAATAATTCATAGCATACAAACCAATTGCTTGTTTTTGATTTTTAGCTCCAAGATAAGTCCTCATCGCAGGAGTTAAATTACCATGTGGAACTAAACTACCAACAAATGCAAACATAGAAAGTGGACTTACTTCCAAATGAGTATGATTTGAAGTTAAATCACCCGCTTCAAAAGCAATAAAACAATTTTCTTCTTCTGATGCATCAAGATATTCAATAATACCTTTTTTAATTAAATCTGACCAAGACAATTGATTACTTTTTAATTTTTCTAAAACATCGTCAGTTAATATACTCTTACCATCCTTTACAACAATTAAAGGTCTTTGTACCCTACCTTCACTTGCATATAAAAAAACTGAATCTGATTCTTCTTCAAACATTAAATTAAAATAAGAATTAATTTTACCTTCTTGTCTTGAAATTCTCAAACTATCTACAAATTTATTACCATCATCAACAGTTCCAATAAATTTATTATCAAAAAAAACATCCGTCATATTATCACCTAAAAAATTGTTTTAAGGCCTGCTTCTCTCATGTGAGATAACAGTTCTTCTTTATTGGAAACCTTGTTTGAAATTCTTGCTAGTATTGAAAGGTTCTTTTTTAATCCAACATTAGTACCTTCTGGAGTTTCAATTGGACATAACCGTCCCATGTGAGTACAATGTAATGATCTTGCATCAAAATTTTCTTGTGTTGTCGATAGTAAACTTACAACTCTTTGTAAACTTGAAACATAATCATGATAATTAATTCTTTGTATTCTTTGACTAATACCTTTTCGCCCAGCTACCCAATTACCAGTAGCCATTGCAGAATTAATTCTTTTTGTCAATAATTTGTTTCTAATAATTACTTTAATTGAAGGAAATTTACCCCTCTTCACAATTCTTTGAAAATTAAATAATAAATCATTAATTAAAACTTTTAAATTAAATCTAAATAAATCTCCCAATAATGGACCAGCTAGTTTTAATTTTTTATTAGCATAATGATCTTTACTATAATTATCATATTTTTTATTTGCAAGGTCAATATATCTTTTAATATATTTTGAAATATTATATGCTTTGAATATTCTCGCTTGAGGTGATGTACCTAAGTGTGGCAATAATGCCTTGTCTAAAATATCTTGAGCTCTTATTAATCTTGTTTCTCTTGTTTGATTGATTCCCATTTTTTTAGATAGAAAATCTAATGCATCCTCTTCAGTTTTTAATTCTACAAATTCATATAAATTAATGAACATTGTATCATTATCTTTTCCAAGATCAATAATTTCAGCAATTTCACTATCTTTTAGAAAACCTAATGATTTTAAAATTGGCACTAAAGGAATTTTTTTATATCTAGCAAAACTAATTGTTAAAATTCCATCTTTAGAAAGTTCTACTGTATGAGGAATTCTATAATTTGAAAATTCAGAATATAATTTTCCAACTGCAGCACTACCCGCACCATCAACCATTAATTTATCAGGCGCTAAATCTTCAACAGCAACTAATGTTTTTTCAGTTCCTGCTATAATAAAATATCCACCTAATTCATAAGGATCTTCATTAACATTTACTAAATCATCTTTATTAAATCCATTTAAATGACAATATTTTGATCTTAACATTACTGGTATTTGACACAATTCCGTCGTAAAAGATTCTCTTTGAACTCCATTAATGTGTGCAGAAATATTTGCATAAACAGGAGTAACATAACTTAGTTTTCTAAGTCTTGCTTCATTTGGAAAAATTTTTCTTTTTGAACCGTCAGCTTCTACAATTGTTGGACCTTTATCATCAGTGTGTTTATCTACAGGTTCAACCCAAATTTTATCAAATTTAATTTCAAATTCATCTATATCATGAGGAATAATTGTAGGTTTAATTTCTTGTAATTCACTAATAATATTTGCTAATTCATTTTCAATAAAATTATTATATGATGCAATATTACTTGACGCAAAATTATTTTCTTGGAAGTATTTTCTAATTAATATTTCTTGTTTTTTATCATTCATTTGAAACACCCCTATAATAAAGTGATATACCATCAGTTTTACTTTCTCTAACAATTTTAATTACATCACCTGGATTAGCACCAAGATCTTCTAAAGCTGGATCATTAAAATTAATTGAAGGAAGTTGAGAAAAACCAATATTAAATTCATCAAACATTTTTTTTTTTTCATCGTCTGATAACAAAATGTGTTCTGGAATCAGAAAATGTTTCGTTTTTTTTGCCATAATTTTACCCGGATCTTAAAGTAGCCTCTGCGGGATTCGAACCCGCGACCCCCACATTAAAAGTGTGGTGCTCTAACCAGGCTGAGCTAAGAGGCCAATATACTATCAAGAAAGACAATCATTTTATAAAGTTATCTGGGTAAACAGAACTCATTAATATATTTTTCGAAAAACAAATAGTATATATTAATAATCGAAACTAAATTTCATCTTCCATTATTTTTTTATATGTATTTTCCAATTCAACCATTGGAATATCTTGATTTTTGAAATTATTCAATTCAATCATATCATTAGCAGGAACTAAATGTATATGTGCATGATCAATATCAAAACCTATAATAAACTGACAAATATTTTTTTTATTAAAAATTTGTAATTTATTTTTTACAATTTTTAAAGAATTATTAATTTTTGAAAATAATTCACCCTCTATATCAAAATAATTTTTAATATGTTTTTTTGGTATAATTATAGTATGCCCTTGACTAACAGGTCTAATATCTAAAAATGCTAAAACATGTTCATTTTCATATATTTTAAAACAAGGTGTTTCTCCTCTTATAATTTTACAAAAAACACAATCACTATTAAGATTATTATTATCACAATTACCATTATTTTGTAAATTATTATTATTTTCTTCCATAAACAAAGTTTAGATTTACCATTTAAAATTTTTATGTAAAATGTTTAATTAAATAATAATCAAATAGTAGTCTATAATAACCAAATGATAGTTTTATAATAAAAAAAACATAAAAATAATTATGACATTTACATCTTGGAGTATAAAATTTATAATTTCAATAATATTAGATATTGCTGATTTTTTTATAGGAAGAATACCCATTGCAGGCTCAATTTGGGATGCCATTTTAGGTTTTATTGGGCTTTTATTATGGAAAAAAGTTGGTGGTATTCAATTTTTAGAATTATTAGATTTTACTGATCAAATTGATGGATTTATACCTAGCCTTACGATTTCTGCAATTTTTAGTATAAAAGAAATATGGGATTGAATATACACATTAAAAAATAGGACAAAACAAACACTATGTTTTATAAATAACTATTTTGCTCATATCTAATGAGTCATCTTAAATTAGTAGTTAATAATACAGAAAAAAATAAAAAGAAATCTCAAAAAAGAAATTCTTCTCAATCAGTTTTAGATTGTGATCCATTTTCAGAGTTAAATTTAGCTTATTATGATAAGGATTATAAGCGATTAATTAATATGCAACCAGAAACTAGCGGTTTATTAGTATTAGAAAAATTAAATGCACCAGTACAATTATATCAAATTCATGATATTTTAGAAGGAACTTTAAATCAAATTTGTATTAATGATTTACAAAGAGAATTTGCTGGAGAGAATAGAACTTATTGTCCATTTTTCACTGAATTTAAACAACATAGTGTATTTGATTTATACAAAGATGCAAATAATGAATTTGGACTCCCAAATAAATTTTTTATGTTCATAAAAGATAATAATTTAGATGTTTATGAAATTTATGGACACATGCACAGAGCTGGAAAAGTTATGCAGCGACTTTTTCCAGATCGCTAGTTTTATACAATAAATGAAGAAGATATGCAGATTTACTTTTAATCCCATATAAATTTTCTTTAATCAATTTTGAAACATAATCAATATCATGTTCAATAGTTTTATGTTTTAAACTTAAAATATTTTCAACTTTTTCACTCAATAAAATAGGAGTTTTTAAAATTCGATTAATTTCTCCAATTAAAAAAATTATTCTAGATTTAACTTGTTTTTCAATATCAAGTTTAATATTAGAATCTTTAATATCAAATTTGTTAAACAAAAAAATTGATCTTTTGTGACAAAGGTCAATCAAATTATTAATATGTTTTGATCTTTCAATTTCTGGATATGAATTTCTATTATTTAATTGTTTTAATTCTACAACATTAATTAATTTATTTAATAAAATTGCAATTGAACTAATATTTGTTTCAAATACAAAATGATCAACTAATTTTTCAGGCAATAATTGTGAAAGATTTTTTAATTCTTCTTTAAACTCATTTAATTCCTCTGATTTAGAATGTTTAATTTTTTTATTATTATTACATTTATTATAAAAATCTTTTATTATTACATATAATTTATTATTATATTTATCTCTGGATTTTCTCAACTCTTCAGCATATCTCTTTAATCTATTAAAATCATCACTTAGAATATAAAAATCATTATCTTCTACAATTAAATTTAATATTTGTTTTGCAGCCCGTTTTGCATTTTCATTATTTAAATGTTCATATTGTAATAATGCCAAATAGTAATTATATTCCAAAGTATAAATTTTATTTTGGTGTTTTACATTTCTAAAAACAGCTGCTATTTTTGAGATTTCATGTTCATGAAATTTTTTAGAATCAACAGTTCCACCCCAAATATTAGAATATGATTTTAATACATCCATGATATATTTAAATAAAAAAAGTTTATAAAATTAATTAAAAAAAATTAAATTTTACCAACTAAATCTAAACCTGGCTTTAAAGTTTTATCTCCTGGTTTCCATTGGCACGGTGCAACTTCACCTTTATGTTCTCTCACATATTGAGCAGCTTGAATTTTTCTTATTAATTCATTAATATCCCGTCCAATACTATTTTCATGCAATTCATATGCTTTTAAAATTCCATCTGGATCAATAATAAAACTACCTCTCCAAGATAATCCCTCATCATCAATATATGTACCATAATCACGACAAACTTGTCCAGTTGGATCTGCACCCATAAAGAACCTTATTTTTTGAATAGTAGGTGAATTATCAAACCAAGCTTTATGCACAAAAGCAGTATCTGTACTTAGAGAAATAACTTCAGTATTCATTTCTTTTAATTTTTGATATGAATCCGCCAATTCACCTAATTCAGTTGGACAAATAAAAGTAAAATCTGCAGGATAAAAAAATAATACAACCCATTTTCCTTTAAAATCAGAAAGAGAAATATTTTTTATTTCATTATTATAAAATGCTTTAATATTAAAATTTGGTGCTAACTTATTTATTTCTACCATTGTAAGATTGAAAATTTTAATATTAATTATAAATTTTATGTATCAATCAAAGACCCATTTTTTAATAAAATAAAAAAGCAAAAATAAAAATGTAATACTAGTAACATAATACATCACATAAGAATAATTTTTTTGTTCAAGTAATACCATACCATAAAATAATGCAAGGGCTAAAAAAATCAATACAAAAATTTTTGCATAATTTGCATATGTACTACTAGTTATTTTTCTATTATTTAGCAAATAAGATAAAACTAATAATGCAACTCCAAACAAAATTGCAGTTTCAAATATACCACCTAAAAAATTAATTAAAAAAATACTTGGATTAACTACACCAGACAAAAAACCACTTTGATAATATAAATTATCATCTTTAAATGCAATTGAAGGCAATACAAATACTGTAACTAAAATTATAATTAAAGTCATTATATGACTTTTTTTAATATTTTTTAAACCAGGATATTTTTCATTAGAAATTAAATACATTATATATAAAATAATAAAAAATCCTAAACCAGTAAGTAAAATTAAGGCTAAAGTTTTATCTGCATTTAATAATGGATTAATTATATCTTCAAACCGTATCATTATTAATCAAAAAAAATATATTTAAATACATAATATATTACAATCAATCCCAATATCGATCCAAATATATTTACAAATTCATTTATATTACCAACTATGTTTGTTGCTCTTAAAAATACTAGAACTACAAATGCAACCATAAACCAACCAACTATTTCCCAAGTATTAAAACCCTTTACTTTTGTAGCATTTAAATCAAAATTAGTAGTTCCTTTAATTACAATTAATGAAAATAATGCAATAATAACTGCAAGTGAAATTGCAGGAAGACTATTCATAACAACATGAACTGGATTTATTACACCAGTTAAAAAACCTTCAACAAATACACCCTTTCCATTAGTACTAAAAACAAAATTTGGAACAGTTCCAACTAATGCAATAATAACTGAAATTATAGTAGTAAAACGTCCGTAAGCTTTTTCTTTTTCTGCTTTATTTGTATCATTATCTTCAATTTTCCACAGTTTCATATTAGAAATTAAAACATAAGGAATTATGTAAAATAGGAAAAACGGAATAAAAAAATGAAGTAAACCCCATTCTTTTGTAAAATAACAAATCCACTCCTTATATAAAGAGTTTGAATCGCAAACTATATCATTTAACATTAAACATTACCTCCAGGTGCGCCAGCAGGTGGAGTTGTTGCAGTTGGAGGTGTATTAGTTTCACCATCAAAAAACATTAAATAAAACATCCATCCAATAAATGCTAAAAATAAGATTCCACCAATAAATTCTTGAGTTAAATATTTTGAACTATCTACAGTCTTTCCAATTACACTTGTATAAAAAATGTAAGTTAATGTTAATGCAATAAATCCAGCATACCAAGGACTGTCCATTATAGTTTTAACAACATTATTATTATTACCAGAAGTTGCAGATTGTATTGCAATTAATGCTAAAACTGACATTATTAATACTAAACTAACTTGAGGTAAAAATAAATAAACAACAGATACAACATCAGGAAAACCAGCTAAAAAACCAGTTTGAAATTCAACACTAGCTACAGTATTTGCATTATTTCCCCAAATTACATGAGGGATAACTAATAATAATGCAAAACATAATGAAACTACTGTTCTAAACTTTTTTGCATTTTTACCACTAAGATCACCTTCAGTTACTTTTGGAATTTCAATAAAAGTAAGTAATGTATAAAATATAATATAAATTAAAAACAAAGGTATAAATAAATCGAATAAACCGTAATCGCCAATTAAATCATTTCTTATAAAATTCTGTAAATTAAAATTTTCAAATCCTGCCAAACCTTAAACCTCTTTTTTAATATATATATATTTCAGCAATATTGCTTTATAAATGTTACCTTATCATTCAGTTTATTCTTTATCCCATGCACCATTCATCCATGCAACGGATGCAACTATTAATACAATTAAAATAATACCTGAAACTAAACCTGTTTGATATTGATAAAATAATTCATTCCAAATTATTGATAATACTGATGCTTGACCTTCTGCAGTTGAAATTGTAATTGCACCTAAGAATATTAATCCAATAATAAAAAAAATTATCCAAATAATATATTTTGCACGATTATCTTTATATTTACCATGTTCATCTAATTCAAAATCAAACCAAGTTGATTCTTTTGAAAATATACCGGCAGTCATCATGAATGCAATACCAGCAATTACTAATAATATTGTTTTTGCTAAAACTTCTTCTAAAATTCCAACTAAACTTGCACTTGCAATAACAAAAAAACCAATACAAAATGCAACAATTGCATTTAGATTATCTTTTTTTTCACCAAGTACAGAAGTCTTTTCTAAAATTGCAAATGTAATTGCAAATACGATTAAGAACGGAAGAACTACATTGAAAAATCCTAAACCATCTAAAAAACTAATTACTTGACCAAAAGCAGTTGGAGCAACGTCTACCATGAATAAAAATTAGAAAGTGCATTAATAAACATTTCGAATGTTGTATTAAAAATTATTATCCTAAAGCTCGACTAACTCCAGTAATTTCAACACCTCTAACATCTTCAATATTAGAAATGTCTTGTTCAATTGGATCAGTTGATCCATTATCTTCATCAATTAAAAAATTAATTATAATAGCGTGAAGTCCAAATGCAATTGGTTCAATTTGAAATTGTTCACCTTTTGCATCATACTTATTTAGAATTTGTTTAATTTGATCTTGAACATTAGTCAAATTAGTTTCAGGTGATTCTGGCATCACCTTCATTTTAATTATTACTTTGGCTCCCATTATTCATCATCAATTGGAATTTTAAGGCCACAATTTGGACATTCTTTTATTGTTCCAAAAGATCTTTGCATACCAGTTCTTGTAATTTTTCCTGTATTACATTTAGGACAAACCATTGTAACTGCGGCATGATCATTAGAAAGTTCAGCTCTATACATATTGCTTTGTTCTACTTTTTCATTCATATTTTGAAGAATTTCAGTCTGTTTATAAACATTACTTAAATAAAATAATGAAATTTAGTCACCAAATAGTTTAAAAATAAAGAATTTTAAGAACAAATATGAAAGAAAACATTAAAGTTGCAATATATACCTTATTATCTATATTATTTTTTAGTATTACATCTTATTTAATTCCATATAAGTTTTCAAGTTATATTAATCCATTAATTGACACTAATTTATTGATTAGAATATTTTTAATATTCTTTTTTTCAATTTCAATTATAATATTTATTAAAGTAAATAAAAAATATAATAGTATAATTAAATTAAATATTAAAGAAGCAACATTATTAATGCAATTTTATAAAATATTTTGTAATTTAGAATATAAAATAAGAGTTAATGCCAAAGCATTAATTGATAATTATATAATTAAAATTTTAACATTTAAAGCAAATAATTTAGATGCTTTTTTGTATGATGAAATGGATGGTTTTTATAATTTTTTATATAAAATAAAACCAAAAAATAATACTGAATTAAAATATATGGATAATGGACTTCAAATAACTAGAGAAATTGAAGAAATGAAAAATAATTATATTTTTTTAAATAATAATAAAATGAATTCTTTTGAAAAAATATTTTTATATTCAACTGGTATATTGTCAATAATTTTAATTAATTTACTTTTGTCATTAAATTTTGAAATTATTATATTTAAAGTTATGACATCAACTGTAATATTATATATTATGTGGTATTTGAATAGTTTAGATAATTTGACAATAAATACTAATTTATTTAAATTTGAAATATATGAAAAAGTTTTAGAACAATTAAGTTTATTGAGATATTATCCTGAACATTATGAAAATGAATATCAAATACCAAAAGAAATTAAAAAATATAGACTTGGTACTTTAAATTTAGAAACAAAAGAAATTACAATTAAGCAAATCGAATCTGAAGAAAATGCTTAAAAAAATTACTGAATCTAATACAAATATTATAATAGATGAAAATTCTTTTAATACAATTAGTAAAGACTTGAATATATTTTATAATCCCTTAATGGAAATTAATAGAACTATATCTATATTATTTTTAAGATCTATTGAAAAACATTTTCAATTAAAAAATAAATTAAATATATGCCTTCCTTTATGTGCAAGTGGTGTTCGCGGAATTAGAATTTTAAAAGAATGCAACAATATTAATTCAGTTAAATTTAATGATATGAGTAAAAATGCAATTAATATATTAATTGACAATTTAAAATTAAATAATATTGATTATATTCAAAATAAAGAATTTGAAAATAATTATATTAATAATGAAAATAAAGTAGAGTACAGAAAAAATAAAAATATTGTTTTTAATATGGAAGCAAATAAATTTTTACATAATACTTTTTATTCAGATTATATTGATATTGATCCATTTGGAAGCCCAGTTAAATTTATTGATTCTAGTTTACAAAAATTAAATAAAAATGGGTTTTTAGCAGTAACTGCAACTGATACTGCATCAATTACAGGATCAAGTAAAACAGCATCAATGCGAAGATATGGAAGTCACATATTTAATTGTGAAAATAAAAAAGAATTATCACTTAGAGTTCTTGCAACACATATAATAAAACAAGCTGCAAAATTAGATTTAAAATTAACACCAATCATTTCATATACAGTTAAACATTATGCTAGAATTTATTTTAAATCAGAACCTGGGAAAAAAAAAGTAGATAAACATTTAGAAAAAATAAACTCTTTTTATTTTTGTAATAAATGTAGAAATTATAGCATTGAATTAAATAAATGTAATACTTGTCAAAATGAATTAATGAGTTTTGGACCATTATATTCAGAAAAATTAAGTGATATTAAATTAATCAAAATAATGTTGAGTGAGTTTGAACTATTAAAAAAAGAAATAAATAATTTAAATTTTCAAAAAGAAATTGAATTTATTTTAAATAATCAAATTGAATATAATAGTGTTAATTTGCCATTTGGATATAGCATTAGTAAAATTATAAAATATAAAAATATAAATTTTGAATTAAATAAACCTGATGGAAGAACTCCAAAATTAGATGATATTATTAATTTAATAAAAGAAAAAGGATATGATGCTTATTGTGTTGATAAAAAATATTTGTTAATTAAAACTAATATGCCATTTAAAGAATTCTATGAATTATTTTAATATTTTAATTGCTTGTTTTATAGAAACTTCTCGTTCTTCTCCAGTTTCCATATTTTTCAATTTAAATTTATTTGAAGATAATTCATTTTCACCAATAACAATTACATATTCATATTTTTTAGAATTTGCATAATCCATATTTTTCCCAACATTTCTTCCTGTCAAATCAATTCCCGTATTAATACCAGAATCTCTAAATTGTTCTGCAATTTCTAATGATTTAATATAATTATTTATAGGAATAATAAATAATTTATTTTCATTAACTATTTGATCATCTAATTTTTCAATTAATACCATAATTGGTTCAAGTCCAAATGATCCACCAACAGCTGGAAATTCTCTTTTACCATCTAAATAATTTCCAATCATTTCATCAAATCTTCCACCTCCAGCCAAACTACTACTAATTGTTTTACTATTATCATAAACTTCAAATACTGGTCCTGTATAATAATTAAATCCACGCGCCAATCCTAAATTAAAAACAAGATTTTTATCTCCAAAGGCATCTAAAAGTAATTTAAATTCATTTAATTTAATGTTTTCATCATCAGTTAATATTTTAGTTAAAAATCCAAATTTTTCTTTATTGGTTTTAAAATTTAATTTTTGTATTAATTCATCCACTTTGTTTTTATCAAAACCCTGTTCAACTAATTCTGTTTCAAATTGTTTTTTAGATATTTTTTTAACTTTATCAATAATTGAAACAAATTTTGGAATATCTTGATCAGGAATTCCACAATATCTAATTAATGCCTTTAAAAAAATAACATTATTTATTTCTATATTAATATCAATTCCTATTTTATCAAATGCTCTAAAAAGAATACTTAATACTTCAATTTCACAATCAATTTTTTTAGATCCAACCATATCAAAGTCGCATTGTATAAATTCTCTTGTCCGTCCTAATTTAACAGGACCATCACGATAAACTTTACCAACAGCAAATCTTTTATATGGCATTTTAAGTGTAGTATTCATACCTATAAATCTAGAAAATGGCACAGTTAAATCATAACGTAAACATAAATCTCTATCTCCTTGATCTTTTAATTTAAATATTTCATTTAAAATTGGTGCATCATCACCATATTTGTAAGTTAAAACATCATATCTTTCAATAATAGGAGTATCTAATTCTTCATAAGAATATAATTTAAATACACTTTCTAGCATATTAATTAATTGCTTCCGCTTAGCCATTGTAGCTCCGCTAAAATCCGTTGTTCCCTTTGCATTATTTAATTCCATACAAGAAGTAATCAATTATGCTTTATAAAAATTTATACCAAAATTAAATCATATTATCAAAATGCTTTTAAAAAACAAATTTGCCTAAATATTATGAAAACAATATATCAGGGAGCAGAATCAACAATATATTTAACAAATTCTAATACTATTAAAAAAATTCGTAATAAAAAGTCATATAGAATTGAAGAAATTGATTCAAAATTAATTAAATCTAGAACTAAAAGAGAAATTAATTTACTTACTAAAGCTAAACAATTAGATATTTCCGTACCAAATATAATTGATTCCAATATTAATGAAGGAATTATTGAAATGGATTATATTGATGGAATTAAATTAAAAACTTATTTAGAAGAAAATTTAGATGACTATAAAAATATAGCTAAATTAATTGCAAATAATATATCTATTCTACATAATAATAAAATAATCCATGGAGATTTAACTACATCCAATATGATATTAAAAGATAATAAATTGTATTTTATTGATTTTGGATTAGGTTTTACTAGCCAAAAATTTGAAGATTTTGCAGTAGATTTACATTTATTAAAAGAAGCTTTAGAATCTACACATTATAAGATTTCAAATGAATTATTTGAATTCATTATAAATGATTATAAAAAAAATACAAATAATGCAAAATTAGTTCTAAATAAATTAAAAGAAGTAGAATTAAGGGGCAGAAATAAACATAAATAAAAAAAAAGAATTACTCCTCTGTTTCTTCAGAATTTTTAAAAAAATTGTCTAATGTATTGTGCTTTTCAATTGTGGAAAAATTAACTTCTTTCATTTTTAGTACCTCATAATAAATTGTGAATTTTAAGATTATAAATGAATACTAAACAACCATAACTAAATATAATAAAAACAAATTTGATGTTATTATGTTTAATTAATACTAAAAAAAAATAGAGATACGTACATTACAATAATAAATTCGCCACAATTTATTTAAAGACAAGAAAAAAACCAATAAAATATGGAAGAAATAAATGAATTATATCAAAAAATAAAAGAATCTGATGAATATAAAGAATTAGTGCAAAATAATCTATACCTAACAAATATATTTATTATGTTAGATGATAGCAATAATTTAATCGATAGAATACAATTTGGATTTTATAATAAAGAAAAAGATAAAATAATAACCTTATCAATTCATGAAAATAAAATAATTAAAAGTCTAGAACAAGAAATTGCAAAAAAATCTGATCAAAAATTAGAAGAATTAAATATTGAAAATTTAAATATAAATTTGAATGAAATTGAAGAAATGTGTGTAAAAGAAATAAAAAAAATAAATGATAAAATTAAAATTAATAGAAAAATGTTCTTAATTCAAAATCAAGAAAAACCAATATTTCTAAATACATTTTTGGCTGAAGATGGAAATATATTTTCATTAAAAATTGATATTAGTACAAAAGAAATGTTAGAATTTAAAAAATTTAATGTAAAAGATTTAATTAATAATTAAGTCAAAAAACAAAAGGAAGCTTTATAAATCTAAAAACTCGAATTACATTAGGGAAAAGAGGGTATTTTGGTAGTCAGAAATAGTTTTAATAGTGAAACTAGAAGTTTAGATAATAATATTAATGAAAGAGTTAAATTTCACTCTGAAAATATAAAAAAAGCACAAGAATACAAACAACATGTAATTGATAATTGGAATTCTATAGATCATAAAGTAAAAAATCCAAATGAATGGATAAATTATTACAATAGTGTAATTTCTTCAAATCAACAAAAAATAAATAATTTAAAACCACAAAATAAAAAAAAACCGGTTTTTGTATTTACTCTCATAGTAGCAATATTATTTTTTTCATATTTTATTTTACCACAAAATCAATTAACAGGTTCATTAATTGGAGATGAAATTAATTCCCCACTAGAAAATCAAATTGAATTTGAAATTCTAAACCCTCAATCATATCCAATTACAGGTAGAACTTGGCAAGTTAATTTTAAAACAAAAGGAACTGCAGATTTATTTATTAAAGCATCAAATGGAACAACTTGGTCTAAAAACAATGAAACTGAGGATTTATTATTTTTAAAAATTCAATGTGGATCAGAAATATTACCATATGAATGGGTTGATGGTGGAATTTTAATTAAAAATTATTCTTGTAATCAAACAAGTCATGAAACAGTTAAAGTAATTACAGATGGTAAACATACAATAGAATTTAGGTTTGGTAATTTAATTGCATATGCAAATAATAATGCAACTAATGCCCCAGTAATACATGCAATTAACTTAACTACTTCATACAATAGTGGAGAAAATGGAACTAATGAAAATATAACAGTAAATATTTTTTCAAATGATACTGAAGTGCCAGATAATGAAGTAAAAGATATTATTGACTGGAGATTGTCAGGAGAATCTATAGCAATTTTAAATATGCCATTCGAAGGAGAAAGTAATGTAACTTTTACTAAAGATTATGGTGATTATCAATCAAATGGAACAGTTAATGGTGCAACTAATCAAACTAATACTGGTTTTGATGGACAAGGTGCTTATAGTTTTGATGGAATTGATGATTTTATTAATATAAGTGGATTCACAACAGAAAATGAAGTTGTAAGATCAATTGGCTTTTGGTTTAAGCCTACAGTCGATTATGATACAACAAAAGGATTTGTATCTTTAGTTAATGGAGATGATTATGAAATTGCAATAAATGCAGGAAAAATGTTTTTTAATTTCTCAGGCGATACTGTTTATTCAACAATTGATAATTGGACTTCAGGTAATTTTTTTCACATCATGACAACAGTTGATATTAATTTAAAATTATATGTAAATGCAACATTAGATAATTCAACAAGTGTTACACCTGCATATATAATTCAAAACGATACAAGTTCAAATGTAGCATTATTTTATAGCAGCGGTGATATTGTTCTTTCAGGATCCTGCTTTACAAACTCATGTGGAGATCCAGGAGTTTCACCATTTATTATACAAAATGCTACAAGTCATAATACAAGTTTTGTAAATCAAACAGGAGGATTTTGTATTACTGACAATAATTGTAATGATCAAGACTTATCTTGTGGTTCACCTAATGATGGATCATTTTTAATAAAAGATGAAGTTGGAACAATTGTATCATATATTGATGCAAATGGAACTTTATGCCTAACGGGAAATTTAGTACAAAATAATTGAGGTTAAAAAATGAATCAAAAAATAAAAATAACAAAATTAGCATATTTAATTTTTGTATTTATTATTGTGAATACAATCATAATTAGTGCTGCGAATGTTATTGTAAAAAATGGAGAAATTACAGCAAATGATTTAGTAATTGATACAAGTACTGTATCAGTAGATCCAACAAATAATAGAGTTGGAATAGGAACGACCTCAGCT
Organism: Candidatus Woesearchaeota archaeon; assembly: GCA_018675975.1. Lineage (GTDB taxonomy): Archaea > Nanobdellota > Nanobdellia > Woesearchaeales > JABGXB01 > JABGXB01. The sequence goes on from JABGXB010000002.1 coordinate 234,165, forward strand.
CAAACAACATTAGAAGTAGCAGATACTAGTTGGAGTAGTGGCGCACCTTATGGAAATATTTTACAAATTGCAGGTAAAGAAACATTTTTTAATGACAATTGGGGACATTTACTAATTACAGATTCAAATTCAAGTACCGGTAATGGTGGTATGATTAGTTTTGGTATCGGAAGAACAATAGGGGTTGATGTTGCACCATTTGCAACAATAAAATCATCGTATGATGGATCAAATAATGGTTCATTAATTTTTATGACTAGAGGTGCAGGTGTAAATGTAACTGAAAGAATGAGAATTAATAGTGCCGGAGAAATAGGTATCGGCCTTACAGCAGCTACAAGTAATGCATTAGAAATTGGTGGAAATGGACAGGGTGGTGCAATAGGTGGCGGTTATGCCACAGTAATTAGAGGTTTAACTGCAATAGACGTTAATTCAGGTTCAACAGCATTAACTGTTGAACAAGCAAATGTGGGAAATATTGCAACATTTAATGATGCAGGAACCCCTAAAGTAGTAATTTTAGATGGTGGTAATGTTGGAATTAATACAAGTGCACCAAGTGAATTTTTAGAAATAAATGGAAGATTAAAAGTTAATTTACTTGCAGCTGCAACTGCAAATACACTATGTTATAATAATACAGGAGTATTAAGTTCATGTACTTCATCCATAAAATATAAAGAAGATGTTCAAAATTTAACTAATGGATTAAATCATTTAAATCAAATGAGATCTGTTAATTATAAATGGAAAGGAAGAGACGAAAGAGATATTGGTTTTATTGCAGAAGAAATGAATGAAATTGATCCAATTTATGTAACACTAGATAAAAATGGAGATGTACAAGGTGTTAAATATAATTTATTAACTGCAGTACTCGCAAAAGCAATTCAAGAACAACAAAAACAAATAAATCAATTAAAAGAAATTGTTTGTTTAGATCACCCAGAACAAGAAATATGTAATTAAAAAAAACAATGAACTATAAAAAAATATTAGGATTTAGTATTTTAATTATATTATTTTTAACTCCAAGTATAAATTCATTATTAGTTGGAGGAACAAGTGAAGGATATTATAATGGAATACTTGATGATTTAACCATATTTAATAGAGAATTATTTCCAGATCAAATAACTTATTTTTTTAATAATCAAACAAATATATTAGCAAATGATCAAACATTAACAGGACAAAGTTGGAGTGCATGTGCAACACCAAATGATGGTTTTGTTGATGGTAATCAAAATTGTACAATAAGTATGACAATCCTTGGAATTACAACAGTACTTCAAATGGGAATCGCTAATGCAGATGTAACTTTTGTTGTAACACATACACAAAATACCAATTCCTCTCCTATGGTTTTATCTAATCAAGGGACAGCAGATATAGATGTAACATTATGTGCCAATGCGCCTCTTTTCCCGACCATTGGCCTTAATACATCTAATTTTCAAGCAAATGTAATAACACCGGCAGGAGTTACAGTAAATTCAATTAATGCCAACCATAATTTATTAAATTGTACAACACCAGTTCAAATCATTAATAATTTGAGTGCAGGAGTAGGACAATTAATTAATGTTACATTTTATGTATTTGGAAATAAAAGTGAATCTGCAGGAGTTTACAATACAAGTGTTTTATTCATGGCATCAGCTGCAGCAGGATAATTATTTTAATTTATCTATAATTTTTTCTTTAAAAAATATACCATCACGATTAAATGTAAAATGAAATATATCTGGCTCAATTTCATATTTTATAATTAAATTTTTTTCAAAATTATTTTTTAATAATCCATCACCTAAAAAATAAAATGTTCTCATTTTAAAATATTGTTCTAAAAATAATATTTTTTTTTGAATTGATTTTTCACTAAATTGCATTTTTAAACTATTATAAAAATTAACAGCAGAATTAGCAACAGCAACATCCATTAAAGGATCGAGTGTAAAAGGTAGTGTATAAAATCTTTTATTTATTATTTGAATTTTTTTATTTTTTAAAGAATGAAAATTTAATAGAGGATATTTTTTATATTCAAATAAAGATAATAATATTTTTCTCAATGAAGGAATGGATTTAAATAACATCATAAAATAACTTAAAAATAATAGTCTACGCCTAAATTTAATTAATTTTTTTTCTGTAGGAGTTAAAATAAAAATGTGATTGATCATTTTTTTTAATTTGAGTATAATATCTACATTATTATTTTTCCTGGCATTAATTAATATATTATATAAAGAATTTATTATTAAATTGGAACCAAAACAATTTGATATAATATGAAAATTATTAATATTTTGATCTTTTAAAATTAACATTAACTTATTCCAAAAGTCTTTTGAATAATTTTTTTGATTATTTGAATTTTTATTAAAACTCATTCCAAAGCCCGGCAAATCTAAATAAATTATATTATAATCTTTTCTGAATTCGTCTAAAAAATGTGGAGAATCACTTATATTTCCACCTATGCCATTAAATTTAATAAATAATTTTTTTTTTTTGTTATTAATAGGCCCATTATAAAAAATAGTTGATTTATTGGAAAAAACAAACATAATATATTCAGTTTTATATTTAACTTTTTCAAATTCCCAATATTGACCAAGTTTATATAATTTATAAAATATTTTTTTTACAATTCTCATTTTTTATTTTTTTTAATAATATCAGTTATTATTTTATTAATTAAAATTAAACTCGTTTGAACTTCATAAGTATTATTTGCTTTTAATTTTTTTTCATAGAATTCAATTTTATTTAAAAATAAATTAAATTGTTTTTTATTTATAGATTTAGAAAAAAAACCAAGATTATTTTTATTTAAATAATAAGAATTTAATAATTGTTCATATTGATTTTTTACAGGCACAGACATTATTGCCTTATTTAAAAAAATAGCTTCACTAATTAAACTAAATCCACCATTTGTAATAATAGCCTTACTAGTAGCTAAATCATTAAAAAATTCAGTTTCATTAAATGATTTAAATTTGATTTTTTTATCTTCAAAAATATTTAAACGCTTAATATTTCTTCTATCATTTTTATCCATACCATACACTATAAAATTATGATCTAATAATTTTAATTTTTTAATTAAATTTGGATAAGTATTTGACGTTTGATAAACTAAAATATGATTTTTTTTAATTATTTGTCTGTTTTTTAATTTTTTTTTTAATTCAATTAATTTATCTCTAACAATTGGATTAATTAATATTGTTTTTTTATTATGTTTTATATCACAAAAAGATAAGATAACATTTAATTCATTATTTGAAACAAAAAATTTTGTATAAATATTTAATTTAAACCATTCATAAAAATTTAATTTTTTAATTTTGGCTTTTACACCAAAATGATTATTATCAATAGTAATAAAATTGATTCCTAAAAAGGTTTTAATTAATTTAGGCCAAATGGAAAAATCTGAAATAATTAAATCTGGCTTTTCTTTTTTAATATAATATTTTAATTTTTTAAATATTTTAAAAATAGAATATAATTTTTTTAAATTATATAGAATTGTTTTTTTTAAGTTAATTTTATCCTTGATATAAATTAATTCAAAATCTATAACTTTTTTTGCATTAGAAAAATGAGTTTTTAGAATTTTAAATGATCTATTTGAACTAAATGGAATTATATTATGATGTTTTTTTAAATAATTAATTATAGGAATTGATCTAGTTGCATGACCCAATCCTTCACCTGTTACAAAATAAAATATTTTTGCCATAATTAAAACATCAAAATTCTTAATATAAACATATATATTCTTTGATTATTATAATTAAACAAATAATTAACAATTTACCCCGATAAACATAAGATTTATATATAAATCAGAATCTTTCTGTTAATAAGGGTTCTTCTATACAGAACATATTAAGGTGTTAAATGAATATTGAGTCTCAAGAAAAAAAACTGGTTGAATTTTGGCAAAAAAATAAAATTTTTGAAAAATCTGTAGAGCAGAGGCCAAAAGATAAACAATATATTTTTTATGATGGGCCACCTTTTGCAACTGGTTTACCTCATTACGGACACATTTTAGGACTTACAGGAAAAGATTTATTTCCAAGATTCTGGACTATGAAAGGACATAGGGTTGAAAGAAGATGGGGTTGGGACTGCCATGGTCTGCCAATTGAAAATATAGCTGAAAAAGAATTAAAAATTAAAAAGAAAAATGAAATTGAAGAAATGGGAGTTGCAAAATTTAATGAATTTTGTAAATCAAAAGTATTATTCTTTGCTAATGAATGGAAAAAAACAGTTGACAGAATGGGAAAATGGATTGAATTTGATAATTCATATAAAACCATGGATAATAGTTATTTAGAAACTATTTGGTATATTTTTAAAAAATTGTTTGACACAGATTATATTTATGAAGGAAAAAAAGTATTATTATATTGTCCTAGATGTGAAACTCCATTATCAAATTCAGAAATTGCAATGGATCAGAGTTACAAAGATGTTACTGAAAAATCCGCAATTGCAAAATTTAAATTAAAAGATGAAGAAAATACTTTTATTTTGGCTTGGACAACTACACCATGGACTTTAATTGGTAATGTTGCTCTAGCAGTTAATGAAAAATTAAATTATGTTAAAATAAAACTAAATGATGAATTTTTAATTTTAGCTAAAGATAGATTAGTTGATATAAAAGATAAATATGAAATTGTTGACACATTTAAAGGAAAAAAATTATTAAAAAAAGAATATGAACCATTATATCATATTGAATCAGATAAAAAAGGACATTATATTATTAATGGTGGAAAGGATGTTGTTGCTGAAGAAGGTACTGGTGTTGTACATATGGCAATTTATGGTGAATTTGATTATGAGATGATTAAAAAATTTGATTTGCCAATAATACAACATGTAAGTACTCAAGGTAAATTAGTTCACGGTCCAAAAGAATGGATAAATTTGTGGTTTAAAAAAGCAGATAAGAATGTAATTGAAGATTTAGAAGATAGAAAATTATTATTTACATCAAAAGATTATACACACCCTTATCCATTTTGTTATAGATGTGAAACTCCATTATTTTATAATGCAGTAGATTCCTGGTTTGTAAATATTCAAAAAATTAAATCTAGATTAATTGAAAAAAATGAAGAAATTAATTGGTATCCGAATCACTTAAAACATGGTAGATTTAAATATATTTTAGAAACTGCACCTGATTGGAGCATATCTAGAAATAGATTTTGGGCAACTGCAATTCCTGTATGGAAATGTGATTCATGTAATAATATTGAAGTAGTTGGAAGTATTAAAGAATTACAAGAAAAAGCTATTGAAGCTGTAAGTGATGATGTTGATTTACATAAACACGTAGTTGATAATATTCATTTAAAATGTAAATGTAAAAGTCAGATGACAAGAATTTCAGAAGTATTTGATTGTTGGTTTGAATCAGGTAGCATGCCATATGCTGCAAAACATTATCCTTTTGAAAATAAAGAATGGTTTAAAGATAATTTTCCAGCAGATTTTATTTCAGAATATGTAGCGCAAGTTCGTGCATGGTTTTATTATATGCATGTAATTTCAGTAATGTTATTTGATAAAGCACCATTTAGAAATGTTGCCGTTAGTGGAAATGTATTAGCTTCTGATGGAACTAAAATGTCAAAATCCAAAAAGAATTTTCCAGATCCAAATTTAATTTTTGAAAAATATGGTGCAGATGCATTAAGATATTATTTAATGGCGTCTCCATTAATGAGAGCACAAGATTTAAATTTTCAAGAAGATGGAGTTCGTGAAATATATAGAAAAGTAATTGTATTATTAAATAATGTAAATTCATTTTATAATTTATTTAAAGACGATAATGCAGAATTAAATAAACCTTCACAAAAAAATATATTAGATAAATGGATTGTTAGTAAAACTCATTTATTAATTAGAAATGTAACAAATGCATTAGATGATTATGATACTATTATACCATGCTCACAATTAGTTGAATTTATTGATGATTTATCAACATGGTATGTAAGACGAAGTCGAGACAGATTTAAAAGTCAAAATAAAAGTGAAAAAGAAGATGCAGTAAAAACTTTAGCTTTTGTATTAGACAAACTTGCAAAATTATTGGCACCAATTACGCCGTTTATTAGTGAAACTATATATCAATCATTAAAAGAAAATAATGATAAATTATTAGAATCAGTTCATTTAGAAAAATGGCCAGATTATGATAATGAAATAATTGATCAAACAATAATTGAAAATATGAAAAAAACAAGAGAAATAGTAAGTAAATCATTAGATAAAAGAGTAAATGTAAAAATACCAATTAGACAGGCATTAAATAAATTGACAATTCATGGACCAGAATTAAGTGAAGAATATTTAGAATTAATTAAAGATGAATTAAATGTTAAAAAAGTTGAAATTAAAAAATCAGAAGAATTAAGTATTGATTTAGATACTAAAATAACTCATAAATTATTATTAGAAGGAATTTCAAGAGACATAATTAGAAAGATTAATGGTTATAGAAAAGAATTAAAATTAACTATTAAAGACAGAATTGAATTATTTATAGAAAGTGATAATAAAGAAATTAATGAAAGTTTAAAAACATTTGAAAATGAGATTTCAGTTTCTGTTCAAGCAGATAAAATTGAAAAGAAAATTTATGGAATTGATTCAAAAGAAATTAATGTAAATGAATCCACAATAAAATTAGCAATTAAAATTATTAATTAATTTTTTTAATTTATTTATTTCTAAAAGCGTTTAAAAAAATATTTAAAAAAGGATTTGGTTTAGTATGATCTTTTTCTTCAATATACTCAGCTAAATCATAAGACATCACTTCTTTTGCCCTATTAATCATATGATTAAATTTTAATACTTCTGAAATAATAAATAAAAATAATTTTATAAAATCACTAAAAGGTAATATCACAATAAATGACAATAATACTTTTAATTGAATAAAAAACATTTTATTTATGAAACTAAAACAAATTATATTTGAAGGCCCAGAAGCGTGTGGAAAAAGTACACAACTTCAATTATTGTCCGAGTATTTAGATTCATCAAAGATTAAATATAGTATTACAAAAGAACCAGGTAGTGGAGGAATATTAGCAGCAAAAATAAGAAATATGTTGTTAGATCCTGAAACTGGAAAAATTACTGAAGATGCAGAATTACTTTTAATAAATGCCGCAAGGGCAGAATTATATAAGATGCACAGAAGCGAAGAATATAGATACCATTTACAATTAAAAGACAGAAGCTTTGCTTCCACTAGGGCATATCAAGGTTTTGGAAGAGAAATGGATTTAGATTATATTCAAACGATAACAGATCACATAGTTGGCGATGATTTACCAAAAATACTTTTTTTATTTGATATTGATCCTATTACTGGTTTAAAAAGAGCTGGAGCAAGAGGAAAATTGGACAGATTTGAATCAGAAAAATTAGAATTTCATAAAAGAGTTAGACGGGGTTATTTATCTTTAACAGAACATGAAAAGTATAAATCCATAACTCATTTAATTGATGCAACCCGCGATATTAATGACATACATAAAGAAATATGTCAAAAAGTAAAACAAACATTTCCTGAATACAATTATAAATAATTTTAATTAATAATATTTTATATTATTAATTGAGAATAAAGCAAAACTTATAATTTCTTTTAAGTAGACTAGACAACTTTGCCCAACTTATATAAATAATAAATAGTTAGTAAAATAGAATGAAAGAAAAAAATAAAATTATTGTATTTCAAGATAAAAATATTAGAAAAATGTGGCATAATGACGAATGGTACTTTTCTGTTGTAGATATTATTTCCGTCTTAACTGACAGCCCCACTCCAAGACAATATTGGGGTAAAATCAAAGATAGAGAATTTAAAGCTTTTGAGTTGTCCCCAATTTGGGTACAACTGAAATTAATATCTCAAGATAGTAAATCTTACTCAACTGATTGTATAAATACAAAAAATGCATTTAGACTCATTCAGTCCGTTCCCTCAAAAAAAGCCGAACCCTTTAAACAATGGTTGGCACAAGTAGGACATGAAAGAATAGAAGAAATTGAAAATCCTGAACTAGGACAAAATAGAGTAAAAGAATATTATAAACTCAAAGGTTATCCAAAAGAATGGATTGATAAAAGACTGAGAGGAATTTCAATTAGACAAGAATTAACAGATGAATGGAAAAATAAAAACATCAAAACACAAAATGAGTTTGCAATTTTAACTAATGAAATATCAAAAGCAAGTTTTGGAAAAACAATTAGTGAATATAAAAAATTTAAAAATATTAAAAATAACAAACAAAATTTAAGAGATCACATGACAGATTGGGAATTAATTTTAAATATGATAGGAGAAAAAGCAACTACAGATATTACAAAATAAATTGATTCTCAAGGATTGGAAGAATGTAAAGACTCAGCCAATAAAGGTGGTAATATTGCAAAAAGAACAAGAAAGGATTTAGAAAAAAACATTGGAAAACAAATAGTTTCAAAAGAAAACTTTTTACCAAAACAAAAAAATAAAAAAAAGCTAAATTAAGCAAAACTTATAATTATTCTTTATATTAACAATAATATGAATATATTATTATTTTTTGCAAAAGACAATATTGCAAGTAAAAATTTATTTAATTTAATTAATAATAAATATGAATTTAATTTAATTGAAACTAAAAATAATTCGGAGTTATATAATGTTAAAGAATTAAATTGTCATGCAATTAATTTTGATTCGAATATGATTAATTGGGATCACATAAAAGATGAATTTAAATTAGATTATGATTTAATATTAGTTGCAAGTTCTCATAAAGCAGAGAGTGGTACAAAAAGTTTAACATTACATTTTACAGGAAATTTTAATGAAATAATGGGTAGTGGAAATGCAAAGGAATTATCTTATGCTCCGGCGTTTATCTGTTCAAAAGGAATTCAAATATTAAATGAAAGAAATGATAAGAATTTTTTAAATTTTGAAATCAGTTTAGAAACTACACACCATGGACCAACCTCATTAAATATACCACTTGTTTTTATTGAAGTTGGATCAAGTGAAAATGAATGGAATGATATTAATGCAATTAAAACATTATCTGAGGCAATCATTGACATTATAATTTATTTTTCTAATGAAAAAAATTACAAAGAAGAATTAAATAAAGATTCATATATTGGTTTTGGTGGAGGACATTATGCACAAGAATTTTCAAAAATAGCACTTATGGGAATTAATTTTGGACATATCGCACCTAAACATTATATTGATTCGTTAGATAATAATATGTTAAATCAAATGATAAAAAAAACAATTCCAAAACCAAAAGGTATAATAATTGATTGGAAAAGTTTGAATACTCAGACAAGAGAAAAAATAGTACCATTTTTTGAAAAAAATAATTATATAATATTAAAATCAGATAAATTAAAAAAAGAATTAAGAAATGAAATTATTATAAAAGAATAAATCTAAATAATATAAATATTTAAATAAAAAAAGTATCAACAAAATCTATGTTTAATTTAAATGAATATAAAATAATTTTAATACCGATTTTAGCATCATTAATTTGTCAATTAATAAAAATAATTTTAATAATTTTAAAACAAAAAAAAATTAATTTAAAACAGGCAATGTGGGCAGTTGGAATGCCAAGTTCACATTCTGCATTTTTTACTTCATTATTAATTACTATTGGAATTGTAGAAGGAATTAATTCTGCTGTTTTTGCAGTTGCATTATTATTTTCTTTAGCATATGTTTATGATATGATTTTAGTATTTAATGTAATTAATGATAATATAAAAGAATTGAAAAATCAATTAGGTCATTCGAGTTTAGAAGTAATTGTTGGAATTATAATTGGTATTATTATTGCATTAATTTTAAATTAAAAAAATTAATTAAAAGCAGTATCGTGTTTTCCTTCTTTTATTTCTTTAATCATCTTAATTGCTTTAAGACCATTACAAGTAACACCCATAGCGTTCATTGTACCTAGAATTTCTAATGATTTTGTTTTAATAGTAGCACCTAATAATCCATCAGCTTTCATATTTGCAACTTTTTTTACTTGATCTATTGTAAAATCTGCAACAAAATCTGATTGTGGTACTGCCGAACCAGATTTTATTCCTGCCTCTTGTTTAATTAATTGAGATGCAGGAGGAGTACCAATTTTAATAGTAAATTCTTTTGTATCAGTATCAACTATAACAGTAACTGGAACTTGCATTCCTTTAAAATCACTAGTTTTTTTATTAATATCTGAAACCACTTGACCAATATTAACTTTCAAAGGACCTAATTTTGGACCTAATGGAGGAGCTGCTGTAGCTTTTCCACCTTCTATTAAAACTTCTATAGATTCTTTTGCCATACAGGCAAGAAAATTATATCTATTTATAAAATTAGCCTAATTTAAAGCAAATTAGAAAGTTCATTTTCCAAATCACTTGAAAATTTTTCTGTAAATTGTGAATATAATGAAGGCTCTGATTCAATTACTTTACATCTATACGTTTCTAATAAAGCAAGACCATTTTTTAATTCATCCATATCAAATTCTTTTTGTTTTAAATCACTACTAAATAAATTTTTATTAAATCTATTATGACCATATAATTCAAACATTTTTTTTAAATTATCAAAATTATCATCAGGGATTTGTCTAAATTTATTAAAATGTACAAATGACTCGCCATCAAATTGTAATGTACCAAATTCCACAGAATTTAATAATTTAAATGAATCTAAATAATCACTATAAGAATCAAAATCATCATGACAAACAGAACCTAATTGTAAAGCTACATTTAAACTTTCAATTTTAGATAAGTAATCAGGATCTTTAAAATCTAATGAAAACATCGCATTAAATAATTTTTTTCCTTTTTTTTTCAATTCCAATAAATATAAATTACTTTCTTGAGAAGAAATTAATGGTTCATAAAAATCTGGACTTAAATCACAAATTTCATGAGATTTCCCATGAGGAAGTGATTCAACAATACTTAATTTAGTATAATTATTCATATTTATGACATACAATATGTGTTTTTAAACTAATACATTGTAGAATATGTAGTTCAAAGATTAACTACTGTGTTGTGGTGATTATTCAATTTATTTGATTTTTATCTAAAGATCTAATTTCACTCTTAAAAAATTCTTCTAAAAATATAGAAATAGATGAAAATTTGCTTAAAAGCTCAAAATAAGGCCTATTTAGGTTTTTAACAGATTTATCTACATCTAATATAGCCAAACCTATTTTGTTTTCATTTATAGCAATATTTTGATTATGTTGAAGTTTTAATTTAGTTTCCATATCTCTAATAAATTTACTTATTCTTAACATATCTTCACTAGCAGGAATTTTTCTATTTAATATAAAATGAAAATTATTAATTATTAAACTTGCAATTACTTTAGTAGTTTTACTTGATTTGAATATTTTGTTATAATCAGGTTCCCCTTGTCTATCATAAGCATGTTTTAATATCAATAGTAAATCTAAATAACCAGAACCTTTTGTTTCAGTTCTAAATGGAATATCAATAACTTTAACTGATAAAGGCTTTAATTTTTCTAAAAAAATTTTATCATGATCCCTCATTGCTTCATTAAAAAGATTTTCAAACGCCACATTATTAGGCTTAGCCATATATAATTTTTGATAATTCATTTCCATTAATTTGTAATATCTTAACATTAAATCCAAATAAATTAAAAAATATACATTTTGATCTAATCTATGTGCACGAATTAATTTTACAGCAGAAGGCATAACACTCAATGAATTCCACATTCTGCCTAAAATAGTACTTTCAACATTATAACCCTCATGTCTAATTTCAGCATGAAGTTTTTTTAAATAAATATTTATTTTTCTATCAAATTCAATTGAATCTTTAATTTTATCTAAATTATCTTTAAATAAATTTAAACCAGAATTTAAATTTTCAACTAATTGAAAATTAATTTTTGCTCTATCTTTGATATTATTATTATTTGAATTAGAAAATTTAACTATTTGCAAATTATATTCTTCAATTAATTTAGATAAGATATAAATTTCTTTTTCTAATTGAATCATATTTAATTCACATTTATTAAATTCGATGTTAATTTCTGTTACTATGTTATTACCACGTGCTATAATGTCTTTATTTAAATCTTTTTTAATAAAATTTTGATTAGATTCAAAACTGTTTCCAGGAGCAAAATGTTCTGTTAGAAATTCAATTTCTTCTGAATCAATTATTAATATTGCTTTTGATACGGAATCCAAAATTTCACCAATTTTATTTAATACAAAAAAAATTGAATAAATTTGTTTTGAAAAATTATTTCTTGGCGTACTAATTACTCCACGATTTTGATCTAAAACATCACCAGATAATTTACTCATTGAAAAATCCATTTTATTTTCTGAATGTAAATATCTTGAAATTTGATCAGATTGTGATCTTAAAATAACTCCTAATTTTTTTAATTCAGAATCATTTTCTTCAAAATTTTTATTAACAATATGTTGAGTTGAACTAACATCACTTGAAATTTCACTTAAATCCATATTTATAAAATGCATAATCTGATTTATAAAATTAGCTATCTAATTTTGAAATTAATGACCTCATAACATTAAAATCAAGTCCAATTTGTTCAAATTTTGTTGCATGTTTTGAATCAGCTCTTAACATTTCTAAACTTAAATTTGAAACATACCATAAAAATGTTTTTTCTTGTTTACAAAAATCTAATTCACTATTTAATATAAAATTAGTATAATCCTTTAAATCAAATTCAAAACCCTTATGCTCAAAATATCTTTTTGAATATTTAAAATAATTTGAAAATATAAACATTTGATAATTATAAAAATCATTAAATTGCATTTTTCTAAAATTATCATCACTATAATGTTGCATAAATTCACTTGCACCTTGTTTATAATTTTCAATTGATAAAAATCGACCTAATGGGGATTTCATTAATTTTTCTTTTAATTTTTTTGAATCAAAATTTTCATTTATATAATCATCTAAATAATCTATAAAATTAGAATCAGAATTATCTTTACCTTGAATATTCATAATGAATTTTGATAAATCTTTATCACAACCAGATATAATATTTTCATATAACATATTTAATTCAGTTTGAGATTCAAATTTAAAAAAAGAATTTAAATAATTTTCATTATCAATAATTAAAAATCTAAGTGCATTTAAAAAAATTTCAAATCTCATCTCTTTTTCATTTAAATCGTTTGGCAAAATCCATTCAAAATTGGTTTTTGAATCAAATAAAAAATTCAATCTATAATTAATTGCAGATGCGCTATATTTGTATAATTTTTCAACTCTTGATTTTGATAAAATTGAAAGTGAAGATAATTCATAAATTTGTTTTAAATCTCCACTAACTGAATTATTTTGATTACCTTTAAAAATTGAAAATGATTGTTCTAAATTATTTTTATCTAATACAAGTGGACGCTCATATAATTTTGAACCAGTTTCAATTGTATATCTAATTATTTTTTCTGCATAACTTTGATATGGTTTTGAAAAAAAAATATATTGATTTGAATTTTTAAGTGTAGGAGAAAAATTAATATCATATTCCCTTGAAAATAATAAACTAAAATAAATATCCATTTCTTTTTTTAATTGCTTTAATAATAATTTATTATTTTCAAAATAATCACTATTTAATTCAATATTAATATCAATATCACTTTCGCCCATAGCAATGCCGTTAATAATTTCACATAAATCATATTCATTTTTTGATTGTTGAATAGAACCAAAAAAATAAATTGAACTAATATTGGATTTAAATTCATCTAATGAATTAGATGATATTCGTTTAATGGAAGTTACATAATCCTTAAAGTCAATAGAAGGATTTTGTGATTTAATAAAAATTAAATTATTATCTAAAGAATCACCTAAAGAAAAAAATAAGTCTAATGCTTTTTTTGTTTGCACTTCATAAAAATTACTTATATTTATTTTTTCTGATGATAAATCACTAGATAAATTAATTTGAGGAAATTCCATTAAGTTACAAAAATAAATGTTTTTTTTAAAAATATGCTTACTGTATTATATATAAAAATTAAAAATTATTTGACAAATCTGATTCATTACCTTTTAATCTATTTGCAGCAATTACATCATCAGTTCTTAAAATCATAATTGCAACTTCTGTTGCACTTTTTAATGCTTGTAATTTTACTTTTAATGGTTCTAATATGCCATGTTCTTTTGCATCAATAATTGAACCATTTTCAACATTTACACCAGGCCACGTTAAACCAGAATATAATTTACTTTTCATATCTGCAATAATATCAATTGGATCTAAACCGGCATTTTCTGATAATATGGATGGAATAATTTCAATTGCATTTGCATATGACAATACAGCTAATTGTTCTCTCCCACTCAAAGTATTTGCATATTTTTTTAATTCATCTGCAAGTTTAATTTCAACTGAACCAGCACCACAAACAACTTTTTTATATTTTAATGAAACAATAATATCTCTTAAAGAATCATCTAATGCCCGTTCTATTTCAGATAAAACATGTTCAGTACCACCACGAATTAAAATTGTAGATGATTTTGGATTTTTACAACCAGAAACAAAAATCATTTCATGGTCACTTATTTTTTTTTGTTCAACAATATTTGCATAACCCAAACTAGAATTATTTATTGCGTCAATATTATTTACAATTTTTGCACCTGTTGCAAGTGATAATTTTTCAATATCATCTTTTGTAATTCTCCTTACTGCAAAAATATTATTTTCAGATAATAAATGTTGAGCATAATCATCAATTCCTTTTTGAACAAAAACTACATTTGCACCAGACGATATTATTTTATCCACTTTGTTTTTAATTATAGTTTCTTCTTGATTTAAAAAAGATTGAATTTGTGATGGATCAGTAATTTGAATTTTTGCATCAAATTCAATATCTTTATGTTCTAATGGACAAGACATAATTAAAATTTTAGCTTCATTAACTTTATTTGGCATTGAATGAAGTAATTTATTTTTATCAAGTAAAATTCCATCTATTAATTGAGTATCTTCAATAGAGCCACCAACTTTTTTTTGAAATTTAATTGCATTTATATCAATATCACATTCATCATTTTCAACTATATTTTTTACACAATTAACTAAAATTTTACTTAAATGTTCTTTTGAAAATTCTGCACCTTTCCCAGTCATTGCAGTTTGACAAATATTAATTAATTTATCAGTATCATTTATTGAAATATCAAAACTCATTTCATTTAAAATTTGATTAGATTTTTTTTGTGCTAAATTAAATCCTTTAACTAAAATAGTTGGATGAATTTTTTTATACAATAATTCTTCTGCATTTTTTAAAAATTCTCCTGCAAAAATTACTGCAGTTGTAGTACCATCACCAACTTCAGATTCTTGTGTTTTTGCAATTTCAACAATCATTTTGGCAGTTGGATGTTCAATTTGCATTTCTCTTAAAATTGTAACCCCATCATTAGTAACAATTATATCTCCTAATGAATCAACTAACATTTTATCCATTCCTTTTGGACCTAATGTACTTTTAATTGTTTGTGCAACTAGTTTTGCTGCAAGAATATTATTTCTTTGTGCATCTCGTCCTTCTTTTCTTTGAGTATTTTCTGATATAATATTTTCATTAGTCATTTTACATAAAATTCCTTTCTTTTTGTAATAATTCTCTTCTTTTTTTCTCTAACCATTTATATACTGAACTATGTGGTGAACCAGTCAATAAACTCTCAACTGCTCGTCTTGCAATTGACACATTTTCAAGACGTCCTAAAATTGAAATTGTTTTACCATAAACATTAATATTGCAATCAGCTAATGATTCAATTGTAGTTCTACTTTTTCCATCCTTTCCAATAACTCTACCTTTTAATCTCATAAATTGAGAAGGTGAAGTTGAACCATAATCACTCAGATATAATATTTCTAATGAAAAATCAGGTTTTAATAGATTTAATGAAATATCTGGATTGAAACCACGGCCTATAGATTTTATTATATTTTGTGCTGTTAAAATATCTAGGGCATCATTAGAACTAATAGCCACATCCCCCTCTTTTGAGTCAATATCTAATTTAACATTTAAATTATCTTCAATTTTCTCTTTAACACTACCACCAACACCTATTAATATTGCAATCCTTGCCTTTGGAATTTTTATATCATTCCTAAATTCAAAATCCATATTTCCAAAATATTTAGTTTTCTTTTAAATGTTTCGTAAGGGAAAAAAGACTGATAATTTAATAAAAATAAAAATAAATAAAAATTTAATAATTTACAAATTTTCAGAAGTAATTATTTGCACTGAATCAGTAGATTTTAATTTACTTGACATACAAACCAATTTTTTCATTCCATTTTTTTCAGCTAATTTAATCAATTGTGCATTTACTCCACCATCAAAAATTGCTATTTCAGCACTAGAACTAAATGATTTTAATGCATTTGGAAGCTCCAAAAATGGTACTCTTTTTACTTCTTTTAAACTTTTATCTAATAATATTGCAGCTCTTGAACCAATTAAATCTTCTAAATATTTTTTAAATTTAGATTTTTGACCATCAGTTAAATCCATTTTACTTACTTCTTTTGATTTGGATGCTTGAACTGGACTAGCACTAGAACTAATAGTTTTTTTTACAGCCACCGTTTTAGTAGTTTTTTTAACATTTGTATTTGTATTTGGTGAACTTCTACTAAATTGATTAAATGCAGTATTTTTTACAATTGGTGATCTTTGATGCACATTATTATTTCTTTGTAAAATTGGTTTTCTTTGATTATATGAACTTCTTGGAGCTTCTTTTGTTTTTACACTCCAAGTAGAATTTCCATATTCATTTAACCATGCTTCAACTGCTAATTTTCCTCGTAAAGATTTATGAAGTTCTTTTTTAGTCAATTCCTCAACTTCTTTACCATCACTTGCTTTTACAAGAAAATCAATATCACATAATTGAATTAAAGTTTTTATATTTAAATCTCCACCTCTATCCCCATCACAAAAAACTGTAACTTCTTTTTGACTTGATAGTTCAATTAATGATTTTGGTACTGAAGATCCATTCATTGAAATTGCATTTTTAAAACCATGTTTTAATAAATTAATTACATCTGCCCTACCTTCAACAATTATAATTTCATCAGAGTCTAAAACACCCGGGCCACAATCTAATTTTTCTGGTCCATAATTAGTAAGTTCCATAACCCTTACTGATTGTGCTACCTCATCAGCCAATTCTTGTGAATCTGGCATATGTGATTCTATTAAATTCTTTAATATATCTTTTGCCCGAGTTACAACTGCTTGTCTTTTTGTAATTCTTACATCTTCGATTTTTTGAACTTTAATTTCTGAATTACATGGACCAATTCTTTGAATAACTTCTAAAGCAGCTCCAACTATAGCAGTTTCTGCCTTATCTAAAGAACTTGGAAGTATAATTACACCCGTTGCTTTTCCAAATTTTGATTCTAAATCTACTTCAATCCTTCCAATTTTTCCAGATCGTTGTAATTCTCTCAATTCTAAATCTGAGCCTAAAAGACCCTCTGTTTGTCCGAAAATTGCTCCAATTACATCTGGTCTGTCCACAGAACCTTCAACTGTAATTTTTGCATGAATATTATATTTAGTTGATATTGGACTAATTTTTGCCATTTTAACATCCCCACGTTTATTTATTTTTTAATTATTTTTTTAACATTTAATACTAAACACTCAAAGAATTAGCTAAATATACAATTAATAAGCCCTTTAAAATAAATTAAGCTTTTATCATATAATACATTATTGAATAATTGTGAATTTAATGTGTGTGTGCTAATAATATTGAATATTTGAATATGAATGTTGCCAATTCATCTAACTCCCAACTTCATAGCTTGACTTTGTCGTGAACTCCATTGAGTACTCTCAGATCTTGGCAGATACTAAGTATCAGTTTGATTGAATCATACTTAGTTTATATAGTTTACGAAAACCTTATTCAGGAAAAATATGGACTTAAAATCAATAAAATTTAAATAAATTAACTGCTTAATATATTATTAGTATTTGATAATATTATTTAAAAAAGCGGGGATAAAATGATAGAATTAGGTGGAAATATAAGCCTTGAAGGCTTTAAAGATGTGGATAATAGCGAAATGACAATTATAAAAAAAATTGTTGGAAATTCTACAAAAAAAATAAATGATTATTGTAAATCATTTGAAAAATTTAAAGTAGTCTTAAAAAATATACATTCTACAGAAGGAAGCAAAAAATTTGAATTAAATGTTTCTGTTTTAAATGCAGGTCAATTAACTACAAGTCAAGTTGTTGACCGAAATTTATTTATTGGATTATCTTCAGCAATAAGAAAAATTGAAACTCAATTAAATAAATAATAATTTTTTATTTTTTTTAATAAATATTTCAACATATATATTTATAAACCAATATTGCTCAAAATAAAATATGGTGTGGGAGACTGAAGATACTATAGATATAATATTGAGTGTTGTAATAACAGCATTAGGATTAATTCCATTATTAAATAATTATAATATTATTTCATTTGCACTTCCTGCAATATTTTCAAACACTATTCTAGTTTATGCAATTACATTAATTGCAATTTATTTAATTATAACAGGATTTAGATATTATTCAGATTCAGTAATGAAATGGCCAACATTATTGGTTGGAGGTATTGTATTCTTATTAGGTCTTGCTAATATTTTAGGAAAATTTGATGTTTTAAATTTTGCTGGAGAAGCTAATTTTGCAATTTTTATGAATATTATTTATACTTTAGTTGGAATATTTTTATTATTAACTGCATTTACATATAAATAAAAATTCATTCATATCTTAAACATTCTACAATTTTTAATTTAACTGCCCTTATTGCAGGAATTAATCCAGCTATCATTCCAACAATAAATGTTCCTATTATTGTATAAAATAATAATGGATAATCAAAAGTAATTGTAAGTAAATTAAATCCACCTAACTTTGCACCAAAAGAAATTAAAAATGCAAACAAGTAACCAAAAATCACTCCAATAACTCCACCTATTAAACCCATTATTCCTGAATCAATTAAAATTATTGTAAATATATTTATATTTTTTGCACCCAGTGCTTTCATTATTCCAATTTCTTTTGTTCTTTCATAAACAGATGTAAACATAGAATTCATAATACCTAATGCACCAACAAATAAACTAATGGATGCAATTGAAATTAAAATTGCTTTTATTATATCTAATATATTATTAATTTGATTCATTATAGATTGAGCAGTATAAACTTCAAAATTCTCATCGTCACGGGTTCTTTTTAATTTTTTTATAATTGATTCCGCTAAATCATCATAAAGAATTCCTTTATTTGCTTTTACAGTTATTAAAGATACAATATTTTTTTGATCAAATTGCCTTTGTGCAGTAAGTAGTGGAATTCTAATGGAATTATCTAATATTTGTGAACCTGTTTTTTTGTAAATTCCAATTACTTTATATTTTTTACCGCCAATAATTATACTATTTTTTGAATTTATTTTTTTTTCAAAAAAATCATTTGCAACATAATATCCAATAATTGCAACATTATTATCTGAAGGAACTATATGCCGTCCAGAAAGCAATTTAATATTTAAATCTTCATCATCTTTTTTTATTATTTTGGGATTAACTCCAACTACGCCAATTGATTTTTCTTCTTTTGAAAATTCAATAATAGCATTATTAATTAAAAATTCTGATACATAGTCAACACCAGGTATTCTTTTAATTTGTTCTACATCTTTTATAGTTATGTCTTCTCTACCAATAGGTGGACCTTGTAAACTTCCAGGAACTACTCTTAATTTATTCCCAGCTATTTTTAATACTTGATCTTCAACTGCATTTTGCATACCTTGCCCTAATGCAATTAATGCTACAATAGTTAAAGTACCTAAAACAATTCCAATTATTGTAAGCCAACTCCTTACTTTTTTTTTTCTTAAATTGTTTATACTTAATTTAAAAAAATCTAAAATCATTTTTGCAATGCCTCCACCGGTTTTAATTTGGATGCTGAATAAGCAGGACTTAAACCTGATAAAATTCCAAAAAACATTGCAAATAAAATAGAAAATATAATTAAATTTACATCTAAATTTATTATTATACCAATTGGACTATAAATGGATACAATATATTCAATTAATTTTGCTATACTAATTCCAAGTATTGTACCAACAATTCCACCTAATAAACCTATAATACTACTTTCAATTAAAAATAATTTTAAAATATCTTTTTTTTGAGCACCTAATGATTTAAAAATTCCAATTTCATATTTTCTTTCACTAACTGCAGTATACATAGAATTTGTAATTCCAATTGACCCCACTAATAAACTAATGATTGCAATTCCTATAATAACAGTTTTTATTATACCTAAAACATTATTTGTTTGTTCTAATAATTGATCTGGTGTAATTAATGAATAATCAGTTTTCCCTCTAGATTTTTCTAAACGCCTATCAATTTTTTCACTTATTTTTAAAACATCAGAATTTGGATTAACTATAATGTCTGCAAAAGAAATTTTATCTGGTTTATTAATTAATTCTCTAAGTAAGTTCATAGAAACATAAATTACTTTATCATCTTGATCTGCTCCAACTCTTTCAAAAATACCAACAACTTTAAATTTATTTTTTAAAAATTCAATGGAGTTTCCAACATTTATTTTTTTATTAAATGCAGTATTTGAAGTAGCCCAACCTATTATTACATTATAATTATCTTTATTTGACAAATATCTTCCATCAGTTAAACTAATTCCATAATCATTAACAAATAAACGCTCCCAATTTTCATAATCCAAACCACGAATTTGAATTATATTTTTTTCATTTTTATAATTAACTTCTTCAGTCGAAACTAACATTTTTACAACACTATCAATTCCAGGTGTACGCTCAACAACTTTAATATCTTTTTCACTCAAACTACTTACTGCAAGATTAGATTCCAATCCACCTTCACTAGTTAAAAAAATTCGGTTTGAACCAATTTTATCAAATTCACTTTCAATTGAATTTTCAAGCCCGTTTGAAAGTAATAATAAACTAAGTATTGCAGAAATTGCAACGACAATACCTAAAATGGTAAGAAAGGTTCTTAACTTTCGTTTACTTATATTTTTTATCGCAATTTTTAAAAAATCTAATATCATATAAAATCATACTAAGTTTTTTTTGCTATAAAATAATATATTATTGCACCAACAACATTACCTGCAATTAATAAAAAAATCCATATATATTTTTCTCTTTTATTGAGTTTAATATTATTTAATAAATTAATTAACATAAAAAGCCAAAATGAAAAACATACTGCAAAAATTGTTAGATTAACAAATAACCAATTTTGTTTTTTTTCAATAATTCCTAAAGTATACGCGTCATCTCTATTATATACTTCAACATTAATTTCTTTTTGTTCATTATATACTTTATTAAAATCATCTTTAAAAAACAAATTAAACTTAATAGACATATCACCATCCCTATTTGGTTTTATAAAAAATTCTGCTGAATCTAAATCATCAGAATCCAAATTACCAATATATTCATTTTGAGATTTGCCTATATCATAATATTCACTCTCTTCAATTTTAATATTTAAAAATTTTAATTCACTAATTCCAGTATTACTAATATCTAATATAATAGAACCTAAATTTTCTTCAACCAAACCATTAGTTTCTTTTAAATTTAAAATAAATGATGGTGGATTTGAAACTACTGCTGCAAAAACTCCATTTTCTGTAAATTCTTTTCTATCAAAATTTTTATAATTATATGTAAAAGGAATTTTATATACTTTAGATTCTATATTTGGATCAATTATTAATTCATATTCAATTTCAAAATCAGTATTTGGTTCAATATAATCTATTGTTTTTCTACCAGTTGAACCATAAGGTGCAATTTTTAAATTATCTAAATTTAAACTAACATCAAAATTATATAATCCTTCTTCATTACCATTATGAAATTGTATTTTTATTTTAGAAATATCTCCTGGCTTTAATTGTTCATTTGAATAAGTTACTCCTCTTACTGCAATGTCAGATGTTACTTTTTCAACTTTTAATTGAAAAGAATCCCATAAATGTTTTGAAATTCCACTTATAATATTAACACTAATTGGATGGTCACCACTATTTACATTTGGTGAAACTTGTGCAGTTGTGTAAAATAATATACTCTCAGATCCAATAATATCTAAATAAAGATCACCAAAATCAAATTCTTTTTCACCAATAAAGGTTAAAATATTTGAATCTTCCAATCTAATTTTTACATTATTAATCGTATCCTTACCAGTATTTTGTAATCTAAACTTAAGATCAACAGTATCACCAGGTTTTACAATTTCTGGATCTTGTGAAATTAAATCTAATTGTAAACCAAATTTATTTCTAAAAGTATTTGCACCAGTAAACGCACTAAAAATAATTACAAGTACTAATAACAATATAATTTTTTTATTATTTTTATTTAACATTTTTTAATCACACTCATTTTATTCTTATTGAATTTATAATTTTTATTATCTTTTTTTTCTTTTTTTTATAAGTTGCCCATCTTTTAATAATAATTCAATATCAGTAATTTTTGCAATCTCATTATCATGGGTTACAATAATAATGGTTTTATTTTGCTCTCGATTTAATTTTAATAAAAAATCTATAATGTTTTTACCATTTTTTGAATCTAGATTTCCAGTTGGCTCATCACATAATAAAACTTCAGGATCATTAACAAGAGAACGAGCTATTGCAACTCTTTGTTGTTCACCACCAGACATTTCACTAGGCATATGATGCATTCGTTTTTCTAATCCAACTAAACTTAAATATTTTTTTGCAATTTTATGCCTAGTGGCAATATCAATATTTTGAAAAATCATTGGAAGTGAAACATTATCTAATGCAGATAAGGTTTTTATTAAATTAAAATTTTGAAAAATAAATCCTATTTTTTTACCCCTTATTTGAGCTAAATTACTCTCATCCAACATTGCAATATTTTTACCATCTAAATAAACAATTCCTTTATTTGGAGTATCTAAACACCCAATCATATTAATACATGTTGATTTACCAGAACCAGATGGTCCAATAATAGACACAAATTCTCCCTTTTTAATATCTAAAGAAATTCCTTTAAGGGCACTTACACTAACTTTACCCATTTTATATTCTTTATATACATTTACAAGTTTTATTACTTCATCCATTTTAAAAATTAATAATCAGTTAATTATAATAATTAGATTTAAATTAAAAAGTTATTGTCTCAATTCTTTTAATTTAGACATTAAAATATCTCTATTTAATTCTTCTTTATCAACTGATCTAATTAAAAGATCTTTTACTTTAGAAACAAAATTCTTTTCATTAAATTTAACACCTGCAAGAACACCTGCAATTTTTTTATATTCTTTTGAAACATCGGAATTAGGATATAATTGAGTTATAGGAACTAATTTACTTAATGCTTCTAAAACTTTATGATCATCTCTAATACTTGCAAGCACAGGAGTTTGTGTTGAATTTTGTATATCATTTATTGACAATTCATATTTTTTATTTCTAACTTTATTTAAAATTAAACCAGCAATTGGAATATTACTTGATTTTGCAACTTTAACTGCTTGCATAGTAGTAGATAATGTTGGATAATCTGGCGTTGTAATTAGAAATAGAAAATCACTAGATTCTACTACACCCATAATTTCATTATTTAAATTAGGTGATGAATCTAAAATTATTAAATCATAATCTTTTTTAGCTCTATTAATTATTTTTTTTAATTTATATGGATTAACTTTTTTATTTAATAAATTTGCAGGAATAATGTCAAATCCTAAATTGTGTGTATAAATTGAATCTTTATATTTGGAATATCCATTTAAAACGTGATGTAATGTTATTTCTGGATTAATAAGTCCAAAATGTAAGCCTAAGTTTGGTGCAGAAAAGTTACCATCAACTATTAATACTTTTTTATTAAATGATTTTGAAAGAATATGACCAAGGCTAGCAACAGTTGTAGTTTTACCAACACCACCTTTAATAGAAATTATTCCAAAAACTTTAGCACCCATGATGACCTCTTTTTATATTATACAATATATAATAAGAAATGCTAAACTATGTTTATAAATGTTACTTTAAAAACTATTCAAAATATTTTTTTTCTTTTTTTATAGCAACTGGATCTTCACCACCATGCCAAGTAAATCTTGGACGAAATTGCATTGGATACATTCTTTCATTATTATCATCAAAAATAATTGATGCACCTTTTTTTTTTGGTAATTCATTTAGGTAACCATCTAAACCAGATCTCATATAAGATTGCATTAATGTACCAAGTGCATCAGTATCAATTTTTGCAGTAATTCTATGCGAAATAACAGTATCACTTTGCGTTAATACGTCTGTATGTATTTTACCGGGTTGTTGAGTTGCTAAAATCATACTAATACCTGGTTGCCGTCCTTCTCTTAAGATTGTAATTAATGAATCAGTTGCAAGTGTTTTTCCATGAACTGGTAAAAACTCATGTGCTTCATCAATAATTAACCAAACCATTGGCATTTCTTGTTTTTTTTTTGATGCATCTTTTTGAGTAAAATAATGCATTGATTGATTAATTGCCTCAAACTCTTCATACTTTCTTGAAATCATTCTATAATTAAACAATTTTTTTGCAACTAAGCCAATAACCATTGACTTGATTTCCCATCCATTTTTAACAGTAGCATATGCAGAAACATCAAGTATACTAACTTGTCCTCCTTTTGAGAGTGAAATTAAATCAGTACCATTTTTATCAAATATTCCCCAATTAATTGCATTTTCTAATAAATTAGTTAAAGCTAATTTGGTATTTTTTTCTATATCTTCTTCTTTTTTAACATATTTTATTATTTCTGACAAATCATAATCTGAAGTTATTTTATGTATTTTATTTAATACATTTTCAAAAACAATTCCAATAGGACCATATTGATCAATTTTAAATAACATAGCCCAATCAGTAATTTCCATTTCTTTTGGTTTTATTGCAAATGGTACATCAACAGGAATTCCCCTTTTTTTATAATCATTATAAAAACCAATAGGACAATAAATATTAACATTTAATGGTTTTGCAGAAACACCCCATTCTTTTAATATGGATTCTTCTTTTTTATTTGGATATTTCATAGTCCAATAAATTCCCATAGTATCTAACATTATAATTGATAAGTTTTGAGATATTTCTGGCTCTAAATCAATCATACCCTCGGCAATTACACCCATAGTATAACTTTTACCCGTTCCTCTTTTACCAACAACAAAAATTTGATGTGCTCTAGATACATCTAAATAGACAGGATTTGCTAAACTAACATCATGACCCATTTTAATATATGATTTTCCAATATAAACAGTACCCTTTTTACCCCATTTTTTTTTATCAGAAGAACTTCTACCAACAACTATGTCAATCATATATTAATTTAATATTATTTGATTTATAAATCACACTAAAAAAAAGCAATAATGGGATAATAAAGTTGGTAAGTTTGGATGGCAAGCTTTATTATCAAACAATTAAATATCTTTTTGCCGTTCCCAGATATAAAATTTTTATATTGCCCCATTTTAATTATTCAACAATAAAATATGAACTTTTTGTATGTATAGTACGGGATAACGTAATTTTATTAATAAATCAATTATCTTTATAAATAAATCAAAAAGACAGATAATAGAATCATTTTGTTAAATACAAAAAGATATCGGAGATTAAAATGGTAAAAAATTTTTTAAAAGTACAATGTAAAGAATGTAATAATGAACAAAATATTTTTGGCTATGCAAAATCTATTGTAAAGTGTGTGGTTTGTAAAAATGTTTTAGCAAAACCAACTGGCGGAAAAGCAAAGTTAGAAAAAGCTGAATTAAAAGAGGAGCTTGAATGTTAATAAAAAGAGAAGGCCTTCCAGATCTTAGCGAAATTGTAATATGCACAGTAAAAAGTATTTCTAATGCAATAGTATTTGTAAATTTAGATGAATATGAAAATAAACAAGGACTAATACATATCTCAGAGATTTCCCCAGGTAGAATTCGAAATATTAGAGATTATGTAAAAGAAGGAAAAAAAATTGTTTGTAAAATATTAACAGTAAATAAAGAGAAAAATCAAATTGATTTATCTTTGAGAAGAGTTAATGAAAGTGCAAGAAGAGAAAAAGTTGATGAACTTAAACATGAAAAAATTGCTGAGAGTATTATTGACTCAAGTGCAAAAGAATTGAAATTAAAAACTATAGAATTATATAAAATAATTTGGAAAAAAATAAATAAAAATTATGATTATTTCTATCCTCTATTTGAAGAAACTGTTGTTGAAGGAGAATCAAAATTAGAAAAATTAAAAATTGATGAAAATCAAATTAAAGTATTGTGTAAATATATTAAACAAAGAATTAAACCACCTGTTATTGAAATAGATGGAAAATACAATATTTTTTCATATAGACCCAATGGAGCAGAATGCATAAAAGAAATTTTTAAGAAAGCAATTAAAAAAGTAAAAGATGATGAAGTTGTTTTCAAATATATCGGATCTGGGATTTATTCATTTAAAGTAAAAGCAAAAACATATCAAGATGGTGAAAATATAATTAAAAAATTTCACCCATTATTTGAAAATGAATTTAATGATGATCCAATGACTACTTATAGTTTTGATAGACAAAAAAAAAGTAATAAGTAAAAATGGCAAAGTCAATAAATAAATGTCATGAGTGTAATATTTATTCTATAAAGGACAGTTGTCCTAATTGTAATAATAAAATTAGTGAAGAAAAACCAGGTAAATTTTCTGTTGAAGACAAATATGGTGAATATAGAAGAAAAGCTAAAAAGGAAATATTAAAAGAAAAAAATTTATATTAATCCATAGCTAAAAATCTATTTGTATATTGATAATCATCACCAATTATTTTTAATTCATATTCGCCAACAGTGATATTTGAAATATTATACTCATTTGAAAAAGCTCCAATCAATACATCTTCTGTTTGATTAATAATAATTTTTCCTTCATTTAAATCGTAAAATAAAATATTAATTTTTTCATTAAATACTACACCAGATTTTAAAATAATTAAATTATTCTGATCAATATTTATTTGATCTAATTCTTTTTTAGATGTACTATTTTCCAAAATATAAGAGTCAAAACTGGGAGTTAAAAAACTTAAAAAATAAAATACTATGAAAACAATTGCAACTATTAATGCCCACTTAAATAAAAATTTTAAAATTTTATATATGAAAATTAATAAAAATAATACAATTAATATAATAATAATTTCTTTTATCATTCTTTACTAAAGATTTTTTTAAATTCGTCTAAAATATTAGATTTTAAATCGCTTTTATTTTCTATTGATTCTAAATCATTTTCTTCCACTTCATTTAATTCTTCTTTATCCTCTACTTCATTATCACTTTCAGAAATATTTTTTATATCAAATCTATTTTTTAATTGAAAAATGACATCATTTTTATCAATTGAATTATTAATTTCACTAGAATTTAATTCCACTTCTTTTTGTTCCATTTGCTCAGAAATTGAACTTTGTTCAGTATTTAAATCATTTATATGAACAAAATTTGTATCTTTTTTAAATATTTTACCAAATAAATTTTGAAATTTTGAATCTTTATTACTATTTTTTAATTTTAAATCTCCTTTTTCAAAAAAAAGCCCTCCTGAAAAATTTTTATCTTTAAGTTTAAGTCCATCTATGTATGAACCAGACTCAGAAACAGAATTACTTAAATTTTGTTTTAATTTTTTTGATTTATCTTCAGAAATATTTTGACATACTTTTAAAAAATCTAATTTAAAATTACCATCAAAATTTAAATTATTTGTTAAATTCTCATCAAATTTTTGATCAAAATTATTTGAACTTGAAATTTTAATCTTATCATTAGAGGGGATTTCCCTTGTTTTGTCTTTTTCGAGTAATTCTGCAACTCTTTTATTTTTTTTAGGATTTATTATATCCTCATACTTAATATCCAATCAAACACCCTTTTTAATAAAAATATAGACAATTTTCTTTATAAATTTATTTTAATCATCATCATTTATATCATTATATGACATTTTATGAATAAACTTTTTATGTTTATCAATTAATGACTTAACTTTTTTTGATTTATTGAAAATTTCCGATTTATGATTTCTCTTATATAATTCTTTTTTATGATTCAAATATGACTTTAAACCAAATTTAGATCTATTTGTATTTAAATTATCATTATTATTTGATTTTTTAACTTTATTAAAATCAAAAACTACAAATGCACACAATACTAATGCAATTGCAAAAAATGCATATAATGAATTACTAGAAAAATCACTTAAATTCAAATTAAATCCGCCTGTTAAATCATTTTCAATCTTAGTAATTGAATTATTATTATTATATTCAGGTAAATTATAATTTTCTTTATAATTAGTATTTGAAATTTCTGATAATAAATTATCTATTAAAAAAATATCACTCTCATCAAAATCTTGAAAAAATTCATTTTTTTCTATATAATTATTTAATTTTTCTAAATCTAATTCATTAATTAAACTAATATTATCAAACATTACAATAATTTCCTCAAATTTATATTTTTCCTTTGAATTTTCTAAATTCCACTCAATAATATAAATCCCTTTTTTATCAAAACTATAATCTAATGAAATTAAATTATCCTTATTTAAAATTATATTTAAATTATCAATTTTATCTAATAATTTACCATCTTTTTTAATTAATAAATAGAAATTAAAATCATTTTTAGAAATATTATCAGGTAATTTAACTTTTAAATTTAATAAAAAATCATCATTTATTTGAATAATATTATCACTATTCCCAATTAATTCAATTTGATTAGCAGAAGAAAAATTAATTAAAAACATACTAATTAAAATTAATGATAAAAAAAATCTAAATATTTTAATACACATGATATATTTTAGTAAATAGAGTTAATAAATATTTCTTTATAAAAAAATTAAAAAATTATTTTAACAAGTTATGGCTTGAATAAAAACGTAAACCATTGGATTTTAATTCATAAATATGGGCACCAACATTAACATCAGATTCTTTAAGTAGTGACATCTCACCTATAACTCCAACAGATTCAATCATATCTGATAAATTTCCTTTATTTAATCTCTCATTAAATTCTAATGTCACTAATCTTTTTTTAGTATCTAAATCTACTAAAGTGTCTTCATTAAAATGTGAAATTAACTTTGTTCCAATTAAAGGAATTCTTTCACCCACAACATTCAGTGTAGTTAATAAATCAGAATATGTTTTATCATCTATAAATACACCAACCATACCCTCTCTTGTCATCAAGTGTAATTTATGTCCAGAATCCACATAATCAAACTCTGTCTGTCTGTAAAGAAATTTAAATTTTTGTTTTTCATCTAAACGTTTTCTAAGATCAGTACTAAAAATATCCCCACCTGTCCATGCATCAACAATCCATGCAGCATATTTGAAACTATTAATGGGATCATAAGCATGTCTTAAACCAGTTTTTAATGCATCTAAATTTTCAAGTGTACAATTACTATACCAAGATTTATTATTTTCCATTTTATTTTAGTTGATTGATATTATTTATAATAATTATGAACATTAAAAATATAAGCTCTTGGTGAATATAGAAAAAGAATCAAACGACATGGCAAAGTATTTTAATAATTTAGAAAAAAGCTATACAGATTTTCTTAACATATCAAAAAAAAAATTAAAAAATTAACTAAGGTCTTGAGTTGAATAGAACAATAAACCTTTATTATTTAAACGATAAAAATGAACGGGGATCTTATCACTAAATAAATTTATTATATTTCCAGCATTCTTAATTAAAGTATCTAAATTTTTATCTTGATCTGATTTTTTATATTCTAAAGTCAATAAATTTTCTCTTGTATCCAAATCAGTAAAGGTTTGTTCACTAGTATAAACTCCCAATCTTCTTTTTAATAAAGAACTTGGATCTTCTGAACCAACAACACCTAATAAATTCTTAAAAATTGATTCATTTAAATTTACAAATACCATTCCATCTCGAGTTATTAAATGCATATTCCATCCTGAAAATAAATCAACATCAGTATCACCATGTAAGAACTTAAAATGGTTTGTTTGTTTTTTCAGTTCAAGTGAAGTGTCATAATCCAAAAGAGGTCCCTTATTCCAAACATCAACAATAAATGCACCATAGGCTTGAATTTTATATGCATCACCAATTTTTAAATTACCCACAGATCTTTCAAATTCCTCTCTAGAATTGAATCCACTAAACCACTCTTCTTTTTTTGATAATTCATAATTATTTTCCATTTTATTTTAGTTGATTGATATTATTTATAATAATTGTTAACATTAAGAACATAAGCTCTTGGTGAGAATCGAACTCACGACCTCTACCTTACCAAGGTAACGCTATACCACTAAGCCACAAGAGCAGAAATATAAAAAAAGTGAGAGGGATGGGATTCGAACCCACGAACACCAAAGTGACAGGATCTTAAGTCCTGCGCATTTGACCAGACTTTGCTACCCTCTCAAGGGTAATTATGCAAATTTATATTACATTTATAAAATTAACTACGATCAAAACAATAATAAACAAATTAATAAATTAAGTTGAATAAAAAACATCATGGATCAAATTATTGAACAAACAAATAATAGAATTGAAAATATTGAAACTGAATCAAAAGATACATCAATATATTTTAATCAATTAGAAAATAGTTTTGAAAATTTTATAAATATTTCAAAAAAAAAATTAAAATTATTAAATGAAGATTTATTTGAATATAAAAAAAAATTAAATAGAATTAAAATTGAGTCACAAGTAATAATTAAGAGTATTCAAAACAAAGGAAAATTTGAAGACTTAAATAAACTAAAAAGTTTAATTGAAAAATTACAAATTGAATCGCTTGCAACAATAAAAGATTTAGATAAAAAAATAGATGATATTAAAAAAGGTTATCAATAACATTTTTAAATTAATTATAATATTCATTTTATATGACTCAAGAAACAACACCTGAAACAATGGGTGAACAAACGTGTCCAATGTGTTTAAAACCGAGTTTATCACTTTGTGAATTTTCAAAAGATATACCTTTTTTTGGTGTAACTTATTTTTTTTCAATGAATTGCGATAATTGTCAATACTATAAAAGTGATTTAGAATCTGCTGAAGAAAAAGAACCATCCAAATATACAATTAATATAAATAAAGATGATTTGAATATAAGAATTGTTAGAAGCTCATATTCAACAGTTAAAATTCCTACACTTAAAATGGATATAAAACCAGGTCCAAGCTCAAATGGATATATAAGTAATATTGAGGGAATCATAAATAGGTTCACAAAAATATTAGAACAAATAAGAGATGGAAGTGAAGATAAATCCGCAAGAAAAAGTGTTAAAAATCAATTAAAAAAAATATCTGATTTTAAATTTGGAACACAAGAATTAAAAATTATAATTGAAGATCCAACTGGAAATTCTATGATTATTTCTCCTAAAGCTGTAAAAGAAAAATTAAAAGTAAAAAAAACTAAATAGCTCTAACTTCTATTTTCCAAGAATTTGGTAATTTATGAGAAAATCTTTTTAATGCTGTTTTAGCAAAAACTATATTATTAGAACTTGTTCTTACTTCAGCAACTACTTTACCTTTTTTAACTTGAGCAGCTCTTGAAAGAGATTTCCCAAAAGAATGTTTCATTCCAGATGAAGTACGATCGGCACCAGCTCCAGAAGCTAATCTATTTTCTCTTAAAATATGATGTGCATAAAGTCTAATATGAAATTTATATTCTTCTCTACCTGCATTTACTTCTAAATATTTATTACAAGATTGACGTGCAGCTTCAATAGCATTATGTCTTATTTGTAAATCAGTTTCACTAACTAATTTGACAATATATAAAAATTCTTTTTTCTGATTACCCATAACATATCTAATAACTTTATTGTGAGGATTAGCACGAACAAAAGATTTATTTCTAAATTTTGATTTTCTAGTATATGGTCTTTCCAATCTTCTATATGTAACGAATTTTCTTAATTTTGCCATTTTATCGTATTTAACGGGAAAGCTTTTGCTTTATAAACATTACTAGATTTTATAAGATAATTAATTCGTTAATTATTGTGATACAATTAATTGTAATAAATCATTTTGATATTGCAATCCCTCTAATTTAATAGTTTCATTTAAAATTAAACTTGGTGCTTGTGTAATATTATAATAATCAATTAAATAATTTATTAAATATTCATCTTTAAAATCAATATCCAAATTAATTGCAACAACTTGTTTATGAGTTTCCATTAATTCTTGAATAATAAAACCTTGTCGTTCACTAATTTGATCGTCTGCTTTAAAAAAGAAAATAATTGGCAGATATCCACCGTCACACTTTTCATTTAATTCTAAAATTTGGGAATAATAATTTAATTCTAATAAAAAAAAATTTCTTTTTAATAAATCAAATTCATCTTTTTTAAATAATGTTAATGCACCAAAAGAAGTCATTTCACGACCAATATCCCTCATATCAGTACTTAAATTAATTAATTTATTATTTATATCAAAACAAAAATCAGTATCAAAAGTATTCAAAAATTCTTTTTCAAGAATTAAAAAATCAGAATTCATTACATGATTATTAAAATTATCATCTAAAACATTTAATCGTATAAAATCTAAACCGTGAGCTGCAACTAAACCTAATGCAAATATACTAATTGTTAAAAATAAACTAGTAATAAGAACTCTTATGTTATCAGAACCAGATGTCATTTTAAATTAGATTCAATTATTTCATATTCAGAAAAACCATTAAGTACAGTATTATAATTAATTACTAAACTTGGTGTATCTTCAACATCATAAAAAGTTTCAAAAAAAATTAATTCTTCTGCATAACCATATTCAATTGCAAAAACTTTTGCACCATAATTATTTACAATTTCATCCAATACAAAACCTTGTTTTTTTGAAACAGAATTGTCAGCATAAAAAAATATTATTATTGGACTGTCATAATTACATTCTTGTTTAATATTATAAATAGTTAAATATGCTTTTATTTGCATTAAATTATATCTTTTTTTTAATAAGTAAAAATTATCATCAAATTCATTTGTTTTTTCTTTTTGATCTAGAAAAGATCCAAGTTTGAATAATTCATTAAATAATAAATCAACTCTAGTATTCATTTTACTGCAGTCTTCTTTAATAAGAGATTTAATTAAATTTTGTTCAACATTATAGGATTGACTATCAAGTTCAATTTTTTTTATTAGTTTATCATATTCATCAAACTCAATTGTAACACTATATCTTCCAATAAAAATTCCACAAATAAAAAATACAAGTAGAAAAATTAAAATAATACTAAAAAAGTGTCTTTCTTTTTTTACCATTTTTTCTTAAATTTAAATACTTCATAAAATATGGCAGCCACCCAATGTATAAATGTTATGTATGGGTATACAAAAATATAAATCATAAAGCTCAAGGGATAATATAGGGCTTTTTCGCTATTCATTTTGTGAGCCAGGTAAATTGTAATTAATGTAATTAATGTTGCAAATAACAAAGGTATAACTAAAAATAAATCTTGATTTAATAAAAAGTTTTTTAATGACACACTTGAAAATATATAATTAAAAATATAATTGTCAATTAAATATACCCTTAAAACAAATTCATATAAATTAAAAATTAAATTAAATATAATCCAACCCACTCCAAATACCAAAAGGAATATACCTATTATATTTACAGGCATTTGAAATAATCCAAAAGCTGAATATTTTTTATTCAAGAACATATTTTTATATTTCCAATTACAAATAATAAATCCCCTAAACCACCGTATTCTCTGTTTCCATATATTATAAAAATTATTTGGTACATTTGTATATGTAATTGCATTTTTTTCTATTATTGTTTTAAAACCATAATATTTAAGCCTCATGGCTATTTCAAAATCTTCGGTCATAGAATTTGAATCAAAACCACCTATTTTTTTTAATAAGTTTTTTTTGTAAACACTTAGCACCCCATGACCAATAACTAAAGTTCCTATATCACTCATAATTTTTCTTGCAAAAATAGATAATAGATATTCAATCCATTGAATTTTTTCATAAAAAGTATTAGGTTTATTTACTTTTATTGAACTAATAACAGAACCAATAGTTTCGTCATTAAAATTTGATATAATTTCTTTTAATGAATTCTTTGATACTAACGAATCAGCATCAACACAAGAAAAATATTCAAATTTTGAAGTTCTTAATGCTAAATTTAATGCAGAGGATTTCCCACCATTAGACTTATTTACCAATTTAATATTTTTATTTTTTAATTCAAGTATAATCTTTTTTACAATATTTAAACTATTGTCAGTACTACCATCATTTACAATAATAATTTCTAATTTGTCTTTAGGATAATCTAAATCATTAACAGAAGTAATTGTTTTTTTAATTGAATCTTCTTCATTATATACTGGAATACAAATAGTAATACCTGGCCACTCTAATATATCTTTTTTCTTTTTATCCAAACTAATTAAATAAAAACTTAGCCATACAATTGATAAATATAAGGATATAAAAATAATTATTAATATTAAGTATTGCATAATATCAATAGTAAAATCATAAAATTATAAAACTATCTAGATGACATTAATAAGTAAATTTAAATAAAACTGAAGCAATATATAGTTTACAGATTATAAAAGCTTTTAAAAATCTCGATATTAAAACAAACATTAAGAGGAAAAAAATATGAATTTTTTTGATTCACTAAAAGACAAAGTTTCGCAAACATTCAAGGGTAACCCAAATAAAGATGATTATGAATTATCAGGTGAATCCACACCAGATGAATACTTAGAAGTAGGTGGCGGTTTTGAAGAACATGAAAAAAGTACCAGTAATGTTATAATAAGGCCGTTTATTTTGGTTGATTTTGAAGATATAAAAGACATTTTACAGTCATTGAGAGAAGGAAATACTATTTGTCTAATTAATATTAAGCCACTTAAAGAAAAAGATATGATTGAACTAAAAAGAGCAATTAATAAGTTAAGAAAAACTTGTGATGCAATTGGCGGAGATATTGCTGGTTTTGGGGATGAAAATTGGGTTGTTGTAACTCCAAAAATGGCTGAAATCTATAAAAGTAAACAAATGGAATACTTTGAAGAATAATATTCTAGATCAAAAGCTTTAAAAATTGATAAATGTATTTTTTGATATAAGAAATAAGAGGTATAATTATGGAAAATTTAATTAACAAGTCAAAAATAAAAGAAACTACAGACTTAAATGTTGCATCAGACTTTTATGAACATTTAAATAAAGTTCTACACGAATTGATTCAAAAAGCTTCTGAAAGAGCTAAAGCTAATGGAAGAAAAACATTAAAACCTATGGATCTTTAATTTTTTAATATTATTTTTAATTTTTTTTTATAATTTCTTTATACAAAATCACTATTACTGAAATAGTAATTAATATATCTGCAAAATTAAATATATTAAAAGTATAAAAAAAAACTTTTAATGAAAACATATCCATAACATAACCAAAAAAAATTCTGTCTAATAGATTACCCATAGCTCCCGCATTTAATATTAATAACCAAAAACCATATTCTTTAATATAATCGTAAAATAAAATTTGTATTAAGAAAAATATAATTGTAATTATAATAAATAAATTAATATAACCTCCAAAAAGACCAAAAGAAATTCCAGTATTTTTTACATAAAAAATATTAAATTCAAATATATTTGTATTAATTAAATTTAATATTTTATTTTCTGTAAAAATTTTAATTACTCTATCAATTAAAACTAAAAAAATAAAATAAATAAAGAATTTAATTTGAAATATTTTTTTTATATTAGATTTAAGTATATCTAAATTCATTTCCTTTATTTTTTTTAAGATCATTTTCAAGTTTGTCTAATTTAGAATTAATTAAATCTAAATATGCCCTCATAGCATCTAATTTCATATTAATAGTTTGAAAATTCATATGATCATCTTGTTGATTTTTTATATGATTTGAACCTGAAAAAAAGTTTTTATTTGCATCATTACGAATGGGACCATTCATATCAACATCATTTTGATTATTTATTTCATCATGTGAATTTAAATTATCATTAAAATTTTGATTATTTGTATTGTGACCATCTACATTGTTCAAATTATTTGAATATTGATCATCGTGTTGATTATTATTATGGACATTATCGTTTTGCATTTCATTATTTTCATTATGATAGTCCTTATTTAAATCATCAGAACCAAAATTTAATTCATCAAAATCATCTTCTTTTTTCCAAAATTTTAATTTATCTACAAATGACATCTTAATAATCCTCTATTGTTTTTTTAAACAAATTAATTTTTGCTCTTATTTTTGTTAATATATTTGGATCTGCATAACCTTTAACTGCATTTTTATATAATTGTTCAAGGTTTTCAATTTTATCTTTCAATTCTATTATTTTAAAATCTTCATTACCCAAATGCTTACTCATTTTTTTTTCAATATGATTTATTCTATGTTTTCTTTCTTTTGTTTCAGTAATTACTTTATTATGATTATCGATTATTTGTAACATTAAATTTTCTAATTTATCCAATCTATTTTGCAAACCACTTGCCTTATGTTCCCTTATTTTTTTAATATTATTTACGTGATTATCTACATTTAATATATTAGAATTTAATTTTCGAATTATATCCGTTTTATATTTTTCATTATGTTCTATATCTTTAATTTCTATCTTCCCTAATACTTGAGCTAAATTTTGTTCAAATTGATTTATTTTTTCAATTTCACTCTCAATATTATTATTAGATTCTTGCAAAATTTCTAAATTAAATTTATTTGTTTGAACACCATCATAAATATCTTTTAATTCTTTTTTTACTAAATTCCAATCTGATGGTTTAGTTAAAGATTGTTGTTTATCTTCTTTAAAAACAGTTTTAAAAAATTTATCTTTTTTTTCTAAACCCTTAACTACGTGTCCAAAAAATTTTCTTACATGTTTAGCTGCCATATTATTAATGTTGATTTTGTGAATAAGATCCAAATGTATTTTTTAATTGATCATCATTATGTGGCTCCATATCAGGAGGCATACTCATACCACCTTGTGGTAGATTTTGACCGCCATCATTAAATTGTGGTGAACCTTGAGGCATACCATTTGGTTGTTCTGGTGGAAGTGGAGGCATATCAAAATTATTTGATGGTGGC
Source organism: Candidatus Woesearchaeota archaeon (assembly GCA_018675975.1). Classification (GTDB taxonomy): domain Archaea; phylum Nanobdellota; class Nanobdellia; order Woesearchaeales; family JABGXB01; genus JABGXB01. The sequence continues at coordinate 271,808 of JABGXB010000002.1, forward strand.
ACACCACCCATTTGTTCCATTTGACCATCAGGCATTTGATTGTTTTGCATTTGATCATATTGACCCTGATTTTGATTTAAATCCTGAGGACCATTTTGCGTTAAGCCCATAGCATTTTCAATCTCATCAAATTTTGCTTGAACCGCTTCAGTTATTGCAATTAAACCTTGAGCAATTTTTTTATTTTGTTCTATTAAAACATCAACTTTAGATTCAATCGGATCTAATCTTTTTTTTAATACTTGATTTTCATTATCTTCTAACTTCATCTCAAGTGATGCATCGTGAAAAACATCAATTAAACCTTTTAATGTGGAAGTTAAACTTTTTATTGACTTGTGTAATTCTTCGTCGTGATTTACAACATCTTGTGTTCCATCCGTTTTTAAATTTTTAATTTCAGAATGTAATTGGTTTAGTGAATCTCTGGAAATAAATTCATAATCATCATTTTTAGACATAAAAGCACCTCTTATTTACAAATAAAATAGACAATTACAATTTAAAAGTGTTTATATTTAAAAAAAATTATTTTCGTCTTATTCTATCTATAATCATAAAAATATAGGAAACTAAAAAGAAAAAAAGTGATATCATTAATCCATACATCAATAAACCCACTAATATTAAAGACGCTGGAGGATTATCTTTAAACATAGTCATAGCAGCAAATAGAACTAAAATTATTGTTAAAATAATAATAAATAGTGAAATCATAGAACATATTAAGCTACAATTTGCTAATTTTGTATGCTTTGATTGATTGTTTGAAATATCAATAAAATATTTTGCAGGAAAATATACAATTATTAAATAAAATAAACTAAGAAATAAATTTCCAAATATATTTGAAGAATCAGATGAACCAGTTAAATCTAAATAAAGAAAAAATATAGTTTCAAAAATAATAATCCCTAATAAAGAATAACCAGTAAATTTGTATAAATATTTATTCATATAAATCATATCACTTTTAATATTTAAAAACGTTTAGAAATCACACTTATATTATAGCTGCAATAAACATCAATATAATAATAGCCAATAAACACCATTTAACAACTTTTAAATTATAATAAAATTCTAGAGGAAAATTTGTTTTTCTTCCAAAAAAGGCTGGCCAAAAAAACATCATAAATTGAAATCTTGCTTTTAATTCAAATGGATTAAAATAATTTTTTTTCCCTCCATAATAAACTGCATTAAATATACCCCATAATTTAAACATAAAAATACCGCATATGATCAGCATAATAAAAATTAAAAATACTAGGCTTAAATTAATTAAAATATTCATAAACTTATTTTCTATAAAAAATTATATAAACATATCTAAAAAGTAAAAAATTTAAACTAATTTTGCATTAATAACGCCAACCTGTCCAGGTCTACTTGTTACAACTGCATTTCCTTGTTCAGTAGAAATTATTGAACCTTTTGTAATGATATTTCGTCTTACAAAATGTCTATTTGCAGGATTTTCAACTACAGAATTAATTTTTATTTTGGAAAAAGTTCCATCTTTTTTTGCTAAATTACAAAATTCAGCTCTTAAAAGTAATTTTTTTTTATTTCCACCCATTATTCTAACAATTTTTAATTTGGTTTCTCCAATTTTTGTTAAACTTGGATTTGAACCTAATTGTGACTTTCGTCTTGGAGTATAATTGAAAAATCTTCCACCTGAAATTTTTCTTTTTGATCTTGTCTTTAAATAAGCCATAACGAACGAAAAATATAAGGATTTAAAAAAGTATCTGTAATCCAATAAAGATTAACTACAAATATTGTTTTATAATTAAGATAAATTTATAAGAAATCAGTAATCATTTATAAGGTGCAATTCCAAATTAATACAATTTCCAAAAAATTAGAAAATTTCAACATTATATTCAATAATTATAATGAAACAGAATATAGCCAAAAAATATTAATTAATTTGATAGAAATAATAGGTGATTGTATTTTAGAATTAAAAAAACAGGTTAAAATTAGTGATAATTTACAAAAGATATTAAATGAAATATCAAATACAATAGAAGAATATAAAAAAAGCCCAATGGTTTTTAAAAAAAAAGACAAATTAATTATAGCAAATAAAGAATACAAATTGTGTGCATTAACAAAAGATATTGTCAAAAATTATTATGACAATCTAATAAGAGAGATAAAAACCTTTGTAGAAAATGGAAAACGATAGTGAAGAATATTCAAATAATAATTATTATTTAGCAAAAGAGGATTTTAAAAGAGTTGATCATATAATCTATGTTAGTTTAAAATATACAAAAACTGTTGATATGATGAGAAATGGTATTGATAGAATGATATCAACCATGTATTATTTGAGAGAATATTTACTATGTCTTGCTTATGAAAAAAACTTGATTGAAAATATTCCAAAAATTGAAGTATATAAAGGAAATTTATTAAAAAAACTAATTAATTTAGAGGAATTTGATGAATTTATATCATTTTATAGAAAAATCAGAAAAATTGTAAAATCAGATTTTACAAAACATTGTGAATTTAGAAAACATATGTGTATGATGATTGAAGATGACGAATATGGCACAGTTAAAGTTGGAACAGAAGAAGTTCTAAATTTTTTTGAAAAGTTAAATGGTTATATGAAGTTGATTAAAAAAATCGAAGAAGAAAATTTTTTTATTACACAATAAAATAATAATGTTTATTAGTATTAACAAATACATAGTATTATGTCAGAAATTAACCCAGCTACAATTAAAATTAAATTTTCTATGACTTATAATCTTATTAGGGTTACATTAAAAAATATAAAAAATGTAGATAATATACTAAATACATTAAATAGCGTGTTAGAAACATATAAAGAAATTCGAGAATTTATTATTAGTGATTTAATTGAAAAAGAATTAATGGATAATTTAGAGAAATATGAAATAAAAAGAGAAAATAAATTAAATGAATTTTTAAAAAATGATAAAATATCTGAATATATATATCAATTTAGAAAAATAAGACAATTATTGATTAAAAATGAATTTGAAACCATAAATTTATTTAGAAAACATTTTACAATTATTTTTAAGGATGACCATAATGAAAAATTTGAATTTACTCAAAAAAAATTAGAATTTGTATACAATGATCTAGAAGACTTCTATAAATTAGTTCAAGAATTAATTGAATTAGATTATAATTTAAAAACAATCGAAGCTGAGAATTTAGAGTAAATTTTATAATAAAATTAAATAATTATTATACATGACTAGATTTTTAGGTATAGTAGGATCAAAAGGGGGAATAGGTAAAACCACAATATCTCTTAATCTTGCAAATAGTTTAACAAAGATGAAAATAAGTACCATTGCAATCGATGGGGATTTAAATTCTCCAGATTTTTCTATGTATTTCAACAATAATAATAAACATATTAATCAAGTTAATGAAGGAAAAGAAAGTATTTTTGAAATTATAAATCAAACTGAGTCTGGATTAAATTATATAACTAGTTCATTTAAATTAGACCATTTACATTCCCCAAATATATCAAAATTTAATAATTCTATTTCAAAATTAATGAATAAATTTGAATTTGTAATAGTTGACACTGGATCTTCATTATCAAAAGAATCAATGATAGTTACAAACGCATGTTCAGAATTACTTTTAATTACTGAACCAAATTCATTGAGTGTTAAAGAAGCATTGAGAACTAAAAATATATTTGAACATTTTAACAAAAATTTTATGGGTTTTATAATCAATAAACAAACTGATTCTAAATTTGAACTTAAATCGGACGAAATAAAACAAATATTACAATTACCTTTATTTGGAACAATTAAAAAAGATAAAATAATCAATGATTGTTTACATAATAATATTCTATCAACAGATTATTCTTTGCATATAGATTCAAGTAAAAGTTTTTTAAAAATAGCTAAAAGATTATCTAAAAAATAAATAATTCAAAGTTATATTTATAAAAGACAATTAATATTCAATTTTATTCCATGGTCGATATAGTGTAACCTGGTTAGCACAGGAGATTGTGGCTCTCCTAGTCCGGGTTCAAATCCCGGTATCGGCCCTTTTTAATCAAAAAACTTATAAGCCAATCAGAAGCTTCAAATATTAAACCCCGCTTAGCTCAGCCTGGTAGAGCAATCGGCTGTAAAAAGTAAAAGACTTTCATTTGAAATGAACAGGATGATATTTACTCAGTTTGATTGCAGATCCCGATGTGTCGCTGGTTCAAATCCGGCAGCGGGGATATATATTAAAAAACATAAAAGGTGTTTTATATGGGAAAAAAAAAAGACAAAAAGACGAAAAAAGTCAAAAAATACCCAAGTAAAGTAGAAGAGACTGTAAAAAAAATTCAAAACATTGAAGCTCCAGAAGTTGAAGAATTTAAAATTGAAAATGAAAATAAAATTGATAGGTTCAGAACTTTTAGAAATCCAAAGGATAGATTACCTTTAAAAGAAATTGGAGCTAGAGATAAAAAAGGAACAAGACGAAAATTAAAAAGTCAACTAAAAAAATAATTTTTTTTCTTTTATAATGCCAACCTATTTCTATTTGAATATCTAAATGAACTATATGGAATTAAATATGCAATAAAATATATTAATCCAATTGCAAAAGGTTCAAGCATTATTGATTCTCTTCCTAATGATAATAAAATATTTTGAGTAATTGTATTTGAAAAATCAAGTACATTAACTGAATTAAATATAATAATAAAAGATACAAAAATCAAAACTAATGTAGAGTATTTATCATCTATAATTTCAAGTTCACCTAATGCATAATTAATTAAAACACCAAAAACAAATGCTATTATTGTAATAAAGACATATACAAATGCAAAATTATTATTAAATTTGATTAAAATTGGAATTACTAAAATAGATGCCAATAAGTTTCCAATAATACATAAAAGTAAAATTAAAAAATATTGAAATTCTAAATTAATTGATTTTTGTTTATTCCGTTTAATTATATTTGCAGTCTTTAAAATTTCTTCTTCAGACCATTTTTTTTGTTTTAATTTTTTATATAATTTTTTATCCATAAAAATAAATTATAAAACAAATTTAAAAAACATACTTTTTTTTAAATTCCCCAAACAGGATTTTTTTCACGCATTATTTTTGCAATTTCACTTAAAGCTGATTTATATTCACTCGGTACATATTTTTTTAATTCCTTATATTTTAAAAAAGTTTCTTCATTAAGACTTGTAAATAATACATCATCATCTAAAACTTGCCTTCCTAATGTAAAACCAGTCATTGAAACTGCTACTTCATCACCAGCTATTGCAAATTTAATTGATTCTTTTCCTTTTTTAATACCTTTAACTTCACCAATAACTGAACCATCACTTTTCATTAATTTTGTACCTAATGTTAATTTCCCGTCCAATATTTTTACACCAACTATTACAGGATCTCTGGTTCTAAAAACAAACTGAGGTAATAATTCAATTTTTGATGGAACGTTTAATCCTTTTAATTTTCCTTGTTCATCTTTTATTTTAGCCCAATTTTTATGTTCTTCCATTTGATCAATTATAGAATAAATTACGTCAGATAATATTAATTTAACATCATCGTGGGAAACATCACACTTTATATTAAATCCTAATATAGTTCTATTAATTAAATCAGTATCAATTCCAGCTTCAATTATATCTTTTTGATTAATATTTCCAATACTTGCTTTTCTTACATTTATATTATGTTCTTTACACAACATCAATAAAGCCTCTAATGAACCAATAGTATCTGCTTTAATTATACAACCATCTTTATTTACATCTAAAAAAACTTCTTCAATTTGACTTGATATTTCATCTTTAATCGATTCAATTTCCAATTCATTTTTTGCAGCCTTAAATGGCATTCCACTTAAAACACCATTAAGATCAGAACCAGATATTTTAATTCCAGCCGCAGCTTGAACTGAATTAACTGATATAAATTTAGTTTTTTTATCTCTAATATCGCCAACAGTCTTTGGTATTAATAATGATTTGACTTTTGAAACTTTAGTTTCTTCAACATCTCCAATTATTAAAATATCATTTTTTTTAATTGTACCATCAAAAATTAAAACATTCATTATAGTTCCTAAACCCTGCTCTTCTTTAACCTCTAATACAATACCTTCTGCAGGAGCATCTAAATGAACCTCTAAACTTTTTTCTAAAAATTTTTGAGCAAGCCCACCAACCATCATTAATAATGTATTTAATCCAAAATTATGTTTTGCAGATATTGGAACTAATGCTAATTCATCTGAAAAATTACTAACCCTATCAAATCTTTCTGCTTTAAAGCCCATTTCATATAATTTACCAACTATCTCATACATTTTAGTTTCAAAAATTTTAACTACACTATCAATTTGAGAATTTATTGAACTAATAATATCAGAACCTTTTTTTAAATTCCAACCAGGTATTAAATCAATTTTATTACATGCAATAATAAAAGGTGTTTTATATGATTTTAATATTTCAATTGCTTCAATTGTTTGTGGCTTAAAACCTTCATTAATATCAATAACTAAAATAGCTATGTCAGCTAAATTACCACCTCTTTTTCTAAGACTTGTAAATGCTGCATGACCAGGTGTGTCAATAAATAATAAACCAGGAAAATTTTCTCCAATAGTATTTTTAATTGAATCCCCACACTGTTCCTTAATTAAATCAAAAGAAATTTCAGTTGCACCAATATGTTGAGTTATTGAACCAGCCTCACGTGAAACCAAATTAGTTTTCCTAATTGAATCTAATATAGATGTTTTCCCATGGTCAACATGACCCATAATTGAAACAATTGGTTTTCTTATCATAACCTACATAAAAGCTGAGTATTTATAAAAATAATTATCTATTTAATAATACACAAATATTTAAAAATCAATTATGAAATAAACAGCCATGAACAAATTTTTTTATTGTGACAATAGTAGTCAAGCATGGATGCTTAGACAACAAATTCCAGATATTTTAGAAGAAAATCAACTTCCATATGAATTAGTCAAAGTTAGAAGCTTATCAGTTTGTAAAAAAGAATTAGAGGAGTCTCCAGATGAATATTTAGGATTATATTATGAACCTGCAGAATACATGTTAAATTTGGATCGAATACCCAGAGAGCTCTTATCCGATATTTTAAAAATCAAACCAATAATTTTATACACAACTTTTGAACCAAAAGAAAACTCACTTAATTATGTCGGATTATTCAAATTAGAAGAAGGAAAACACTATAGTCATTATTTATGTAAATTTCAACGTCCAATAATTCAAAATTTTATTGAATCTCTTGAAAAATTAAAAGAATATAATAAAAAAAATTAAAAAATTATTATTCCTGAGATGAATCTGATTGATTATTATTTTCAGAATTATTAGAATCATTATTTTCTTCTGCTTCTAATTCCTTATAATATCTATTTAATTCTTGTTCATATTCATCTTCTGTAATTAATCCTTTTTTAACTAATAAATCTACTAAAATATCTACTTTATCATTAGCAGCAAAAACTAATTCTTCTGTTGAAAAATCTTCAGTATTGTCGTCATTATCATGATTACAATCTGGGCCGTGTACGTGTTCTGGTTCCATTTTTTATATTCCTCCTATAACTTGAGAATTTTAATTCAGTTTTTAAATTCTTTGTATATTTAAAATATAGAAATTTGGATTTATTTCACTTTTTTATTAAAAATATCAAAAATATACTTTGCTTTAGATTCACCAATTTTTTCAACTTTTAATAAATCTGACATTTTTGCATTGGCTATGTTTTTTAGGCTTTTAAAATGATATAAAAGTACTTTGGCTAAACTAAAACCAATACTTGGTAATGCACTAATAACATATTCAATTTGATCAATTGTATCTTTAGGCTTATTTGAAGTATGTGGATTAAAATATTTGAAATTATCACCTTGTTCTCTTTTTATAATTGAAATAAAAAAATCTACTGTTTCTTTTTTATTTCTTGTAAAAATTACAGGTATATTATAGTCAAGGAGTAAACTGGTAATTGCACCAAATATTTGACTATTAGAAATATTATTTGTATTAAATATTCCATTATTAGATTCTATTACCATAATAGGTTTCAAATATAATGAAGAAAGTTCTTTTGCTTGTGTAAATAATCTTCCATCAAATATAGATTGTATAAAATCATCATCTAATTTATATTCAATTGCAACATTTTCAGATAAAATATAATCAGCACAATTTAATGATTTTAAATTAATTTTTATATTGTGAATTTCAAATTCTTTAATTAAATTACTTGCTTTTTCTCTATGATCTACAATAATCAAAAAATCATTTTTTTCTTTTTTTAATTCTGTTTTATTTTTTGAAACAAAACTATTAAGATTTAATTGTAAATTATTACCAACATCTAAAGTGATTTCATCATCTTCTAATAATGGATCATTTTCAAAATCCGATACTTTAATGTTTTTATTAAAATCCAAATCAAGTTTATTTTTTTCAATATGTTCGTCATCCATATTAATTGATTTTGCTAAAGTTTTTATTTTATCAAATTCTAATTGTTTATCATTTTTATTCACCTTAACTAAACTTAATTCATTTTTTAAATCTTTTAAAATTCTATACATTCTTTTTTCTTTATGAAAACTTGACCATTTATATGCCTCATCACGGGTTCCTTCATTAATTAATACATAAGTTTCACCATAATCATCTCTTGCAGTCCTTCCCCTTCTTTGTATTGTACGAATTGCACTTGGAACTGGTTCAAAAAAAATTACTGCCTTTACTAATGGAATATCCAAACCCTCTTCTGCAACTGAGGTTGCAATAAGTACATTGTATTTTGAATTTCTAAAATCTTCAATTATTCTTTTTTGTTCAACTTGTGAATGCCCCATTCCTTTTTTTTTTGCCTGCCCAAAAAATAAAATTGGATTAACATTTTCAATACCATTTATATGATTATATACAGAAATTGCACTGTCTCTATATTGATTAAAAATAATACATTTAAATTTTTTATTATTTGAAAATTTATTTTTTAAAAGATCATTTAATTTACCCAATTTAGGATGAATAAATTGTTTACTCAATAATTGTTTTGTTAAATTTCGGGCTGTTATAAAATTAGAATCTTTTACTAAATTAATTGTTGCTTTAACTTTTGTTTTTTTACTATCTTCAAAAAGAGAATCAAAATAGTCATTTAAACTATGTAAAGTTTGTGTTTCTAATAATTCAACTGCATGAGAACATTTTAATGCTTGTGCACATAATGAAACACTCATCAAAAGATCCATATTTTTATCTCCATTAATTATTTCTCTACTTAATTTTGATTGTAACATTAATAATTTAGTTTTAGTAATTACATTTAAATCAAAATTTAAATAATTTCTATCTTTAATGTCTTTTAATTTTGATTTTAAACAGGAATTTAATAAGCTTTGAATTGTTTTTAATTCATCTGGAAATTTAATTTTTAATTCAATAACAGCAGAATCTTGTACATATTCGCGCACATCATGATCATATGCAGATCGATATTCAATTTCACCAATAAATAAATTTTTGCAAACTTCACCTATAGTTTCAATGTTTGAACCAGGGCTTGCAGTTAATGCTAATAATCGTCCATCTTTATTTTTTTTATTAAATTGATTCGATATATAATTATATGAATAATTACCAACAGACCTATGAGCTTCATCAAAAATAATTAAAGATACGTCACTAAGATTAATTTTATTTGATATAATATCATTTTCAAATCCTTGTGGTGTTGAAAATATTATGTCATTTTGTTTAAATAATTCACTTCTTTTATCACTTTTTATACTTCCAGTAAATGAAATTGATTTAAATTCAGATAATATTTCATTACAATTTTTTTCATGTTGTAAAACTAATGGTCGTGTGGGCGCAAAAAATAATATTTTTTTATTTTTATATTTATTTAAAAAAATTCTAGAAAGTAAAAATGCAATTAAAGTTTTTCCAAGACCAGTTGGTAGTACAACTAATGTATTCTTATTATATGCAGTATTAATTATGGATAATTGATATTTTCTAGGTTTAATCACTAATTAAACAATTCAATAATTATTTAAAAAGTTTAATTACAATTGACCAGTGCATAATTTTTTAAAATGTATTTAAATCGAAATTTTATGATTTATGATTTATTATATAAAATTTTAATATTATTAGATATATTAAGCCTTACTTCAACTATAATGATTATATTTCAAATACATTATTGGAAATTTGTAATGTTACACGGATTTTTACTTTTAGTTAAGGATTATTACTTTTTTGGAGATTTTATTACAAATATTGAATTATTTTTTGCGATTTATTTATTATTGGCGCCCTTAGGATTTATAAATGAAGTATTAAATGTACTATGTTTATTTTTTTTTGCTTATAAAATAGCTATTTCAATATTATAATTTAAATTATACAATTTGACGAAAATTATTTAAATTACAATAAATGAATATTGAATATAAAGAGGTATTAATATGATTAAAATGAAGAAAATTTCTGAAACTTTTGACATGAGAGTATTTACTGACACAGGTGAATATTTTGGAGATTTAGAAGAAAGCATAATTACAAGTAATAAAATATATGGATGGAGAGTTAGAGCTTCTAAAAATTCTTATTTAGCAAAAATATTAGGTGCTGCAAAAGGAGTTGTAATCCCACATTCATTTATTAAAGCAATTGGAGATATAATGATAATATCAAAAAATGCAATTCCTACACAAGAAGAAGGAGAAAATTAATTTTTTTATTAATATTTTTTATTTAAAAACCCAAAAGATAATAAATCAAAAATAGTATTTTTATAATATGTTTTCAATAAAAGAGGTTTTTCTAAGCATTAAAGAAAATTTTGATGTAAAAAAAAGTGAAATTAAAGATCTTCTTTTAATATCATTATTATTGGGAATTGGTATTTCATTTACAAATTTTAATCAAGTTGATGGGTTTGTTAATTCAATATATTATTTATTTTACCACATTGCAATTGTTTTTATTACATTTACATTTTATATTACAGGAATTAAAGTCTTTTCATCGATTTTATACTATAAAGCAAAATTTAATGTACAATTAATTGGAGCATTTATATTTTTTGTAATTTTATGGTTAACAAATGGAAGTTTAGTTTTAGGTTCTATAATTTATATATTAATTATGGTAATCGAATCATTAATAGTAATGAGATTTGTTGAAGTAAAAAATAAATTATTAAAAGATTTTAGATCAAACAAAAGAAAAATATTTGCATATTGTTTTAATTTTAGTCCAATAATAGATAAAAGAATAAATAAAGAAAAAAGAAGTAAATTTAGTGATATAGGATGGAATTATTTTTTTGGTTTTCTTTTCGTATTAATTTTATATACAATAATATTAAAAAGTCCCTTTTATAATACTGGAAATGAATATGTAATTGCAAATTATTTTATTTTATGGTTTATTATATACAATTTAATACCATATCCACCACAAGCAGGAATTTATATATTATTTAGTGGAAGGAGTAGATATATATTTATTTTAAGTTTAATTACAATATATTTATTATTAATACATTTTTTATCCACATTTTCAGTTATTTTAATTTCAATCTTAATTAGCCTTTTAATTCTTTATTTTTATTTTCATCATTTTGAAATTCATTATTAATAAAAAAATTATAGATAGGATTTTAAAAAAAGAAATTATTCATATAATATGGAATCAATAAAAATTAATTCAAATGAAATTGTATTACTTGGAACTAGCCACATTAGTCCTAAAAGTGTAAAAGACATAAATAATTTTGTTCAAAAAAATAACCCTGACATAATTTGTATTGAATTAGATAAAAATAGAGCAATTGGTTTATTTCAAAAAGGTAAAAGAAAATATCCATTATCTTTAATTAAAAGAATTGGATTTAGTGGATATGTATTTGCATTAATCGGAAGTTATATTGAAAAAAAAATTGCAAGTAAAATTGGAACAAAAGTTGGAGATGATATGAAAGCTGGAATTCTTTCTGCAAATAAACATAAAATACCAGTTGCATTTATTGATCAAAATATTGAAATTACATTAAGACGATTTTCAAAATTATTTACATTTAAACAAAAATTAAAATTATTTTGGTTTATTATAAAATCATTTTTTACCAAACAAGAAAAAATAGCATTTGATATAACTGGAGTTCCAGAACAAGATCAAATTGATAAAATAATTGAAATGTTAAAACCAAATGTACCTGTTTTTTATAATGTTTTAATTGAAGAAAGAAATGTGTTTATGGTAAATAAAATATTAAGAATTTGTAAAAAAGAACAAGACAAATTAATTTTATGTATTATTGGAGCAGGTCATAAAAAAGGTATGGCTGAATTATTAAAAAAATATAATAAAAATTAAGAATGTAAAAAAACCTGAAAAAACAGGTATAGATAGATTATCATCAATATTTTCAAAATATAATTCTGCAAAACTTGCAAAAAAAGCAGCTGCAAAAATAAGATATAAATTTAATTCTAATAAATTAAAATTAGTAAATATATTATTTAATACATTCCATAATGTAGAATTACCAAAAATTTCAAAACTACCTCTTAAAAATATAAATGCAATAATTAAATTAACCAAAAATCCTGCCGTCGTACCCTCTAAAGTTTTTGATAAAAATTTAGTTTTTCCAAATTTCTTTCCAACCAAAGCTGCAAACAAATCACCAAAAATCGCCATTAATATAACTGCAATTGCAATATTATAATTAAAAATACTTAATGAAATAACAATACCTAATAGCATATAAAAACTACCAGACATTGAATTTTGTTCATGTAATCTATGAAATTGATTTAATTTTGTTGTATACTTTTTAAAATATTTTTCAAAAAAGTTTCTCGCTTTCCTAAGTCTAATTTCCTCATAAAAAAAATGTATAATTAATAAAAAAGTTAAAAAATAAATTGCAATTTTATAATTAAAATAAAATTCAACAAAAGTAAATAAAAATAAATAAGTTAAACTCACTAAATGCACAGATTTTCTTTTAATTTCAAAATCTAAAGAAGACATATTTTATTTAAATTATAATACTTTAAAAAATAATCTGTTTTAATCATCCTTATCAATAACAATCATTAAATCATCAGAATCAATAATATCAAATTCACCCCTGTGATCTTTTAAAATAGTACATTTATATTCAGAATCACTTAGAATTTCAATTAAACTCACCACATTTTTTTCTTTTTTTTTATGATCTGTCATTTTAAAAAAATGGGGGTACTGGGATTTGAACCCAGATCAGCCGGTATCGCCATATTTTAAGTCATCGCCAAAGCTCATCGCTCCAAAATTTTGGAGCCGGCTATGCTACCGGATTACACCATACCCCCGTAGAATTTAGTTTTAATTAAACATTTATAAAATATTGGCTTAAAAAATTACTCAATAGAAAGATGTATATCCTAATATATTACCATTTAGCTGAATCACAACTAAACACAAATCCTCTTTGAGAAGCTTTACAAAAATAATCAGCATCAGATTCATTTTCACTTAAATCTTCCAAAGATGTGTAAAGAGTTACTTTTCTTTTTGGAGAAAACCATCTTGAAAAAAAATTTAAAGTTTTTTCATCATCAAATTGAGAAACCAATCTATCTCTATTTCTCTCATTTCCATTAAAAGAAAACCAAACATAACCATCAAATGATTTATTTTTGTTATAAAACTCAAATGAATTAATAAAATATCCAATTTGACTTTCAGAGTCCATTGTATTTTTTAAATCTAAAATCTTAATTTGATTTCCAAATAACGGTGCAAGTAAATCTAAATTATAATCCCCATTAGAATTAGTTGAATCATCACTATCAAGACGTTTTTCATTTTCCATTGTTTTTGCTCTTAATGCATCAACATCGGCACCTAATAAAGCTAATTCATTAGAAAATTCTGTAACTAATCTTGTTACATTTCTATAAGTAGGGTCATCTTTAGTTTCACAATAATTCGCAAGACGAGATAATCCCATTGAAAATTCATATCTAGTTACATTATGTTTACCACGAAAAATATAATCGTCATCGAATATACCCTTAGAAACTAAATTTTTTACATCTTTGTATGCACGATGATCTTTTGGAACATCTTTAAAATCAACTGAATAAACAGGGTTTGTTGCTAAAAGACCAGTCAGACTAGCCACAAGAGTAATTTTATTTAATAAATTCATAATAAACTCTAAAAAAAATAATTTATAATAATATGTATAATTTAAAATCCATTTTAAAGTGGATTAAAAGAAGTTAAATCACTAAAGGTTTGTAAAGGTTCTTCGATTAAAGTCATATAATCATTCTTAAATTCTTCAAAAGAAAAAGTCACACCAAAACCTTCATTTACACTTCCCTCTCTATCAATCCACAATAATGAATTATATTTACTAGAATCAATTTCAATCCAAAACTCATCAAAATTCATAGGAGTTAATTCTTTATTAAAAACACCCTCAAATCTAAAAAAATTATCAAAATTATAATAACTATCAATTAATACATCATAACTATTACTCGAATTAGTATTTGCATTAAATCTGAAACCAAAATAATCTCCTGTTTTTTTATGTCGACCTTCAAGTTCATAATTAAATGATAAATTTTGATCAAAAGTAAAACTCGTATATTGGCTAAATGATTTATATAAATCTGAATCAGGATTTGTATTATTTTTTAAATAAAAATAAAAGTAATTATATTTAGAAGGTTCAAAAAAAGAAAATAAAAGTTTTTGATTTTCTAATAAATTAGAATAATCATCAATATTTACATTTTTTAAAAAGTCGTTTAAATTATTTAATTCACTCTCAAAAATATTTGAATAGGGATATATATTATTATCATCAGAATTTGATAATGAAATATTATCTCCAAACACATACGCTTGTAATTTTATTGTCTCTTTTATTTTATTATCACCATCTAATAAATTTAATTTGAAAAAACTATCATTTTTTGGAGAACAATAAAAAGAAATATTATATTTCTCTGAATCTAAAGATTTGGGTTTAGAATCAACTTGTAAAAATTTATGATTTAATTCTAATTGATAATCATCTTGTTTAAAATTTACATTTAATTGTTTGGAATTAGAATTTTTAAAAAAATCATCAATTGTTTTTTCAATTGATTTTGAAATAATTTTTGAAGATTGATAAGACTCAGGTTTTTCATACACAGGTTTATCATTCACTAAACCACAACCAGAATTCATTAACAAAAATGAAAGGGATAGTGGTTTAATATAATTAAAATATTTTTTCATGTTTATTAATATAGATTTAACTTAAAAAAAACTTTTTAATAAAATATGAAAAAAAATCAATAAAATAGAATAATTTTCAAAAAATATGAAAAAAAATAATTTTATTAATTATTTTCTTCTTTATTAACTATTTTTTTTGTAGTTTTTTTAACTACTTTAGTTTCTTTTTTTTCTTTTTTTGCCGGTTTATTTGTTTTAGCATTTCTTTCTTTTTTAGGTTTTATTGTTTCTTGTTTTGGTTTTGAACTAAATAAAGTAAAACCTAATTTTTCAAATTCTTTTTCTAAATCACCATCTAAAACAGTTTTAGTTGGATCTAAATGTTTAATATTACATTTTCTTTTTTTAACTTCACCAATAATTGTAACAAAATTATCATCATTTTTTTCAATAATAACACAAGTCTTTCCAGCTTCACGACCTGAAATTTTTATACATATTCTTCCTACATTCATCATTTTTTTATACCTCAAAAAGAAATAGTTTCAATTTATGTCTCCAATTTATGTCCTCATTAATTTTGTCACCAAAATTAAATCCACGTTAATAAATTGAAACAACTTCTTATTATCTTGTCATACTCTTAATTTTTAATCTCATACATGGACTACACAAAACACCACCATAAGGTCTTTCTGGTCTTTTCTGAGTTTTTGAAAGTTTTGCAAAATTACATGGTCTTTCTCTTGGAATACCATGTAAAACAGAACCACAAGAACCACATTTATGATTATTAGGTTTTCTAAGTTTATATCTAGTTACTGTATTTCCACCCGGTAATTTTACCTTAACTCTTGCATAAGTTCTTGATCTTTTATTTGGAGCAGTCATTTTATATATTACGGAGAAATTGATGTATTTATAAACATAATTATTTCTGCGTTTTATTTTTTTTAGATTTCTTTTCAAATTCTTCAATAAATGTATTTGCTTTTCTAATAGTATAACTCACAGGATTTTTTATTTTTTGACATAAATTATCCGGTTTACAAATACCCATATCCACATAATATGTTTTATTATCACAATTTGGTGGAAGTTTTTTATCTTTTTGTTTATCATGATAATTTAAATGTGTTTTAATATATGTAGGTCTCAATGGCTCATCATGTTTATCATTCCAATCATTAAAAAGTAATTCTGTATCTTCTTTTGTCCAACCAATATTAGATAAATAATTTTGCATAATAAATAAAGATCTTTTTTTCCCATCACTCATTCCCTTTAAAATACATTTCATACATGGAGAAAAATATTCTTCAGGAATTTTAGGAATATTTCTTTGTCTATTAATTAATGTTTTTCTTTTTTCTTCTTCAGCAATCATATTTTTTATTTGAAAATCATATGACTGAACTAAAAGGTTAATAGCACACCCTTCTTTTACATTTCTATTTAAAAACAGAATATTATTTAATTCAATATTTTCAATTTTTGCCATATTTTTATCAAAATTCAATATATTATTTATATCAATTGGAATTGAAACTAAACCTGTTTTTTCATTCACAGAATATAACATTCTATATAAATGCCTAGAAGCAACTAAAACAGTATCAACTTTTATTATACTAAAAGGATCAAAAAAACCATTTTTATAATAATTTAATTTTAATTTATTTTCAACTTTAGAAAAATCCTTTAAATCATTAAATAAATTTTCTTTTATATTATTTACAATTTTTTCAATATCATAATTTTTTAAAAAATAATTTGTAAATTCAGCCCTCATATCTTCCCTAATAAAATTAATAATTATACGTGGAACTTCTGGAAATAAAAAATTCATTTTTTGACCATTAAATATTTTTGGAAATGATTCATAAACCACACCTATATGAACACCATTACCACCAGAAAATTTAGCAGTTGAACTAATACCAAATTCATTTAATTTTTTTATTATAAAATGAGCACAAATTTTAGAATATTCTATATCATCAGTATCAATATCAAAAATTAAATCCCAACCAGTTCTAATTTGATCCATTTCTTTTTTTGAATTATTTGTTTGTAATAAAAAAGGATCACTCCAAGTTTCTTGACTAATATGAAAAGAAGTTGCCCCAGCTTTTGCTAATGTAATAATATCTTGAGCATTTGAAAGAACATCTGGCCTTTGACCATAATATTTCATATTAAAACAAATTCCAACTTCTTTATTTTTAGATTGCTTTAATAATTCATTTATTATATCTTCCCTAGAATAATATTCTATAATATGCGCATTGTCTTTAATAACACTTTCAGCCATAAATGTGGAAAATTAAAGTTATTTAAAATATATTTGTAAATAGTGAAAAAAAATAAAAAAAAGTAAGCTTTATAAAATAACTAAAATTTCTCCAAATACTAAATCAACTATAAAAAAGTTATTGATTTATTGCATTAGCAATAAAGTATATAATTCACTATATGGTTTGATCAATAAGCAACCTCAAAATATGCAACAGTAAAATATTTTGATATAAATAAGATAATGAGGCAATGCAAAAATAAAGCGTATAAGTATTTAGACGTTGTATTTTGGAAATTGTATTAGTTATTAATAAATAAAAAACTATAAAATGCCTAAAACAAACGCACCAAGACACGGAAGTATGCAATTTTGGCCAAGAAAAAAAGCCAAAAAACAAAGCGCACCTAGACTTAGAAATCTTCAATTAAACGAAAATATAGGCTTACCGATTTTTGCAGGATATAAAGCAGGAATGACTCACATTCAATATTTAGATAATAAAAAAACATCTCCGCTAAAAGGTGAAATTGTTAATGTCCCAGTAACTGTTATAGAATGTCCACCAATTAAAATTGCAAATGTGAGATTTCATAAAACAGATGATTATGGAACACATTGTATTGGTCAATTTAATAATAAAGTAGAAAAAGAAATGTCAAAAAGATTCCCATTACAAAAAAAAGAATCAAAAAAATTAGAAGATTTTAATGATTTTGATAAAGTTACAATAACTGTTTATACACAACCAAAATTAACTGGTATTGGTAAAAAAGCACCAGATTTAATGGAAGTTGAATTAAATGGAAAAGATAATAATGAAAAAATTGAATGGATTAAAAATAATTTAAGTAAAGAAATTAAAATTAATGAAGTATTTAAAGAAAAAATCCAAGTTGATATTCACGGTATAACTAGAGGAAGAGGTTATGAAGGAACTACAAGAAGATATAATACACCAGAAAGACAAGCAAAGTCAGAAAAACATAAAAGAGGTGTTGGTTCATTAGGTCCGTGGTTACCATTAGTAAGACATACTGTTTTGTTTCCTTCGAGATGGGGGAGTCATTTAAGAACAGAACATAATAAACAATTAGTTAAAATTTCAAATGAATCAGATTTAGTAAATCCAGAAGGTGGATTTTTAAAATACGGTTTAGTCAAAAACGATTATATTTTAGTACATGGTAGCGTACCTGGTAAAGCAAATAAATTAATTGTATTATCAAATGCTAAAAGAGAAAACAAATATATGAATATGATTGATAATGTTAAATACATATCAAAAAAATCAAAACAATAGTCAATGATGAGGTTATTCCCGACTGATAAATGATGATTAAAAGGATCTGAGACAATGAATTCATTAAAAATATACGACACAAATGGAAAAGAAATAGGTAAAATAGAAATGCCTGAACAGTTTAATCAGCAAATAAAGTATACTTTGATTAAAAAATGTGTATTAGCTTTAAGAGCTAATGCTAGACAAAAGTATGGTGCCGATCCATTAGCTGGACAAAAATGTGTTGCAAATATGAGTCATAGAAGAAGAAAATTTAATACTGCATATGGATCTGGTCAAAGTAGAATCCCAAGAATGAGATTTTCAAGAAAAGGAACTCAATTCCATAGAAGAGGTGCATTTATTTCAAGTACTATTGGAGGAAGACGTGCACATCCACCTAAAGCTGAAAAAAATTGGACTCAAAAAATAAATAAAAAAGAAAATAGAACTGCAATTAGAAGTGCATTAAGTGCAAGTTTAAATAAAACAATTGTAGAAAAAAGAGGACACAAATTAGGTTCATTATATCCATTTATATTAGACGATTCATTTAAAGACATTAAAAAAACAAAACAAGTAAAAGAAAGTTTATTGAAATTGGATTTAAATGATGAATTAAAAAGAGTAGAAACTAGAAAAATAAGAGCTGGTCACGGTAAAGTAAGAGGAAGAAGATATGTTACAAAATCAGGCCCATTAATTGTTGTAGATAATGATTGTGATTTAAAAAAATCAGCAAGAAATATTTTAGGGATTGAAATTGTAAAAGTAAATCAAATTAATGCAAAATTATTAGCACCAGGAAGTCAACCTGGTAGATTGACACTATTTACAAAAAGTGCGATAGAGACAATGCAAAAAAATAAATTATTTATGTAAGATGAAAAGTAATCAAATATTAAAAAATGTAATACCAACAGAGAAAGGTGTTTTATTAGTTGAAAGTACTAATGCATTAGTATTTAAAGTAGATAAAAAAGCAAACAAAAAAACAATTAAAGAATCAGTTGAAAAAGCTTTAGATGTTAAAGTAGATGCAGTAAGAACACAAAACACATGTCACAACTATAAAAAAGCATATGTAAAATTACATAAAGATCATATGGCAATTGATGTAATGACAAAATTAGGATTAATGTAAAATGGGTAAAAGAATTATTTCACAAAGACGGGGAAAAGGTACACCAAGATATACTGCACCTAGTTTTAATTTTAAAGTAGATGTTAAACACCCAAATCCAAAACATAAAATTAGTGGTGAAATTCAAGATATATTTAGATGTCGTGCACACACAGCTCCAGTTATGTCTGTAAAATTAGATAATGGAAAAGAAGTTCAAATGATTGCACCAAATAATGTTTTAGTAAATCAAAAAATTGAATTTAATACAGATAAAGTTGAAAATGCTAATACTTGTATGTTAAAATACATACCAGAGGGAACTAGTATATTTAATATTGAATTAAATCCTGGTGACGGTGGAAAATTAGTAAAAACAACAGGAACTAGTGCCACAATTGTTGCAAAATTAGATAAAAAAGTTATTGTATTATTACCTTCAAAAAAGAAAAAAACAATCAATTGGGATTGTAGAGCAAATATTGGAGTAATTGCAGGTGGTGGAAGAGTAGATAAGCCATTATTAAAAGCTGGGAATAATATGAAAAAATTCAAAGCAAGAGGAAAATTATATCCAATAGTTTCAGCAAATTCAATGAATGCTACAGATCACCCATTTGGTAATTCAAGATCATCATATAAATCAAAATCAAAACCAGCACCTAAAAACGCTCCACCAGGACGTAAAGTTGGTTCAATAAGACCAAGAAGTCAAGGTCGAAAAAAAGGTAGAGGATAATTATGGCAAAAATATTTGTATTACGTGGACTATCAGTAGAAGAAATTAAGAAACTTAGTTTAGCAGAATTTATGCCATTAATTGGTTCAAGAGAAAGACGAACTTTAAAACGTGGTTTTACAAGTGAACAAAAAATCTTTATGGAAGATGTTAAAAAAGGAAGAAGTAAATTAAAAACTCATTGTAGAGATTTAGTTATCACACCTCCATTATTAGATAAAAGAATTCAAGTTCATAATGGAAAAGAATTTGTTGAAATAAATATAAATCCTGAAATGTTAGGACACAGATTAGGTGAATTTGCATTAACAAGAAAAAAAGTTACACACACAGCTAAGAAAAAATAAAGGTAAAATAAATGAATATGCTTTCAATGAAAAATTACAATAAGGAAAATATGGCAAGGGTATTAGCTACAAATTTAAGAATTTCTACTAAATATTCCATTGAAATGTCAAATTATCTTAGAGGTAAAACAATCACAAGAGCTCAATATTTATTAGATAAAGTTATTGAAAAACAAATGGCAATGCCCGTAAAAAGATTTACAGATGGTGCAGGTCATAAAAAAGGAAAAATTGGACCAGGTAAATTTCCGCAAAAAATTGCATTAGAATTTAAAAAATTATTAAATTCAATTACAAAAAACGCTCAAACAAAAAGTATAGATACAAATAATTTAGAAATTATTCACATAAGTGTAAATAAAGGAAGAGAACAATATAGAGCAACAAGACATAGAGGAAGAACTATGAAGCTAACTCATATTGAAATTGTTGCACATCCAAAAAAAAAAGAAAAAAAAAGTGAGGATAAGAAATGATTGAAAGACAATTCATAAAAAAAAATATTAATAAATTTTTAATAGAAGAATATTTATTAAGTACATTACCAGGGATTGGACTTGCAAATTTCAAATTAAAAAAAACTCCATTAGGTGACAAAGTTATTTTAACTGTTTTAAAACCAGGAATTGTTATTGGTAAAAAAGGAGAAACTATAAAAAGATTAACTAAAGAATTAGAAAAGAAATTTAATTTAGAAAAACCTGAAATTGAATTAAAAGATATTGAAGATCCTTTTTTGAATGCTAGTGTTGTTGCAGAAAGAGTAAAAACTGCATTAACTAAATTAGGTTCAAAAAAATTCAAAGCAATTGCACATAGAGAATTATCAAATATAATGAAAGCAGGAGCATTAGGTTGTGAAATAGTATTAACAGGAAGAATACCAGCTCAAAGATCAAAAAGATGGAGATATAGAGATGGTTATTTAAAAAAAAGTGGACAAATTGCAGTTGATGGTGTAAGAACATCAATAGTTAATGCAATATTAAATGTAGGTAGTATTGGAATTCAAGTAAGAATAATGCCAAACACATTAAAATTACCAGATTATGTAAAAATTTATGATGAACCTATTGACATTTCAAAATTAGAAACTAAAATTAAAACATTATTTAAAAAAGATGATAAAAAAGAAGATAAGAAATCAAAAGATAAAAAAAAAGTAGCTAAAAAGAAAACTACTAAGAAAGTAGCTAAAAAAACAACTAAAAAAGTTGAAAAAATAAGTAATGAAGAAAAATGAAATTCAGAGATTTAAAATCAATATCAGACGCCGACCTTGGTGTAAAAATTGTAGAATTAGAAAAAGAATTATTAAAAGTAAATGGTCAAATTGCACAGGGTTCAGGAATTAAAAATACTTCACAAAGAAGAGAATTAAAAAGAAGTATTGCGAAAATTATGACATTGACAAATCAAAGAAAAAAAAGTGATAGTAAAATAAGTAAAAAAACAGCAGAAAATAAAATAAAAACAGTAAAAGAAACAAAAAATAAAAATTGAAAATAGGCAATTATATTCATATAAAAGAAGCAAAAAATGCTTCATTAAATGACAAAAAAGGTTTTGTCATAGATATAACAAAAAATTCAATTTTGTTAGCAGAACAAAATGAAATTAATAGTAAAATAAAAAAAGCATTTGAAACAAAAAAATTTGATTTGTTTTTAAAAGTGTTAAATGAACAAGATTATAAAAAAATAAAAAAAACAAGAATATTAAATGGGCAAATAAAATGAACGAAAAAATAACAATGCGTGGTAAAACACTTAATGGACATGTAGTAAAATTCAAAGCTGCAAAAACTGCAACAGTTGAATGGGAAATTGTAGTTAGAAATAAAAAGTATCAAAGAAACTACAAAAAAAGAAATAAAATTAGTGTTCATGTGCCTGAAAACATAGAAATAGCTGAGGGTGACTTAGTAGAAATACAAGAGTGTAGGCCAATATCAAAATCAAAAAAATTCATAATTACAAAAAAAATTGAAAAGAAAAAATGAAAGAAGTAAAAAGTAAAATAACTAGAGGATTGCCGTTTGGAGCACGTATTGAAGCATGCGACAATTCAGGTGCAAAGTTAATAAGATTATTTTCAGTTAAGAATATGAAAACAAGAAAAGGAAGATTACAAGCTGCAGGAATTGGAGACTTAATTAAATGTACAGTTAAAAAAGGAAAACCAGACATGAGAAAAAAAGTAGTTTGGGCAGTAATAGTAAGAACAAAAAAATCATTTAGAAGAGCAAATGGTAAAAGAATAAAATTTGAAGATAATGCAGTTGTAGTATTAAAAGATGAAAAAGGCACACCAAAGGGAACAATCATTAAAGGTCCTATTGCAAAAGAAGTGGCATTAAGATGGCCAACTATTGCAAAAATAGCAAATTCAATATTATAAAATGAAAACAACATTTTCAAAAACGTGGAAGAGCAGCAGTAAACCAAGAAAGCAAAGAAAATATAGATTTAATGCTCCTATACAAATAAAAAGAAAATTATTAGCATCACCATTATCCAAAGAATTAAAAGAATTACATAAAAAAAATGCAGTTCCTATAAGAATTGGTGATAAAGTAAAAATAATAAATGGAAATTTCAAAGGTAAAGAAGGAGAAGTTGAAAAAATTTATATTAAAAAAATGAAAATAGGAATTTCAAAAATTGAAGTTGAAAAAAAAGATGGTTCAAAATCAAAAATTCCTGTGGACCCTTCAAATTGCGTAATAGTTTCATTAAAAAAAGATAAAAAAAGATTAGAGAATAAAAAATGATTAAAAGACATATTAAAAGATTGGTATTTCCAAATACATGGAATGTATTAAGAAAAGAAAACACGTTTTCAATAAAACCAAATCCATCAGGTCATAATAAAGAAAACTCAATTCCAATTAGCATTTTAATTCGAGACATTTCAAATATGACAAAAAATACAAAAGAAACTAAACAATTAATTAATGACAGAGTTGTTTTAGTTGACGGTAAAAAAGTAAAAACAATCAAAAGACCAGTTGGTTTTATGGATGTAGTGTCATTTGAAAAAATAAATGAAAATTACATTGTAAATTTACAAAAAAATGGAAAATTAAATTTATCTGAAACTAAAAATCCTAAACAAAAAATTTGTAAAATCACAAAAAAATGGATGTCACAAGGCAAAAATATATCATATTCAACACACGACGGAAGAACTTTTATAACAAAAAATAATGAATACAAAATTGGGGATTCATTATTAGTTGAAATTCCAAATCAAAAAATATTAAAATGTTTAAAATTAGAAAAAGATTGTATTGGTATGTTCCTTGGTGGAGGAAACAAAGGTAAAGAACTTGTTTTAACAAATATTGTTGAAACTGGAAATAGACAAGAAGATTATTTAGAATTTGAAATTGAAAATATAAAATATAAAAGTCCAAAAAAATTATTTTTTGTTTTGGGAAATAATAAAAAAAGTGAATTAGTATAAAATGAATGTAAATAAAGAAATCAAAATAGAGAAAGTAACATTGAATATAGGTTCAGGTAAAGATCAATCTAAATTAGAACGAGGATTAATATTATTAGAAAAAATAGCAAATAAAAAACCAGTTAGATGTAAAACAGATAAAAGAATACAAACTTGGAGTATCAGAAAAGGTTTACCGATTGGAACAAAAGTTACAATTAGAGGAGATGAAGTAAAAGAAATATTAAATAATCTTTTACATGCAAGAGATTTTATTTTAAAACCAACACAAATAGATCAAGGTGGAAATTTATCATTTGGAATTCATGAATATATTGACATTAAAGGAATAGACTACATACAAGAAGTTGGTGTAATGGGTCTTGAATGCACAGTAACCTTATTTAGAAATGGATATAGAATAAAAAATAGAAAAAGAAATATTAGAAAAGTTGGAAAAAGCCACCGTATCACAAAAGAAGAAGCATTAGACTTTTTTAAAGAAAATTTTAAAATAAATTTTGGAGAAGAATAAAATGACTGCAAGTGACCCAAAAAAAATGCTTAAACAGATTGAACATAAAACTGCTAAAGCAAATAAATTTAGAAAACATAACTTAGGTAAAAAAAGAACATGCGGTTTTACAACTAAAAAATGTCAAAGGTGTGGTAGAATTAAAGGACATTTAGATCAATATAGATTAGATTTATGCAGACAATGTTTTAGAGACGTTGCAATAAAAATAGGATTTAAAAAATATAATTGAGGAAATCAAAAAAAATGATGAACGATACAATTGCTGGAAACCTGTCAAACATATTAAATTATGAAAAAACAGGAAAGAGTGAAATTGAAATTAGATTTAATTCTAAACTATTTAGATTGATTTTAGAAATTATGAATGAAAAGGGATATGTTGGAAAATACAAAATTATTGAAAATAATATTGGTAACAAATTAATTATTGATTTAATTGGAAAAATAAATAATTGTGGTAGTATTAAACCAAGATTTCCTGTAAAAGTTTCTGAATACACAAAATTTGAAAAAAGATTCCTTCCTGCACACAATTTTGGTATATTAATTGTATCAACAAATAAAGGATTAATGACACATGACAAAGCAAAAGAATTAAAACTTGGTGGAAAACTAATTGCATTCGTATATTAAAATGAAAAGTAAAAAAAAACCTTTAATTAAAAAAATTGAAATAGAACAATCAATAAATGTTGAAGTTAATAATAATGCTGTAACAATTAAGGGTGAAAAAGGAGAAATATCAAGAAAATTCAACTCAAAATCAATCATAATAAAAACCGAAGAAAATAAAATTATAGTAGATTCAATTAAAGAAAAAAAAAAAGAAAAAAAAATGGTTAATACAATTGTAGCACATTTAAAAAATATGATTAAAGGTGTTACAAAAGGATTTGAATATGAACTTTCAGCAGTATTTAAACATTTTCCAATGACTTTAGAAGTTAAAAACAATAAAGTATTAATTAAAAATTTCCTTGGAGAAAAAGTACCAAGAGAATGTGAAATAGTTGAAGGTGTAAATGTTAATTTAACAGGACAAAAATTTATATTAAGTGGAATAGATAAAGAAAAAGTTGGATCTATGGCATCAAGATTAGAATTAATTACTCGAGTAACAAAAATGGATAGAAGAATATTTCAAGATGGTATATTCATAACAAGAAAAGATAATAAAATAATTTAAAATGGAAAAATTACTAAAAATCAAAATCGAGCAGAATAAAAAAAGACCAAATTTTTTAGCTCAAGATTCACACAAACTTAAAAGAATTAAAAATAAATGGAGAAAAGGAAGAGGTAGTGATAGTAAAGTTAGACATAAATTAAAAGGAAGAAAAATGAGAGTTGAAGATGGTTATAGAACTCCAAGAAAAGTTAGAGGTTTAACACTAACTGGATTAAAAAAATTATATATTAGTAATATTGATCAATTAAATAATGCATCATTAGAAAATGTATGTATTGTAATTAATAAAACAGTTGGAATGAGAAAAAAAATTGAAATAATTAAATTATGTATTAATAAAAAATTAAAAATATTGGGTTGTAAAAAACCAGAAGAATTAATTAAAAATCAAGAAGACAAGTTTAAGAACAAAAAAGAAACTAATGTAAAAGAAAAAAAAGTAAAGACAGAAAATAAGTCAGAAGAAAAAGCAAAAGAAGTTAATAAAAAAGAAATAAAAGAAGAAAATAATACTGAAAAATGAAATTAAGAACACAAAAACGATTGGCAAGTACTGTATTAAAATGTTCACCAAAAAGAGTAAAGTTTAACTTAGAATCATTAGAGAAAATTAAAGCTGCAATAAGAAAATTTGATATAAAAGGTTTAATCAAAGAAAAAAGTATAATTAAAATTCAAAAAAAAGGAGTTAGTAGAGTTCGTGCAAATAAAATAAAATCCCAAAAATCTAAAGGTAGAAGAAAGGGAGATGGTTCAGCAAAAGGAGTACGAAGAAATTTAAATTCAAATAAAAGAGCATGGATAAATAAAATAAGATCACAAAGAGAATTAATTAAAAGAGTAAGAGAAAATGAAATATGTTCAAAAGAAACATGTAGAGATTTATACAGAAAAGCTGGAGGAGGTTTTTTTAGGAACACTCGACACATTAAATTATACATTAAAGATCATAACTTAATAACTAAAAAATGAAAAAAAACTATACTGTAAAAAACAGAAGGAAAAGAGAACAAAAAACAGATTATGCAAAAAGATTAAAATTGTTAAAATCTAAAATACCTAGATTTGTTGTAAGAATTAGTAATAATGATGTTACAATACAAATAATAGATTTTAATCCAAAAGGAGATACTGTACATTTAACAATTAACGGAAGTACATTAACAAAACAAGGTTACAAAGGAAGTAAATCAAATATGTGTTCAGCATATTTATTAGGTTTATTAGCCGCTAAAATGGCATTAAAAAAAAACATATCAAAAGTATGTGTTGATACTGGTTTAAAATTAATGAATAAAGGAAATAAAATATATGCAACAATAAAAGGAGCAATTGAAGGTGGATTAAATGTACCTTGTAAAGAAGAAATGCTCCCAAGTGAAGAGAGAATTAATGGAAAACATATTGAAGAATATAGTAATTTATTAAAAGAAAAATCTCAAGTTAAATTTTCAAAAATTGTAAAAAATGGATTAAATCCATCAGATTACTCAAAACACATAGAAAGTGTTAAAACTAAAATATTATCACTATAGATAATTCAATAAAAATGGCTGAAATGGTATATCAAGAAAGACAAACAAGGGAAGAAAAGTTAAAAAAAGAATCTGAAGAGAAATTACTAAATTGGGTTCCTAAAACAGAATTAGGAAAATTGGTTAAAGAAGGTAAAATTACTGACATAGATCAAATATTTAGTTTAAGATACAAAATTAAAGAACCCGAAATTTTAGATTATTTATGTCCAAATAGTACATTAGAATTATTAAATATAGGACAAGTTAAAGGTAAGTTTGGTGGTGGAAAAAGAAGAACTTTTAGACAAACCCAAAAAAAAACAAAAGAAGGAAATAAACCATCATTTTCAACTTATGCAGTATTTGGAAATGAAAACGGTTATGTTGGTTTAGGTTATGGTAAAAGTCGAGAAACAATTCCAGCAAGAGAAAAAGCATATAGAAATGCAAAAATTAATTTAATTAAAATAAGAAGAGGATCTGGATCTTGGGAAGATGATAGTATAGAACCACATTCAATACCATTTAAAATATCAGGACAATGTTCGTCAGTTCATGTTGAATTATTACCTGCACCATTAGGTACTGGACTTGTATGTCATAAAGAAGTTGCAAAAGTACTAAAAGCTGCTGGAATAAAAAATATAAGATCAAATATTAGAGGAAATAGTAGTTCAGCGATTAACTTATTAAAAGCATTAGAAAAAGCATTAATGATGCTTACAAAAACAAAAATAAATGAAAGTCACATTGAAAAATTAGGAATAGTTGACGGAATTATAAAATGAAAATAGCATTAATTAGAATAAGAGGACAAACTGGAATTAGAAAAGATATAAAGGATACTCTAACAATGTTAAACTTACACAAAAATAATTATTGCTCAATAATTGAATTAAGTGATTCAAATAAAAATATGGTTAAAAAAGTTGAAAATTTCATCACATGGGGAGAAATTGATACAGAAACAGAAAAATTACTAAGTGAAAAAAAATTAGAAAAAGATGGAAGAGACCCAAGTAAAAATAAAAAATACTTTAGATTAAATCCACCAGTAGGCGGATTTGAAAGAAAAGGTATAAAAAAACATTTTACAATTGGTGGTGCGTTAGGTTATAGAAATAATAAAATTAATGATTTAATTAAAAAAATGATTTAAAAAAATGGCAAGAAAAGAAAAAAGAAAATCAAATAAGATGAGAGCTCGTACAACTCACGGATGGGGATCTATGAAAAAACATAGAGGAGCAGGTAATAGAGGAGGTAGAGGTAATGCCGGATCTACCAAACAAAGAGCACAATTATATTTAGGTAAAGGATTAAATAAAAAAGGATTTAAAAATTTAAATAGTTCCAAAAAAGAATTTATTACAATAAACACACTAGAATTAAATAGCTTATATGAAAGAATGCTAAAAAGTGGTAAAATAAAACAAAGTGATAATATAATTAATATTGATTTAAATTTATTAGGTATTGAAAAATTATTAGCAAAAGGAACAGTTGATAAAAAATTTAATATAAATGTATTAATTGCAAGTAAAAAAGCAATTGAAAAAATTGAATCTGTTGGTGGAAAAGTAAATTTATTATCCACAAAAAATACAGAAGAAGAAGAAGACAATTCTCAAGAAGAAGTTTCTGAAAAATAATTTTTTATAGTATCTTGTTTTGTAAAATAACTCTTAGTTTTTAATATAGACTCCGTTAAAAACTTAGGAAAATGGGAAAACATTGTATTAAAACCTTGATGTTTAAAATCAATTTCAACTTGCTCCAGACCTGAAGTCAAATCAAATAAGTTAGAACTATTTTCTAAAAAAAGAATATCAATTAATTGTTTTTGATTTTTTGATAAATTTAATTTATACAATGGAATTTTGAAAAATCCAAATTCAGTCATGTTCACATTAACACCACCATATTTAAATTTATGATCTTTATCCTTCATTTGTTCCAATTCACAAGGTTTAAATGGAGTTCCCCGTCTATAATTTTTTTCCAATTGATTAAACGTACCATAAAAATACAAAGAACTATCAAACAAAGTCAAACAATTTGTTTCTCTTCCAAAAATAAAATTAGCACAAATATTTTCAATAGAGTCCATACCACCAATTGAATTAAATTTCATTACACCCCGTATATCATCACCCGCAAGAAAACCCTTTATATTAAATGAATATCTTAAATTGCGCCTAATATCATAAACCATACGAATTAACAAAAATGCATATTTATAAGCTTTATTTTATTTCAGCAAAGACATTTGCAACCAAAGGTGAGTCACTAATATCACTTCCATTTAATGTTAATTTTAGATCAGAAGGTAAATCAAAAATTATATCATTATTTATATTATAGAAATTTAATTTGTTTTTATAATTTACAATAAGTGTTTCAATTTTATTTATCGATCTAACATCTTTTGGAAAAAATTTAATTAAAACATTTTCATCAACATTTACAATATTAAATGTATCTTTATCAATTAATATATTTTTTTCATAATTTAAAATTTCAGACTCAACAATATTACTATCTCCTCCCAAATCTCTAATTAATTTATCTTTTACTAAATCCATATTAGGATATAAAGAAAATGCATAATAATAAACACCATTTAATTTTTCATCAGATAATCTTTTAATTTCACTACTTTCAATATCACTAATTAAATCAATAATTTGATCATTATTGTTCCAAATATCAGAAGTAATTGGAAAAGATTCCCAAATACCATTAATTTTAGAATATACCAAATTCCCATCAACATAAGTTTTGGTTTTAATATTTTTTTGTTGACCTGAAGATAATGAAATAACCGAAGAATCAATAAACATTAATTTATTTATTAAATCCATATCAATATGGGAAAATATTTTATTATTATAACTAACTGATTCATTATTAATAGTAATTTCATATTCCAAATTAACATTTAAAGAATAACTTTCTAACTGTTTTGTATTATTTAATAAAATTGATTTTATATCAATATCATTAATTGGCATTAAATATATAGAAATTAATGCAACTGATAATAAAATCACAATTAAAAATATTAATTTGTTCATTTTATTCATAAAAATAGTATAAATCTTTAATTTTTAAAATTACCTTAAAATTAATTTTTAGTTATAATTTTTTTTTGGGGTTTTAAATTATTAATTAATAGAGAATCGGCATTTAATTTTTTATAATGATCTGCAATTTCAAAAGGAATATCAGTAGTTATACCAAAAACCCCAAATTTAATATATTTATTACATTTTTTTAAAGAATTTATTGTAAAAACAATATCTTTAATATTATTATCCACATATTTTTGATGAGTTTTTTTTGTAAATAAAAATGAATCTCCAATACTGACATATTTAATATTATATTTTTTAAAATCACTAATTAAATCTAATTTAGGAATTAAACTCATATGACATAAATTTACAAATCTATTTTGTTTCCTTATATTTTTTAATTTTTCAATAAAAAAAGAGCCAATAATATAATCCTTACAATTTAATTCCTCTAATTTTTTTAAAACTAAAAATTCATTACAAGTATTTTTTATTTCGAAAAAAAATTTAGTTTTGCCATTTAATAATTTAATAATATAATCTAAAGTTAATACTTCAGTCCCATCAGAACATAAATCTAAAATTTCTTTATGAGTTAAAGAACTAATAACACCTTTTTTTTTAAAAATTCGCCTTAAGCTATTATCATGAGATATAATAATTTGACCATCTTTTGTTTGACGCAAATCAATTTCAATATATTCAACTTTATTATGTATAGCAGTAAATATAGCTTCAAAAGAATTTTCTACAAAATAATTACTATTTCCTCTATGTGCAACTATAATTGGTAAAGTCATAAGAAAAATAAATTTATTTTGTTTTTAAATCTATTTTAAAAATCAAGTTAGCTTTATAAATAAGACATAATTTTTAGCAATAGGATAAAAAATGGGTTTATTAGACGGATTGATTTCATTAATACCAGAAGTTTCCAAACCGATGGAAAAAAAGTTATCATTTAAAAAAAAATTGTACTGGACACTTGCAATTTTAATAGGATTCTTTATTTTAGGTACATTACCTCTTTATGGTTTAGGTGAAGATAGATTAGCTCAATTTGAAACATTATCTATAATCATTGGAGCAAGTTTTGGTTCATTAATGACATTAGGTATTGGTCCAATTGTAACTGCATCAATTGTATTATCATTATTACAAGGTTCAGGTATAATTAATTTTGATACATCAACAGAAGTTGGTAAAAAAAGATATCATGGTATTAGTAGATTATTAGGTTTAGGTTTTGTATTATTTGAAGCAATTGTTTATGTAAAATTAGGAGCACTTGCACCAGCAACTGTCATAGATGGTATAGCAATGAATTTTGGTGCACAAAAAGTTATTGAATCATTATTAATATTACAATTAATTATAGGTGGTTTTGTTGTACTCTTAATGGATGATGTAATTAACAAATGGGGATTTGGTTCCGGAATATCATTATTTATTGTAGCGGGTGTTGCACAACAATTAGTTATGAGAATATTTAATCCATTTAATGATACAGGAAGTTGGGCACTTGGACTCGATATTGTAAATTGGCAAGCAACAGGATTTTTTTGGTCATCAATTTCAACTGCAATGAGTGCCAATTGGCAAGGATTTTTTTTAGCATTTTTACCAATACTCTCAACAGTTTTAGTTTTTTCAATTTGTGTATTTGTACAATCAATGAAAATTGAAATACCGTTACAAATTGCAAGATATGGTGGATTTTCATATAGACATCCTTTAAACTTTTTATATACAAGTAATATTCCTGTAATATTTATTGCAGCATTACTTGCAAATGTACAATTATTATCAACAGTTATGAATAACTGGGTTAATTCAGGAAGTGAATTTATTTCACAAAACATTATAGGACAATCAATTGGTTGGTTTACAAATAATGTAATAGGTCAAATTGGGGCAGGTTCAAGTATTGCAGGAACTGGTATTTCAGGATGGGCAACTGCACCAAATGTATTAAATAGTGTAATTACACAAAAAACATTATTATTAGGAACAGATTTTTATTTATGGATTTTAGGTTACACAATACTTTTAGTTATTGGTTCAATGATTTTTGCAATGTTCTGGGTTCAAACAAGTGGTGCTGATGCACATAGTTTATCTAAAAGCTTATTCAAAAGTGGATTACAAATTCCAGGAACTAGATCAGATCCAAGAATTCTTGAAAGACATTTATCAAGATATATAATGCCACTTACAATAATGGGTGGTATTGCCGTAGGATTATTAGCTGCATTTGCAGATTTAATGGGAGCTGCAACATCAGGTACAGGTATATTATTAGCAGTAATGATTATATACAAAATGTATGAAGATATTGCAAAAGAACATATGGGAGACTTTAATCCTGCATTTAAAAAAATGATTGCATAAAATGGTTATAGATAATATTATTTTACCTTTATTTAATTATAATTTGTCAGTGGGTATGGCAATTGTAGCTTTAATTGCAACACTTTTCTCAACAGTAGTTTACAAATATACAACAGATCAATTACTATTAAAAAGAATTAAAAGAGAAACAAAAGAATTACAAGAAAAAAGTAAATCCTTCAAGGATAATCAAGAAAAATTAATGCAAATAAATAAAGAAATAATGTCTAAATCTTTTGAACAAATGAAAATTACATTCAAATCTAGTATGTATACAATGTTACCACTATTAATTGTTTTTATATATTTAGCAGGTAACTTTACATATGAACCAATAAAACCAAATGAACAATTTGAATTAAATATTTATTCTAATAATAAATCAATCGAATACCAATTACCAAAAAAAATTAAATTGATTGAAGTTAATAATATAGAAGAAGATAAAAATTATATTACAAATTTAAAATTAATTTCAAACAATACCGGTTTAGTAATAATACCAATAGAAAATACAAAACATAGAATATTAATTAGTGACAAAATTGAGTATGAAGATCCAATACAAGAAATTTCCAATTCTAAAATAACTAAAATAGAAACAGTACATAAAGAATTAACATTTATTAATTTATTTGGATGGGAAATTGGTTATCTTGGAACTTATATTATATTTTCCATAATTTTTAGTATAATACTTCGAAAACTATTAAACGTACAATAATAATTTATTTCTATTTATTACATAACAATGTCTATTAAACACGCAAAGTTATAAATAAACATTAACTAAAAGAAATAAAATGAAGATTGAAGTTCATAACAAAAAAGAGTTTAAAAATTTATCATTCATAGGTGCATTACCAGGAATAGGTAATGTCGGTAAATTAGCAATTGATTATATGATTGAAAAATTAAATGCAAAAAAAATTCAAACGTTAACATTTCCAGATACATTAAATAGTGTAATCGTTACAAAATCAAATACATTAGCATTGCCAACAGTTGAAATATATCATAAAAAAATAAAAGGAAAAAATATTATTCTTTTAACTGGTGAACTTAATACAGAAGACAAAGTTGAAATTAAAAATGTATTACAACACACAATGTCATTTTTATCAAAAAATAATTGTCAAAAAATAATTACAATTGCAGGAATTGGAATGGAACATGTTCCAGAAAATCCAGAAATTTATGTTACAGGAAATACTAAAACATTTTATAAAAATTTTAAATTACCAAAAACAGTAAAAAAAAATGCAAGTGAACTTGTTAGAAATATTAATGGATTTAGTGGGATTTTACCAACACTTGCAAAATCAGAAAAAATTCATTCTTGTTGTTTATTAACAGAAACTTATAATAGTCCATTTTTTTTAGGATATAAAAGTGCAAAAGAAATAATTAAAGTTTTAAGTAAACAATTTGATTTTAAAATTTGTTTTAAAAAATTAGATCAAGAAATTGAAGCTTTTGATTTACTATTAGAAATTGGTGAAGATAGTTCAAAAGATATTGATAGTGATAAAGAATTAAATTATTTTAATTAACTTCTTTTGGTATTAAAAAATAAAATTCTGTAAATTCATTTATCTTACTTTCTACAAAAATTTCACCACCATGTAAATTAACTAAATATTTACTAATAACTAAACCCAAACCAGTTCCACCAACAGCATCTCTTACATCAGTACTTATTTGACAAAATTTATTAAATAATAAAGGTATATTTTTTTCATCTATACCATTACCATAATCTTTTACTGAAATAATATAATGATTTTTTAATGCTTTTTTTAAAAAATATTCATAAGAAATTTGTATTTCATCACTTTTTTGAACATTTAAAAAATCAGAAAATGTATTGAAGTCTGAAAAATTAACTTCTAAATCATCATCTCCTTTAAATTGTTTAAAAAAATATTCATTTATTGATTTAAAATAATGTTCTTTATTTAAATCAACACCATCTATTTTACAAATAATTTGATTTCCAGATGAAGAAAATTTTATACCGTTTGATATTAAATTTGTAAGAATTTGAAAAAATCGATCGGGATCTACATAAATTGATTGAAAGTTAAAATCTTTTATTAATTTTATATCTTTTTGCTCCAATATATAATTAAGTGTATTTAAATGCTGAATTAATTCAAGTTGAGTTATTTTTCTTTTATTTACAAGTAAATTACCGGATTCAATTTTATTAATATCTAACATGTCATTAACCAGACGCCCAAGACGATTAGCTTCATCTTTTATAATTTGTAAAAAATCTTTTTGTTGAACGTCAAGTTTTTCTACTCCATACATAAATAATAAATTAATATATCCCTTTATTGAAGTTAAAGGAGTTCTCAATTCATGACTTACTACATTTACAAAATCACTTTTTAATTCATCAAGTTTTTTTAATTTTTCATTTGCTTCTTTTAATTCATAAGTCCGATTTTCAACTTCATCTTTTAAAATTTTATTAAAATTGTGAATTTTATCCACATACATACTATCCCTAAATGCACGAACTGCAGCATTTGCCATAACCCCAACCAAATATAATGAATGTTTACTCAAGGGTCTTTGAGAAAATGATCTCGCTGCATGAATGTGACCAATTATTTTATTTTTAAAAATTAATGGGTAATTAATATAACTTTTAACATCATTCATAATTGAAATATTTCGATTATCTCCACTACTAGTATTTGAAACATAATATGGTTTAGGATTTTTTTTAATTCTGTCCATTGCCCTCATCAAAATACCGCTTTTATTTAATAAATCCATTTTATCTTTAGAAAAACCAATACCAATTCTTACAGGAATACTATCATCCTTATATAAACAAATTTCTACCTTACTCAAAAATAAATGATCTTTTAATAATTGACAAAACCGTGTCATAGAAGATTTTAAATTAATTTCTTTACTCAACTCATCTCTTATTGACTTACCTAATTCAATTTCTCTATTTAATTTTTTTAATTTTTTATCTTGATTTATAATAACTTTACTTAAATCTAATTGAAAAACATAATTTTTTGTAATTTCTTTTATTAAATTAAGTAATTCCATTTTCTCATCACTAATAATTTCAGTAGATTTAACTGTAAGAAAAGAAAAAAATCGAGAAAACATACAATCAGCTTTATAATTAAATTTACATTCATCAAAACACCTACACCCTTCAAAATCTCCCTCTAAATAAAAATTAAGCTCAGTTTTATTTTTAAAACTAAAATTAGAATTTACATTAAATATAATTGAACGAACTACCTCATCATCAAATCCATAATAATTTATTTGAACTTCTTTATTTTTTTTACATATCACTTCTTTAAATTTAGATAACTTAATAGAATAATATAATACAGAAAATTCTTCAAAAGATGTATGTTCAAAAAGAATATTTGATAAGGAAATAAATTTATTAGCATTAGTTTCTTTTAAATCAATTTTGTTAAATATATTTTTTATTAAAAAATTAATATCTATCATTGAACGTATTGATCTACTTTATTTAATAAAAATTGAGGATCTATTGGTTTTTTTAAATATTCAACAGCCCCGGCTTCGTAACCTTTTAATTCATCTGAAAATTGTGATTTAGAAGTTAAAAATAAAATCGGAATATGTTTTGTAAGTTCATTTTCTTTTATTATTTTTGCAGCCTCAAAACCATTTAAACCAGGCATCATAACATCCAATATAATAAGATTAGGCAAATGAGTTTCAGCAAGAGTTAAGGCTTCATGACCAACACTTGCCGTAATAACTTCAAATTCTTTTAATTTTAATGTAAGCTCTATTAATTTTAAAATGTGCGGCTCA
The DNA here is from genome assembly GCA_018675975.1 of Candidatus Woesearchaeota archaeon. GTDB lineage: Archaea > Nanobdellota > Nanobdellia > Woesearchaeales > JABGXB01 > JABGXB01. The sequence goes on from JABGXB010000002.1 coordinate 308,920, forward strand.
TCATCAACAACTAGAATTTTTTTATCTTTCATAAAATTACACCATTATAACAAAGCAGAGATTATATATAAATTTAATTAAAATGAATTAAATGAATTAAAATTACTTTTAAATAAATAAATTATTAATTCTTTCAAATAAAAATAATCTTTTTTCATCTCTTTTCATTTTAATATAAACAGATTTAAAATCATGGGAACTATATTTTCCAAAAATTAGTTTAACCCCCCTACTTTTATACCAAAATTTAATTTCCCCATCAAAATTATTGTTTTTATTTAAATGATTTAAAATATTATAAATAATTATAATTTTTTTTTCTTTTAAATAATAAAAAAAACGTTCAAAAATACCTTTATTAAATTTAATTGTATATGACAAATTTAAAAAATCTACTACATTCATATTATATTTCTTTAAAATTATAAAAAATACTTTTAATAAATCAATAGAATCTTGAAGTGCTCTATGACCAGTTGATTTTAAATTATAATTTACTTTTAAATCATCCAAACTACAACTCAAATTATTTGGCAATATAAATTTAAATATTTGTAATGTGTCCTTTACTATAATATTATTAAATTTATAATTTAAATTATTCAAAAAAGAAATATCAAAATTACAATTATGTGCCAAAAAAACAGTATTTTTATAATTTTTATATATTTTATTAAATTCATTTAAAACAAATTTTTCATCAAATCCATTTAATAATTCAGCTTCTGATATATTATTTATATGTTTTGCAAAATTATTAAATTTTTTATCTTTTTTAATTAAATAATTTTTTTTTTCAACTATATTACCATCAATAGTACAAACTACCCACGCAAGTTCAATTACTTCGTGATTTTTAATATCCAAGCCAGAAGATTCAATATCAAAAAAAACTAAATGGTCAACTTTTTTTATTTTATTAAATTTAAAATTTAACTTAATATAAAATTCCATGAAAAAATTAACAATTTTTAAAATTCTTAAATAAAAAAAATTAATCATCCAAAACTTCCCTTTTTTTAAAATGCAGAATTTTTGAACTCATCATATGCATTACAAACCAAACTATTAATCCAAAAATTAAAATGTGTAATATTAATATAAAAAATAAATTCAGATTAAAATAATTTGCCAATAATAAATTTCTAAATAATCTATAAGTAATTGAATATGGACTAATAAGTACAAATGAAGTTGAAATTTCATATATTCTACTTAAAAATTCAAAAGATCCCATATATGTTAATAAGGATACAATAATACTAAATATTGCAGAATTTTGAAAACTAGACGATAAATAACCAATCAAAAGTCCAATTAAAGTAAAAAGAATTGAAGTAAAAATTAATATTATATAAAAATAAATATTTGAAAATAAATTTGTCCTAATAAAAATACTAATTAAAATAAAAATAATTAATAATTGTATTAATACTATTAATGTAGTAGAAAAAATCCTACCTAATAAAAACGTAAATTCACTTGTACCAGTTATTTTATTTCTAATTAAAGTATTTGAATTTTTTTCCACAACTAAATTACTTGATGCAAAAAATATAGTTAAAAACATTATAATTATTGCAATAAAATTAGCTAAAAACAAATCCTGTTTATTAGTATAAGATTTTAATACAAATTGTTCTGGTAATACTGAAGACAAATAATAATATAAATTTGATTTAGTATTATCATAAATAACCATATTATCATTTAAACAAGCTTGAATATTACCTAAAACTAAATCTTTACTACAAGTTTTTAGGCTTTCATATTTGATTAAATTTAAATTACTATCTTTAATATCAAAAACAACATCTTGAGACATATAACCTACATTAACTAAACTAGTTTGGTTCATAGAAAAAACTAAAAAAAAGATTATTAAAACTAAAAGTGGATAAAATACAAATAATAATAGATTTGACTTAAATCTAAAAAAACTTTTAAAATCTTTTTTTATTATTTGACCTAATTTACTCATTTTTAACCTCAATTTTTTCATAATTAAAACTAATTAATTTTTCACTATAATCTTTTAATAATCTTGACAAACCAAGCATTAAATTTGCATCATCTTTTAATGAAAGAATACATTTATCACCAATAATTTGAACAGAACTAATTTGTTTATGATCTTCTAATACTTTTAAAAAATTGCCATAATCCCCTGGATCACTCTTAAATGTAATTTTATATAACATTTTAAAATCACCTTTTTTATTTTTTGAATCATACGTTAATTTTCCTCTTTGTATTATAATCAAATGATCAAAAAGCTTACTAAATGGCTCATAATCCATATCTGAAACAATAACTGTCATACCATGATTTTTTAATTTTTTTAAAAGTGAAAATATTTCTTTTCTGGATTCATGATCTAAATCATTTGTAAAATTATTAACAAATAAAATTTTTGGATTATTAATAAGAGAACACAATATATTTGCTTTTTTAATTAATGTTAAAGGCAAATCACAGACTTTCATATTTTTATATTTTCCAACTTCAACCATTTTTAATAATTTTGAAATGTTTTTATCTAAAATATGTCCTTGCATATCATGCAATGTGCCAAAATATTCTAAATTTTCTAAAATAGTTAAATGCCCATAAAGAGTATTATTATTATCAACATAACTAAAATGTCTATAAATTTGTGTTAAATTAACACCGCCAAATAAAGGTGTTTTATTAAATGAAATTTTTCCAGAATCCGGACTAATAAACCCCGCCATAATTTTCATTAAAAAGTCACAATTTTCATCCCCGCCAATACACACAAAATCCAAATTATGTATATTAAAAGATATGTTTTTTAATGAATATAAATCAGAAATTTTAAGATTTATATTTTCTAAATTTAATAAATCCGTCTTTTTTTTCAAAACTTTATCTAAAAACATATTAATTTAAAATATAATTTTGCTTTTAAATATTTCGCCTTAACAAAAAATTTATTAATAAAACTAATAAAAATAAAATATATAAAAATATACAAAAATGTACAAAAGAGGTATGATATGAAAAAAACAATATTATTTTTACTTATTATAATAACAATCACTAGTTTTGTCTCAAGTGCTAATTATTTATTTGAAAGTAATGACTTAGATGACTTATTAACAAGTGATAATGTAGAATATACTTATGTAGAAACAAATTCAAATTTAGACAAAGATTTAGATGATTTAATAAAATCATTTGATAAAATTATAGAAGATTATGAAAGCGATGAAACCAGTTGTGAAAGTGCAAATAATGAAAGTAAATGTATTAAAATAGAAAGAGAAAATACGGCTGAAAAAATAATTGATTGGTTTGATGGAAATGATGACGATAATTTAGTACCATTCTTAAAAAATATATTTGAAACTCAAATAGATCTATTAAAAGACTCCCTATTATCCAAAAGAAATTATGTAAAAGGTTTAGAAACTAGCGATTTTTTTGAATCTAATTCAAAATGGGATGATATAATGGATGACCTATCAGACATCAAATCAGACTTAGATCCTCAAAATAAAAGTGATTTTGTACAATTTAAAAATGATATTACTGATAAAGTTTCAAATCAATTAAAAAAATATATTTTTGAAGATTTAAAATTTGATTATTGGGTTATGCAAAATAAAATTCACATTGAGGAGTCTAGACAAAAATTAAAATTTTTTGAGGAATTAGAAAAAACATATGATGACATTGAAATTGATATTAAAACATTAGGCATAAAAAATTCCAAAATAGATGATTTTACTGATAAATTAAAAGTATTTAAAGATAATAATGAAGACTTAGAAAATTTATTTGAAGATTATGAATCAGCAAATGATAATTTTATTGACGAAGTTGATGACAGCAGAGATAAATTTGATTTAGATGATACAATATATCCAAAAATTGATAGAAATTTAGAAATTGAAAATGATTATAACGATTGGACTGACAAAAAAGATTTATTTAAAAAAAAATATAAAGATCAAATAGAAATTATGGGTAAATTAAGAGAAGAAGTTTCTGATCTTTTAAGTAATATATAGGAGGTTAAAAAATGAAGAATATAATATTAATATTAATAATTGCATTAACTTTTGTATTTACAGGATGTTCATCTGATGGCGATCCAGAAATTGATAACATAGTTCAAGAAATAATTTCAGAAAATGAAAATACTCAAGTAATTAGCGATAATCAAGAAATTCAACCTGCTACAGATATTGAAGAATTAAATAAAACTAATATTGAAGAAGAAAAAGAAGAAGCAATTGAAGAACCAGTAGAGGAAGAAGAAAAAGAAGAAACTACAAGTATAGTAAGTTCAAAATTAGATTTAGAAAGAGCATTAATTAAAGCAAGAACTGAAAAAAAATTAGAAAGATTAGGGGAAATAGAGAGTACACTCCAACTATCTGATTATAAAATTGAAAAAGATTTTGCTGAATCAGACGAATTAAAAGATTTATTTGATTTTCTAGATGATGAATTTGAATATAAAATAGAAAGCAAGGTTTTTGAAGATTAATTTTTTATTTTATTTTTTTTATTATTGTTTATAATTTTCTATTACTTTTTGTGTAAATTCGTCCAACCCATCTATTAAATCACCATTTTTTTCCTCACACTCTAAAAGATTTTTAGCGGTTTGTTCATCAAAGCTTAATACTATATATCCATCATTAAAATCAACTAAATAAGAAACATTGGTCATCATTTCAAAATAATTTTCATATAAAACCATAGAATCCAAAGATCCTCCTAACTTTTCAAGTATAATTGGATTTAAATTTTCTTCAGTATTTAAAACCCCGTTTAATGAATCAAATAATTTTCTTGTAACTTCAAACTCTTCTATAATGCCAGAATATAATTTTAAATAAGAATGAAATTGAATTGCAAAATCTTCATTATTTGGTGGATAGTAATAGCGAGTCATAAATTTAACAAATTAATTTATGTTATAAATATTAGCAAATTAATTTATAAATATAAAAAAAAACAATAAAAGATGAGATATTCACGTCATTTAAATTTAGATAGGCCTAAAATAAATAGAAAAGATTTAGACATTAATCTAATAATAATTGGCTGTGGTGGAATAGGCAATAATATAGCCTATTTGTGTGCAAGCTTAGGCATAAAAAACATATATTTAATTGATGGAGATATTATTGAAATTAGTAATTTAAATAGACAAACACTATTTTTTGAAAAAGATATACTAAAATCAAAATCTAAAGTTTTATGTGAAAAATTAAAAAAAATTAATAGCCAAATAAATATTAAATATAGTTCAAAAACTGTAGACCAATTAAATATTGATAACATATTAAATATAAATAATAAAGATAAAACTATTATAATTGACGCCACAGATAATATGAATACAAGATTTTTATTAAATGATTATTGTATAAAAAATAAAATAAAATTTATTAGCTCATCAACCATAATGACAACAGGATATGTTTATTCACACATCCCATCATTAAATAATGCTTGTTTAAATTGTTTTTTAGAAAATAAAAAATCTAATGCTAGTTGTGGAATTGAAGGAGTATTAAATGGAAGTTTATTTATGTGTGCAAGCATAATGATTAGTGAAATTATAAAAATAATCAATAAAGAATATAATACAAAAAACATACCAAAATTAATTAAATTCAATTCATATGATTATAAAATCCAATTAATTAATATTAATAAAAATAAAAAATGTAATACATGTAAAAATAAAAAATTTATACATTTAGACAATAAAAAAGAAATGCAATTTTGCTCAAAAAATTTTCAAAAAAAATTTAATAAAAAAGATTATGAAAAAGTTAAAAAAAGAATTAAATCAAAAAAAAAAATAAACGACTTGAATATTGGTTTTTCTTTTGAAAATATAATTGTATTTAAAATGGGTAAAATATTAATTAAAGAAAGTACAAAACAAAGAGCAAATATAAAATTTAATCAATATTTCACATAATTTTATAAGAATATAATAATTTTAAAGCAATAAAGATGATAAAAATAAAATTATCTGATGGGACTGAAAAAAAAGTAAAAGAGGGTATTACTGTTTTTGAATTAGTATCTGAAATAGACTCAAAACTATCCACATCTTGCATTGGTGCAATAATTACTCAAAAAGATAATTCTACATTAATTGACAATATTACACCCATCAATTTTAATTGTTCCATAAAATTTATTACAAATCAAAATAATGAAGCATATGAAATAATAAGACATAGTTGTGCACATTTACTGGCACATGCAGTAAGTGAATTATTCCCTTATGCAAAAACAACAATCGGCCCTACAACACATAATGGATTTTATTATGATTTTGATCATGAACCATTTTCTGAAGAAGATTTAAAAAAAATAGAAATAAAAATGAAAGAAATTGCAAAAAGCAATTTAGAAATTAAAAGAGAAGAAATAAGCAAAAAAGAAGCTTTAGAATTATTCAAAGATAATGAATTTAAAATAGAAATAATAAAAGAACTGCCTGAAAATGAACCAATTACAATATATAAGCAAGGAGATTGGTTTGATTTATGTCGTGGGCCACACATACAAAATACAAGAAAATTAGTTGGATTCAAATTAGATAAATCCACAGGTGCATACTGGAGAGGAGATTCTAAAAATAAACAACTACAGAGAATTTATGGTTTTGCATTTTTTGATAAAAAAGAATTAAATACATATTTACTAGAATTAGAACAAGCAAAAAAAAGAGACCATAAAAAAATTGCAAAAGATTTAAATTTATACATGATTGATGAGTTAGTTGGAAAAGGTTTACCAATGTGGCTGCCAAAAGGTCAAATTTTAAAAAATGAAATTGAAAAATTAGCAAATGAAATTGAAAATGAAGAAAATTATTTACAAGTATCGACACCACATTTAGCAAAAGAAGAATTATTTTTAAAATCAGGTCACTTACCCCATTACAAAGAAGGAATGTACCCTTCAATGGAAATGGATGACGGAACATATTATTTAAAGGCAATGAATTGTCCATTCCATCATTTAATATTTTCACACAAACCAAAAAGTTACAAAGAATTACCAATTAAATTAGCAGAATATGGAACTTGTTACCGTAATGAATTATCTGGTGCATTATCAGGATTATTAAGAGTTAGAATGTTAAGCATGAACGACGCACACATTTATTGTACAAAAAATCAAATTGAAGCTGAAATTAAAAAAGTTATTTTAATGGTAAAAAAATATTATGAATTATTTAAATTTGAAAATTATTATTTTAGACTATCAACATGGGATTCAAAAAATAAAGAAAAATATATTGATGAGCCAAAAAATTGGAATTATACTCAAAAAATATTAAGAAACATATTAAAAAAATTAAAAGTTGAATATACAGAAGTATCTGATGAGGCAGCATTTTATGGACCAAAAATAGACATACAATTTAAAACAGTATTAGGCCGTGAAGAAACAATGTCAACAATTCAATTAGATTTTGCCGCAAAGAAAAAATTTGATTTAAAATATACTGACAAAAATGGAGAATTAAATAATGAAGTATTTGTAATTCACAGAGCACCCTTAAGCACACATGAAAGATTTAGTGCATTTTTAATAGAACATTATGAAGGAAGATTTCCATTATGGTTAAATCCAAATCAAATAAAAATCTGTCCAGTATCAGACATATTTTTAAAATATTCACAAAAAATATATAAAAAAATTAAAAAATTAGATTTCAGAGTTGAATTAGATAAAACAAGCGATGGAATAAGTAAAAAAATAAGAAATGCCCAATTGGAAAAATATAATTATATGATAGTTATTGGAGAAAAAGAAATCGAATCCAAAACTATAACTATAAGAGACAGAACGGGAAAAAATAATTCTAATATTGAATTAAAAGAATTCTTAAAATCAATAAAAAAAGAAAGAGAATTTAGGGAATAATATTGACCAATTTTATAAATTATAAAAAATTACAGTTTTATAATGCAATATAAAAAATTCACCCTAGATAAATTTCAAGTAGATGCAATAGATTCTATTGAAAAAGGAAATTCTGTTGTAGTTTCAGCATCAACTGGTACTGGAAAAACTCTAATTGCTGATTATATTATTGATAAATATATTAAAAAAAATAGAAGAATAATTTATACTGCACCAATTAAGGCATTATCTAGTCAAAAATATAGAGATTTTAAAGAAGAATATGGTGAAGATAAAATTGGCTTAATGACTGGAGATATCGTAATTAACCCCCAAGCACCAATAATTGTAATGACAACTGAAATATATAGAAATATGTTAATTACAAAAGACCCATGCATTGATTATATTAGTTATGTAATTTTTGATGAAATTCATTTTATTAATGATATTGAAAGAGGAACAATTTGGGAAGAAAGTATTATTTTTTCACCACCACATATTAGATTTTTATGTCTTTCAGCTACAATACCAAATAAAGTTGAATTTGCAGATTGGATTTGTAAAATTAAAAATCATACTGTAGATGTAGTTGAAAATGTAAAAAGAGCTGTACCATTAAATCATAGCATATATGATCCTGAAAAAGGATTAACAGATATAAATTTATTAATTAAAGAAAAAAAAAGAAGAAAAAAAAAATATGGTAGAACAGATGAAGATCAATTAGTCCATATTGATTTAATCGACATATTATTTGAAAAAAAATTATTACCTGCAATATATTTTAATTTTTCAAGAAAACAATGTGAATATAAGGCAAAAGAATTATCAAAAAATATAGATTTTTTAAATTCAAATGAAAAAAAAGAAGTTATTGGAAAAATAAATGAAATAGTTCCAAATAATTTAAAAGTATTAAAATCATTTTCATTATTAAAAAAAACATTAACTAAAGGAATTGGCTTTCATCATGCTGGAATTGTTCCAAAATTTAAAGAATTAGTTGAAATTTTATTTGGAAATGGCTTAGTTAAAGTATTATATGCAACTGAAACTTTTGCAGTTGGAATTAATATGCCAGCAAAAACAGTTTGTTTTGCAAGTTTATTAAAATACGATGGTGTAAATACTAGATATTTAAATAGCAAAGAATATTTTCAATTGGCAGGAAGAGCTGGAAGACGGGGAATTGATAAAATTGGTAATGCAATTGCAGTAATCGATAATAACAATTTAGATTTAGAAAGAATTAAAAAATTTACAACCAGAGACATTGATCCAATAATATCACAATTTAAATTATCAATTAATACAGTATTAAATTTAGTTTATTATCATAAAGAAGACGAAATTAAAACAATATTGAAAAATAATTTTGATTATTATTTAAAACAAAAATCAAATAAAAAAACTAACATAATTAATTCATATAATAATAGATTAAAATTATTAAAAAAATTAGAATTTATTGACCAAGATAATATTTTAACAAATAAAGGAATTTTTGCAAGGCACATATATAGTAATGAAATTTTAATTGGTGAAATATTTAATTCTCAAAATATAAATAATTTAAATGAAAAAGAATTATTAGTTTTAATAGGTTTAATTGTATATGAGCCCAAAAGATCAAATAGATTTAAAATATCTAGAAAATATAAAAATCATTTAATTGTATTTAATAAATTAAAATCAAATAATTACTTTTTTAAAAATTGTAATCAAACACATTTAGCATATATGGATTTCATTATAAGAAATTGGATTAATAATTATAATATAAGTGAATTATTAAATCATTGTAATTTACAAGAAGGTGATATAATAAGACTATTTAGACAAATAATTGACGTAATGAGACAAATAAAAAAAGCAAATGTAGATCAAAATTTACAAAATAAATTAACTAAAGCAATTGAAATAATAAATCAAGACATAATTAAAGTAGAATTCTAAAAAATAAATGAAAAAATAAGTCCAATTATAATTAATAAGAATCCATATAAAATAATTTTTATTGGCATACTAAATAAAAGAAATAGACAAACTAATATACCAAAAAAAGGTATAATTGGAAATTTACCAAAATTAAATGGAACCTTAAATGGACGTTTTAAATTTGGTTTGGTATACCTCAATACAATTAAAGATAAATTAATTACAATAAAAATAAAAAATAATGTGAAATTTGTTAAATTTGCAACTAATAAAATATCATTAAAAAACAAAAATGAAATTGAAATTAAACAAATAATAATAATTGAAACCCAAGGTGTTCTATTAATTTTATGAACTTTTGAAAAAATATTTGGAAGTGATTTACTTTTTGACATTCCATAAATAATTCTAGAAGTTGAAAGTAATAATAATAAGGAAGTATTTGCTGTTGCAAATAATGCAATTATTGCTAATATTAAAGATGCATTATCACCTAATGCTGTTTGCGCCACATCACTTAACGGTGCATTAGATACACCTAAAGCTTCAGGAGACATTACTGAAACCGCTGAAATTGCCACCAAAACATAAATGATTGTAGTAAAAATAACCGAATAAATTATTGCACGTGGAATATTTGTTTTTGGTTTTTTAGTTTCTTCAGATAAACGCACAATATCTTCAAAACCCATATATGCAAAAAAAATTAATGCCGCAGAAGTAAATAATCCTGACAAGGATGGCATATCAAAATAATTAATATTTACCATATCAAATTTAGGAAGACCAATAAAAATAATCATAATTAAACCTGCAGCTTCAATTAAAGTAAAAACTACTGCAATATTAGTTGAAAAATTAATACCTTTAAATAATAAATAACAAATTATTAATAATAAAATAATTGCAGGAACTATTATTGACGTATTAAAAATTGAACTAAAATATCCACCAAAACCTGATGCAACAGTTGAAGAAGAAATTATTCCACCAAAAATTGCAAGCCACCCAATTAAAAAAGCAAATTTAAGTCCAAATGCTTTTTTTGTATATATATATTCAGCAGATGATTTTGGAAACATTGAACTTAGTTCAGCAAAACTTAAACCAGAAAAAACTGCCACTAGTGCAGCAATCAAAAAGGAAATCCACATGGCATTCCCAGCTAAAAAAGCAGCCTTTCCAATTAAAGCATAAATACCTGCACCCAATATAATTCCAATACCAGAAATTGTGACTTTCCATAAACTCAAACTTCTTTTAAGTTTCACCATGTAGATTAATATATATTTCACATAATAAAGGTTATTGTTTAAATTTAGAAAATTAATAAAATTAATAAATAAAAATAATTTTTTAAATAAAAGGTGATAAGATGGAATTTTTTTTTGAAGAAAAAAGCGATTATTCAACTACGTTTATCAGACTTGCATTAGGTATTATTATGACTTTAGCAGGTTTTGGAAAAGTAATGAAAGGTAATGAAGGAATTACAAGTATGGCCACAAGTATGGGTTTTCCAGTAATTTTAATGTGGGCAGCTGCATTAATAGAATTAATTGGTGGAATTTTAATATTAGTGGGTTTTTATACTAGGACAAGTGCATTTTTAATTGCATGCGTAATGTTAGTTGCAACTATTGTTGTAATAAATGGAGGAGCACCATTTATGGGTGGAAGTTCATTTTGGGCATGGCCTTTAGTAAATTTTCTAATGGCAGTATCATTACTATTTTCTGGAACTAAGGTCATTAGTGTAGATAAATAATAAAAACCAGTAAGAATAGACAAATCTTTTAGTACATAATTTTTTTTTATTTTAATTTATTTAATTTATTTTTATCCAAACAAGCAAAACAAGATTTACAAACATAAACATTTTTTTTCCACTTAATAACAGAATTTAATTTTTTATAAGAATTACATAATCTACAAGTATAACCACCTCGTTTTTCAGATTCAATAAATTCTTCATCTTTTTTTAATTGTTTTTGATTTTGTGAATTTAAAGAACCCAAATTACTAGTATCAATTTTTTGAGATAATACTTTTTTAGATTTTGTATTAAATTTTTTATTATCATAATTACTAAGCTCATCATTAAAATTATCTAAATTTACATTATCACCTGAAATTTGTAAATGAGTAATATATTTTTTTATAGTATCAACTGAAAGACCAAAATAATTTGCAATTTGAATAACGGTTTTACCTTCACCCAACATCTCTTTAGTTATTTTAATACGCTTAGACATTTCAGAATTTGCATTTTTTGCATTAATTATCGCCATATCACATAAAACAATAAATAGATTATTAAATTTTCGTAGCAAAAATATTTATTTTATTATAAAGTAATGAATAAAACAATAAAAAAGTTTATAATATTTAGTTGATTACATACAATTATGAGACGGTTATCAAATAACTAAATTAATGTATTAAGTTTGTTCTAATAATAATACATCTGTTGATGTATAGACATTAATGAGGTAATGATAATGTTTACAATAAATAATTTGTCAAAGACATATGGTAATGATTACATAATAATAAATGGTAAAATAGTAATAAATACACATGATAAGTGTGCATTAGTTGGAAAAAATGGTAGTGGAAAAACAACCATAATGAATATAATTAATGGAAATACTGATTATGAAGGAAATTTGGAAAAAAACGACATTACTATTTGTAAATTTAATCAAATTGAAGAAATTCAGGATACAGCACAAAATTATTTGATTGACTATCAAAATTATGATTATGAAAAAGAAAATATAATACATCAATTAATTGATATGTTTGAATTAGATTCAAATATTTTACTCAAACAATTTAATACATTGAGTGGAGGACAAAAATCAATAATTAGATTAATAAAAACATTATCCTCAAAATCAGATTTACTTCTTTTAGATGAACCAACGAATCATTTAGATTTTAAATCTATTAATATATTAATTAATTGGCTAAAAAAATTTGAAAAAAGCTATGTAATAATTAGCCACGATAGATTTTTTTTAAATGAAATTTCAAATAAAGTTATTGAAATTGAAAACAAGTTAATAAACTCATATAATTGTAATTATGATGAATATATAAAAAGAAAGAAAAAAAGAATTGAAAATGAAGAAGAAAATTATCAAAAAAATATTAAAGAAAAAAAAAGGTTAAATACCATTAAACAAGAACAAGACAAATTTAAAAATAAATTAAATACTAAATTGTCAAAATTAAAATTAATTCATGGACCAAATAAAGCAGCAGCATGTTCCGCTAGACAAAAAGGAGAAAAAAGTCAAATTAGATATGGTAAAAATATTTCTGTAACAGATCAAAAGATTGAAAATTTAAATTTAATAAAACCAAATATAGATAATAATAGACTGAGAATTGAGCTATTTCAAACAAATAAATCTAATTATGAAGTTATAGAGTTAGATGAATGTAGTAAGTCAATTGAGGATAATTTAATATTAAATAAAATTAATTTAGAAATTTTAAGAAATGATAAAATTTTTATTAGTGGAAATAGTGGTAGTGGAAAAACTACATTAATTAATTCAATTATAAATAAAAAATTTGATAATGGAAATTTAAAATTAGGAGATAATATCATCATTGGACAAATTTCACAAGAAAAATTTCATTTACAAAAAGAAATTAAAATAATTGACTATTTTAAAAAAAAATATTCAAAAATAGATTTAGGTATAATGAGAAATTATTTAGCTGCATTTTTATTTAAAAAAAATGAAATTAATAAAAAATTAAATGAGCTTTCAGGTGGAGAATTAATGAGAATTGATTTACTGGATTGTTTAATTAAAGGCAGTAATTTATTAATATTTGATGAACCAACAAATAATTTAGACTTAGAATCAATAGAAGCATTAGAAAAAGCCATCATTGAATTTGAAGGTACTATAATTGTAATTAGTCATGACAAAAAATTAATTGAAAATTGTGCTAATAAAAAATATGAATTAAAATGTGGAAAATTAATAAAAAAAGTTACTTTCTAAAATCTTTTTTAAATTTACTTAAAATTGCTTTTTTACCAGTCCAATCAAAAGCATGTTCCACCACATCTAAAATTGTTTTTACACTTACAATTTTAATTTTACTTTTTTCTTCTTTACTTAAAACTATGTCATCATAATTAGATTGTGGTATAATAACAAAATCCATATTTGCACTTATTGCAGCTTTTATTTTTGCACTAACCCCACCAATTGGTAAAACTTCACCTTTTAATGATAAACTACCAGTCATTGCACAATTTTGTTTAATTGGTATATTTTTTACTGAACTAATTAATGCAGTAGCTACTGCAATACTTGCTGAATCTCCTTCAACACCTTCATAAGTTTGTAAAAATTGTACAAAAATATCTTTATTTTTTAAATCATCACCAAAATATTTTTTCATTATTGCACTTACATTAATAATAGATTCTTTTGCAATTTCACCCAATTTACCTGTAGCTAAAATTTCTCTTGATTTTCCACCAGATGTAATTTCACTCTCAATTGGTAAAATTATACCTGATAATGTAGTCCCATGGCCAATTACAGCTAAACCATTAACACGACCCGTAAGACTTCCTTTATTTTGAATTAATGAATATTCTTTTTTACGTTCTACAATTTTTTCTGCAATTTGTCCTTCTAAAGGCTTTGCAATTTTTAATGCTTTATCTATATGACTTACTTCAACTAATTTATCTCCATTTTCAACTGCAATATCACCTGATGATCGTACAACACCACTAAGTTCTCTAAATCTTAAAGTTATATGATTTTTTCTATTTGCATACATTCTTGCAATATCTATAATTTTCTCAACCGCAGCTTTAGAAAAATGAGGTATTTTACCATCATTTTTAATTTCTTGTGCAATAAATTGCGCAATTGCATATTTAATTGCAGGTGTTTCTTTAATAGTATCATCCATATATACTTCATAACCATAACCACGAATTCTACTACGTAATGCTGGATGTAAATTTTTTAAACCATCTAAATTACCAGAAGCAACTAAAATAAAATCACATGGAACTGGTTCTGTACTAACCATTGATCCTGCACTTTTTTCACTTTGACCAGTAATTGAAAATTTTTTTTCTTGCATAACTGTTAATAATTGTTGTTGAGATTCAATTGACAAAGTTGCAATTTCATCAATAAATAATACACCCTTATGTGCCTTATGTATCATACCACCAATTACACGCTCATGTGCAGGAGTTCCCAAACCCCCTGATTGAAGCGGGTCATGAAGTACATCACCAAATAATGCACCGCTATGGGCCCCTGTTGCATCAATAAATGGTGCATTTTTTTCTAAACTTCTATCAATAATTATTTTTGGAGTGTTTCCAACTTTAATTTTAATTCTTTTATTAAAATTAATATATACAAAAAACATAAAAAACATAAATAATGTTCCAATTGAAAAAGTAAAAAACATAATTGCACCTGCAACAGTACTTGCTAATGTTTTAGAATAATGATCTAATGCATACCATGGTAAAAATATAGAAATTGCAAGTAATATAATAAAAACAACCATTTGAAAATTATTCATACCACCAATTAATGTTTGACCTTGTCTTAATTTTTGACCTTCACCAGCTTTTGTAATTCTAATTAATGGTTTATTGCTGTCATTTACATTTTCATATGCCAAAACATCAACTAAATTTTCACTAGGTAAAATTTCTGAAATTGCTTGACCAAGCATACTTTTTCCAGTTCCAGGTTCACCAATTAAAAGAACATTTCTTCTTTGTTTAGCTGCCTTCATAACAATATCTTTAGCTCTTTCCTGGCCTATTACTTGATCAATGATTTTAGAACCAACAGATATTTCTGAAGTTGTCTTAAAATCATTTATTTTTTTATTTTTCAACTTAAATGCCATAAAAATCTTCTATTTTAAAAGTATTATGTTAATTAAATATTTACTTAGACTTTATTATTATTGAATTCATTAAATAAGAATTAGGAATATAGACAAAATCACCATTTTTTGATTTTATAATAGTTTCAATTAAACCAATAGTTTGAACATATCCTTCAACACCATTACATTTAATCAAAGATCCAATTTTTATATTTTTATTAATATTATAACTTGCATATAAATTGGGAAAAAAGTCTTTTATAGTAAAAAGAATACTAATAAACACAACAATTAAAATAATTATACCCAAAATATCAAAAACATAAGGTGCTAAATTTAAACTTATTTCATCCATTGCCTTTATTATAAAAAATAAATAAATTATTAATTCGATAAAATAAGAAAAATAAATTGAAAATGAAATATTAATATCTAATTTTTTTAATAAATCATCAATTTTTATTGTTTTTAAAAAAATATTAATTATTTTATATGAAAATTTAGCAATTACATAACCTATTAAAATTAATAATACTGCAATTATGTATTCATTTACAAATAGTTTATTATATGTTTCAATAAACACCATATTTTAAATTAGAATAATGTATATATAAATATTGTTTATTGTTTGTCATTATTATAATAGTCTTTAATATTATCATCAATATCTGCAATAGCACCACCAGTTAAATTATAATAAATCTTTTGAGAACTCTCTCCCCAACTAAAATTTCCTTTCTCATTTATTATTTTATTAATTTCAAAATCACCTATGTTTGTACCATATTTTAAGTGATAATAAATAGAACGTGAAGTTACACGACCATAAATTTTTATATATTTTTTAAAAATATCATAACCAGTTAAAGGAGAATAAAAATATAATATGTTTATTACATTCTGCCTAATTTTACTACCTTTTGGTCTACCTCTCATTTTTATATAAATGAGTCCGATGGGATTTGAACCCACGACCTCTTGATTATCAGTCAAGTGCTCCACCAAACTAAGCTACGGACTCGAAAACGCCTCTGGCCAGACTCGAACTGGCGACCTGTCGGTTAACAGCCGACTGCTCCACCAACTAAGCTACAGAGGCAAAATTATAATTCTATGGTTAATAAAATCTTTATAAACATTCCGGTAATGAGCCAATTAAAATTAAAAAATTAAAAAAAAATTAATTAAATTAATAAATAAAAATACAAAACTTTATAAGAAAAATATCATGAAATTAAGACATTAGAATTATTTTTTTAATTTTAAAAAGAGGGCGATTATGGAAGAAAATATGTATAATAAATTACTTTTACTATATTCTACTTCTCACTTAAACAGTACAGACAAAGTAAAATTTTATTATGCATTAAAAGGAAGAGATGGCAAAAGCGGAATTGTAAAACAATTAAATATAAGACAATTAGCAAAATCAGTTCTATTAGTTGATCACCATCATCAAGAAGATATTACAAGTTTTTTTAATCATTGGGAATGTCCAACTGAACTTAATCATATTATGATAAAAAAATGAAAAAAATAATTATATTCGTGATGATTTTGTTTATCACGAGCATAATTATAAATGCAAACAACTCATACAATATTTATATCGAAAAGGAACTATCGAAACAAACAGAATTCTACAATAAATATGAATTAAATAAATTACAATTTAATAATGATTTTCATACAATAATTAATAATGATAGTTTAAAAAAATTTAATTTTAATGAATTAATTATTTTAAGTCAAGTAGATTCGCTCACCGGATTAAATGACATAATAGAAAAAGCAAATCAAATTAATTATGTTGATGAACGAAAGTTTGAAATTACAATAAATTCTCTTGAAAATCAAATAATTAATTTAGAACATAATAAAATAATAATATTAAGTGAAGAATCAGAATTTTTTAATAACAAATTAAATGACATATTTACAAATGTAAGCATAGAAAAAGAACAAATTAAAATAGAATTAGAAAATTGTCAAACATGTTATGAAATAAAAGATAGTTATCAATGGCTTGAAATTGATTTTAATAATATAGATGAAAAATATGTTATTGCATATTTAGATAAACTTAAAGACTTTAAAAGATCAGCAAAATCAGATATTAGTTGTAAAAGAAATAATTTAAAAGAATGTACATTACAAAAATTAATAATAAATTTTGAAGAAAAAACAAAAAATAATTTGATTGATCATTTGAAAAATGGTAAAAAAAAAATACCAGAATATACAAAATTCAATAAAGAAATTAATAAAATAAATAAGATAATAGATGAATTAGAACAAAATAAAAATATAATAAAACAAATTTTAGATAAAATTAATGATAAACAAGTATTTGATGATAATTTATTAAATAAATTAAAATCAATAAGTAAAAAAAAAGTGAATAATTCTAATTTAATAGAAATAAAAAATCAAGCAAAAGAATATATACAATTATTAGAAACTCCACTAAATATTGAATTAAAACAAAATAAACAATTAGATTTCAATTTTGAGTCAAATATACAAAGAATAATGGATCAATTAAAAAGAAATAATGAATTAAGACTAAATCAAATATCATTTCTAAATATAATCTTAAATTCATTTTATTTTTATGAAAGTGAAAATGAATTAGAAAAAATATATTATGAATTAATTAATGAAATACTATTAAAATATACAAAAAAAAATGAAAATAAAAAATCAATTAAAAAAAATGTAATTAATGACATTCAAATATTGAAATATAATTATGTATCTATTAAAAAAACATTAAATGATGAGAAAAAACCAAATTATTATGATAAAAAAACAATTAAAAAAATAATCGAAAGTTATAATAATCTTTTAAAAGAAATGCTAACAAAAATAGATGAAGATAAAAACTATGATTTAACTTATTATAATACTGAAGATAATGAAAAGCAATTTATTATTAAAACAAATAAAATTAAAGACATAATTGACCAAATATCAAGTGCATTAAACAAATTAAAAGCAAATGAAAATTTAATATTTGAACAAAAAGAAGATTACTATACAGTTGGAATAGAAGATAATTTTTATAAAAAAGTTCTAAATTGGTTGGGAATATACATTCAAAAGAATAATATAGACAGACTAAAAAAATCAAATGAAAAATATTTATTAATTAATAGCGAGGATAAATTTTCAAAACAACAATTATTAAATATAAACCAAAGTGAAATTATTGAGATTTCCAAAGATAAAATATCATTAATTAATAAATTACAAAGAGAAATAAATGAATTTGATATAAAATATGAATATAAACAAGATGAAATTGAAGAATTACTAAATTTAATAGATTATTATTTTTTTATTAATTATTTAATTGAAAATGATATTAATTCTTTTTTAACCAAAATAAATATTGATTTTAAATTTAATGAATATTTAAACAATATTGCATATAATAAATTATCAAAATTTAAATCAGAAAATAAACAAAATTTTGTAAAAAACACATATAATTCATTAATTGCAAATAGACTTAATCTAAATTCCCACTTCATAAAAGAAATTCAAAAAGAATTTAATCAAAAAGAAACAATTGAAATAATAAATGAATTTACAAATGAATCAAATATATTAAATATTAATATATTTGAAAAAGCCAAATGGGATATTACACCAATTAATAATAATAACATTAGTAAAAATAAAGTTTTACTAGATAAAAAAAATTTTGAAATATTAAAATATGCAATTATGTCAATTAATAAAGAATTTGAACAAACAAAATTAAATAAAGAAATTAAAGAACCCTATAATTTTAAAATTGAAAATATCAATAATAATGATAAATATTCAAAATTAACATATCACAATAATTTAGATTTTCACAATAGATTATCTGAAAATAAAAATAATTTAACTTATGCAGACATTGTGATTTTTTTAAAAGATAGAATAAATATTGCAATAATAAATAAAATTTTACAATCAAATATTAATAAAATAAATAATACACAAACTTATAATGACATAATAAGTGAAATTTCTGAATTAAAATATGCAGAATTATCATTATTAATTAACTCAGAATTTGATAGCTATAGTAATGATCCATTTAATAATAATTATTTAAATTTAGTAAATAAAAAAGGCGTAGATCCCTTAATTAATTATTTAAATAGTTTAATTCAAAAAGAATACTTTTACAAATATAGTAGAGAACATGGATTGACTCAACTCTATTCCATTAAAAAAACAAATAAAGTAAATGACAATAATATTGAACTATTACAGAAATTATTTAATAATAGAAAAAACGGCTATATAATAAGTCAAAATGAAGAAGAGATCATATTAAAAAAGGCATTAAATGAAACCATAAATAAAATAATAAATAAGAACATATTCACCTCACATTCAAATTATAATGAAACATATAAAATAAGAAGACAAGAATTTTTAGATCTATTAGATGTTCATTTTAAATTAAAATTAATTTTAGAAGCAATAGAATTTCATGGTTTTGAAATAAATATTTTATATGATGAAATCAATACTGAAAATGAAAAAATAATAAAACAATATTTAACAAAAGATAATTATAATCTTGCAATCGAATATAATATCATAAAATCAAATATAATTTCAAAATATAAATTAATTAAATCTGAACAAAAAGAAAATGAAGATATTTTATATTTAGAATTTAATCAAATAATTAAGGATTTAATATATAAATTAGATAATTACAAGAATTTACAAATTGATGATGTCGTTTATAATTTAGAAAATGCAGATTCAAAAATAATTTCCTTAATTGAAATTGCAAAAGAAACTAATGATATTAAAAAAGAAACAATTTTATCAGACATTCACGACATAATAATAAAAATCAATTCTAATATAATAAGATTACAAAAAATAAATGATAATATTAAAACAGATTTAATTACAATTTCAATATTTCCAACAATAATTGAAAAAGAAATTAAAAATACAAATAGTATTGAAATTATTAAAGTTGATAGAACAATACAAAATTCAAAAAATATAATAAATGAAATTAATTCAAATAATAAAATAAATATATATGAAATAAAACAATTTGCAAAAATAATTAATTATTTGAATATTTCAAATAAAGATTCTTGCCTAAAAAGCATAAGAGAATTGAATAATATCAATATTAATGAAAACAATATAAATTTAATTCAAAATTATATTGTTCAATGTCAAACATATTTAAATTCAATTTTTAATGAAAAAATGTCTGAAGATCAAATAGAAAAACATTTTTATTTAATTAACAAAATTAATACTAATTATTACATTTATTTACAAAATAATGAATTATTTAGTTCATATTTGAAATCATTGAAAAATAATAGAGAAGTTTTATTGATATTAAAATCTAATTTTGATAAATATAAATTTAAAGAAAAAAGTATGTTTGAAAAAATATCAGAATGGATCGGTGCATCAAAAAAACAAATAAGTAATTTTAATGAAGAAGAATATATAATTAATAATATTTTAAATTCAATAAATAATATTGAAAAAGACATAATATCCAATAAAAAGTTTAAAACAGAATTAAATAAAAAACAATTTGAATATAAGATATTTGATTTAATATCAAAACAAATAAGATTCATAAATAAATTAACAAATATTAAAATAAATGAATATTCAAAAGGAAAAAATTTATTTTATTTTGATTTAAATTCATATTCAACTAATGCTATAGAAGAAATTGTTAAAATTGAAAATTATAGAATTGATCATTATGATGAAAATGAAAAAAAATGGTTAACATATAATCCTGAAAATAAAGAACACTCAGACTTCGATCAATTTACAAATAATAATTATTATGTTATTACGATTAATTAATTGTTAATTTTTGATTAATTGAAATATCATTAAACACTTTCACATCACCATTTAGAAAGTTAATTTTTAATTGTTCAATATTATCATTATCACCAATACCAAAAGAAATTTGATTACTTGAATCACTCATTAATCCCGCACCAAAAGTTATAATTCTACTTTGATTAAATTTATTACCAATCAGTTCAATAATAGCACCATTAAATCTAAGCGTATCTGGTACATTTAACATCAAATAATTATAATTTAAATCTTTATTTAAAAAAATCCTAACTGGGCCATCCATATTTACATAAACTACATCAGGTATATTATCATCATTAAAAAAACCACTTAATACATTTTGACCATAATAAAAGTTACTAACCTTACTTGCCATTGTTGAGGGAATAAATTTATTATCATCCCCCATTAATAATAATCTGCCAGGTGCCTTAGTAATTTTATTTGAAAATAAATTTAAATAATTTTCACTAACAATTAAATCCATTTTTCCATCCATATTAAAATCATTAGAATTTGCACCCCATCCAAATTCATAATTATCTAATCTGATATCATCAATTCTTTGTTTAAAATTAAAATTACCTAAATTCTCATAATAGACCCACTCATTTTGTAATATTTGTTCATCTAATAAATCACCTTTGGCAATAAAATTAGGAATTGAATTTCCTATATTTGAAAAAAATAAATCAAAATCACCATCATTATCAAAATCGGCAGGAACTGAACCCATCCAATAACCAATATCAGATAAATCTATTTTTTGAAAAGAATTTCCTAAATTTTTAAATAAAACAATTTTATCTGTATTTGGACTAATTACTAAATCTTGTAATCGGTCCCCGTCCAAATCAATAAAATAAGATAAAAATGTATTTTGATTATAATTTAAACCATATTTATTTGTAACATCAGTAAAAGTATTATCTCTATTATTTAATAACATAATATTTTTTGTTTTATGGCTTTCATCATTAAATGTCCCAGATTTAAATAAATCAAATTTTATGAACGTATTCACATAAATATCAAAATAACCATCATTATTCAAATCAGTTATAGCAAAACTCATTGGAATTGAATTATCATCAAAATTAATATTAACTTTTTTTTCAATAAATATATTATTTTCATTAATATAAAAAAATACACCATCCTCCCTTGCAACAATTAAATCTACATCTAAGTCATTATCAATATCAATTGAAACAGAACCAAATGTTGCAGAATCATTATTTAAATCAATATCAATTTCATTAAATTTTAAACTTAATTCATCATAATCCAATATTTTATCAGTTTGACCACGTGAACTACCAATAAAAATTTCATCCATACCATCACCATCATAATCAATTATACTAGAAGCCAAAAAAGAATAGGTTTCACCATCATAATTATGATTTGACCCTGAATAAGTTAAATCAAAATCAGGAACAATAAGACCAATATCATTTAAAGTATCTTTTGACAATTCAGGAATTTCTACATTTTGAAATATCAATGGCCTAAATAATAATATTAAAAATAGTAATAATAAAAATAAAAATATTATAATATGTTTTTTATTCATAATATATTTTAATAAATTTGATTTATAATTATTACCATTATTTTAAATAAAAACACCAATTACTTGAAAATCTTTCAATTTAAATTTTATAACAATATAAATTTAAAAAACAGAAGAAATGTGTGTTATTCGAAATATTATTATCAATAACTTTTGGCATATTGGCAGGCATAATTACAGGCCTAATCCCAGGAATTCACATTAATTTGATTTGTAGTATACTTTTAATTATTTTACCAAAATATAACTTAGACATAAAATTATCAATTTGTTTTATAATTTCAATGGCAATAACTCATACTTTTTTAGATACAATACCATCCATATTTTTAGGCGCCCCAGACCCTAATGTATGTGAATTAATATTACCAGCACACAAAATGCTATTAAAAGGAAATGGATTCTTTGCTTATATCCTAACGTGTACAGGCAGTTTAATATCATTACTTTTTTGTATATTTTCATTATATTTTTTTATAAAAATAATTAAAATAATAGATATTTCAATAAAAAATTACATATGGATTATTTTAATTTTAATTATTATTTTTATAATATTTTCCAATAAAAATAAAATAGAATGTATTAAAATTTATTTAATAAGTGGAATTTTAGGATTAATTTGCTTTAATATTAATTTAGAGCAACCGTTATTTCATTTACTTTCAGGTTTGTTTGGAATTAGTGGGCTTTTAATTTCCATATATTCAAAAAATGAAATACCAGAACAAAATAATGAATGTAATTTTAAAAAAATAATTAAACCTAGCACATTTGCCACAATAATGGGATTCATAGCAGCCTTTCTACCTGGATTTGGAACTAGTCAGGCTGCATTTTTAATTAATAAATTAACAAAAATAAATGATGAATTTTATTTAATATTAATTGGAGCCCTTTCAACATCAAATATGATATTTTCAACTCTCACTTTATTAGAATTAAATAAAGCTAGAAATGGAGCAATACTAGCAGTAAAAGAAATTGCTGGACAAATAAATTTTAATATATTTTTATTAATGATTTTAGTAATTATTATATCTGGTTCAATTGCATGTATTATTGGAATCAACATATCAAAAAAAATATCAAATTATATAAAAAAAATTAATTATACAAAATTAATTATTTCAATTATAATTTTAATTATAATAATTAGCTTCATTTTAGATAATTTTATGGGTGTTCTAATAATTATCATATCAACTGCAATTGGAATTTATTGTAATTTAAAATCAGTACCACGAAATTTAATGTTAGGTTGTATAAATTTACAAGTAATTTTATTTTTTCTGTAACAATAAACTTTTAAACAAAAATTCATTAAAAAATGAATATGGAAGTATGCGTAATCTCATCAGGTTCTAAAGGAAATTGTTATTTATTAAATGTAAATAATAAAAACATATTAATTGATTGCGGAATAAATTATAAAGAATTAGAAAAAAGGTTAAATAAAATAAATAAAAGTGCTAAAAGTATAGATGCAGTATTCATTACTCACGAACATACAGACCATATAAGTGGTTGTAAAACCCTATCAAATAAAATAAACAATATTAAATTTTTTTTTAATAAAGAAACATATCATAATTGTAAATTTACAATACCAGAAAATCAAATTGAGTTTTTTAAAAATGGTATATTTCATTATAACAATATTGAAATTAATGCCTTATCAAAAAATCATGATGCTGCAAATCCCGTTTCATTTTCATTTAAATTTGACAATAAAAAAAGTAGTTTTATTACTGATATTGGAAGTGTTTGTAATAATGTTATTAATCAAATAAAAAATTCTAATATTTTAATATTTGAGTTTAATCATGATGAAAGTATGTTATTTGGTGGAAGTTATCCTGAATATTTGAAACAAAGAATAGGTAGCAATAAAGGACATTTATCAAATATTGAAGCGGTTAATTGCCTAAGTCAAAATATTGATATTAATTTAAAACATTTATTTTTATCACACATTAGCTCAAAAAATAATAATAAAAATTTAGCAAAATTAATGATAGAAAAAGAATTAAAACAAAAAAGAAAGGATATAAAAGACATAAATATACTTATTGCACATGAATATGAAAATTCTGAAGTTGTAAAAGTTTAATTAATTAATTTAAATGATTTAAATCTCCATTTTAAAAAAGTCCAAACAGCCTCAACACCATCTTTCCAATTAATATGTTTACCTTCTGCAACAGTTCTTGGATAATAATTTATTGGAACTTCTAAAATAGTTTCACCAATTCTCCATAATTTAGCTGTTACTTCGGGCTCCCATTCAAAATGATTACCTTCAATTGGAATTTTTTTTATTAAATCTGTTTTAAATGTTTTATAACATGTTGGTTCATCTGTTATCCATTTAAAAAATAAGATATTTCCAACTAAAGTAACCAATAAACCACCTAAAAAAAAACTAAGACCAGAATATTGAACATTATTTTTTAATCTGCGAGATCCATAAACAACATTAGTTTTGCCATTTAATATTGGATCAATACATGCCTGATAATCACAAGGATCATATTCCAAATCCGCATCTTGAACAATACAAATATCCCCAGTTGCTTCTTTAATTGCATATTTTACTGCAGAACCCTTACCACCATTTTCTTTTTTAAAAACTTTTATACCAAGTTCCGGATTATTTTTTGCATATTCTTGAATTACTTCATAAGAATTATCACGACTTCCGTCATCTACAATAATAATTTCTTTTTTTAAACTAACATTACAATCTCTAATTTTATTAAGAATTAAATGTATAGTTTTTTCTTCATTATAAGCTGGCATTAAAATTGATAATTTATCCATATTTTTTAAATTATTTATTAATTTTTAAATTATTCTATTATTAAAAAATAAAAACGTAAATTAAATAATTAAAAATACCACTCCAAATATAATTAATGATAAACCTAATATTTTTTTTAAAGTGATTTTTTCATTTAAATATACTTTTGCAAGCATCAAACTCCAAATATATGTTGTAGAAGTTAATGGAAAAACTACTGTTACATCCAAATATTTTAAAGCCCATATATTTGCTAATGCACCAAAACCATATAAACCATACCCCAAAATTGTATATTTATTAATGAAATGTTTTTTATTAGTACTTTTTTTTAACATAAATGCAGCAATAGCTCCAATAAAAGATCCAAATATAACTAAAAAAATAATTAAACTATTTGCTACTGCCAATAAAAATAACCCCCATAATTATTAAAAATATACCAATTAATTTAGAAATTGTAAATAATTCACCAAGAAAAATTATTCCAATTAAAAATACCCACACATAACCCAAACTCAAAAAAGGATGAATTTTTGAAAGATCTGAAAATTTTAAAGCATATGTTAAAAAAAACGCACCAGCCACATATAATAAACAACCAATAATTAAACTATAATTTAAATATATTATATAAATATTAAATTCTTGCATACCAAGCTTCCACATAATTTGACCTAATGCAGTTAAAATAGTACAAATTAATATTAATATTATTCCCTTATTCATTTTGAATTTTATATAAGATTGCCACTTTATTTTCATTCATATCATATGACCAAACTTCTGACATCAGTTCATTTAAATCTTCTTTCCAAGGTTGAGGTGAATTTCTATAATTATTATAAGTAATTAAAAATAAATCCATTTTTTTATATTTATCCCCACGCCCAGAAGGATCTAACCAATAATTTAATTTTTCATAAATAACTCCATTTTCATCAAGTTGAATTTCATTTCCTTCACCATCATCAATTAAAATTAACGGATCATAAATACCCACTATTTGATTATTTTGAACTTGAAATTCAGATGAAAACCAATTTACATCCCAATATAAATATTTAATTTTAAATTTTTTAATTAATTGTTTTTTTACTTCTGTATTATTACCATATAAAATAATTGCAGCCGCAGCTTGTCTTTCTTCCATATCCATAAACGGATCTGTTTGTGCACGGCGAGTTACAAGAAGTTTTCGTCCACTAACCCCATTTAATGCAAAACTTAATTCATTTGTAGATAATACAACATCATTGACATTAGTATTTTCTAATAAATATTTGTTAAGTGAATTATATGGTTCAGTAAGTTCAACCTTCCCACCAGGAGTCCATTGACTTTTTTCAAAACTTTCATATTTACCACTAATATTAAAATTTAATAGAAATATAATTAATAATATTAAAATTATATTAAATAATTTTTTGTTCTTTTGAAAATAAGACAAAAATGATATTTTATACACTGCATATACTGATAGTAAAATAAAACAAGTTGAAAGTAAAAATTCATTCATTTTAAATGGAATTAAAACCACACCCAATAAAGGTTCTGTAATAAAATAAGAATATGTTAATGTAAATGAAATTAAAAAATAAGACAATAAAAATTGTTCTATTTTTTCTTTTTTAGATTTAAATAAATAAATTAAACCAGCAATATTTAATATTGAAAAAATAATTTTGTAAACTGAGCTAAAATTAAATAAATATTTATTAAAAAAATCCATTAAAAAGTTTATTTTATTTTCCCACAATGTAAAATCGGGAAAACTCCATTGTTCTGAGAGTGATAATGTTTTTCCATGATGTATAAAAATTGGTTCATACCACCAAATTAAAGAAATTAAAAACATTAAGATAAAAACAATAAATAAATTAATCAATCTTTTTTTATCTAATTTTATTTTTTTTATTTTTAATGTATTATCTTTATATGAAATTGACTCAAATAAATAATAAAATAATTCAAATCCAAATAATAATAAAATAAAAATAGGAAATGCGGCACCGTGAGATAAACAAAAAATACCACCAATAATTCCAAAAATAATACTATATTTATAATTTTGTTTCCTAATATAAAATAAAAATAAAATTAATGGTATAAAAAATAGTTTAAAAAATGGAGAATATTTGAATACTGGAAAATTTTGAAATGATATTAATACAACAATTCCAAATAATGAAATTAATTTATTATTAAATATTTTATAAAATAATAAATAAGAAATTATTAAGCTAAAAATTAATATTAAATAAGAAGATATAATCATAGATTCAAAAGGAGTTTTATCTAATAAATTTCCTAAAAAACCATTAATAATTGAATAAGTATAAAAGTAAGACGGTCGCCCATCCAATGTATTACTTGAGTCAAAAATAGTACTAATATTTGATTCCATAACATGATAAATGGCACCTTGTTGATGATATAAATCCCCACCTAAAATTGGACCAGGTGGACTTTTTAATTGTCCAGTTATTCCAGAAAGAAAAAAAATATATACTAATATAATAATTAAAAGCAAAATTTCGTACTTATACTCTTTTAATTTAATAATCATAACTAATTGTTTTATATTTTCTTTATAAAATTAATTTAAAATTTATTATATATATTCAGCCACACATTAGTAATATTAAAGAAAAATCATTCCAAAAATTTAAAAGAGAAATGTGCTTTTTTTAAATATGAATTTTAAAATTTTAGTAATTGGTGAAGCCATGGTAGATAAGTATATCCATGGTATTGTTGATAGAATATCACCTGAAGCCCCAGTACCAGTTGTTTTATTTAATAAAAATACAGAAAATTTAGGCGGGAGTGCTAATATTTGTCAAAATTTAGCAAATTTGGATGCAGATGTACATTTAATTTCAATTGTGGGAAAAGATGAACACGAACCAATACTTACAAAATTATGTCAAAATAATAATATAAATTTAATTCCAATATATTTGAATAGACCAACTATAGTAAAACAAAGAATTGTTGCTAATAATCAACAAATAATGAGAGTAGATTTTGAAAACAATAATAATTTAGATTCAGAAGAAGAAAAAATAGTAATTGAACAAATAAAAAAAGTCTCAAAAGAATATGATGCAATAATATTATCAGACTATAAAAAAGGCCTATTTACAAAAAATATTATTGAAACTATTTTTAATCATTTTAATAATAATTTCATTTTGGCTGATAGTAAACCAGATAAAATTGATTTATTTAAACGTGCAAACATAATAAAATCAAATTTTAAAGAATTTAAAGATTATTGTAAACAAAAAAATATTGAAGTAAGTAATGATGATAGTTCAATAGAAAATACATATAATAAATTCATTTATAATTTCAATTCATTTTTATTAACAAGAAGTGAAAAAGGAATGAGTTTTTTATCCAAAGATAAATTTGAACACATTCCAACTAATGCAAAAAGAGTATATGATGTGACCGGGGCAGGAGATAGTGTAACTGCCGCATACATAATTAAGTATTTAGAAACTAAAAAAGAAGAAATATCTATGAGTTTTGCAAATAAAGTTGCAGGCATAGTTGTTAGTAAACCGGGATGTGTTGCCATTGAAAAAGAAGATTTAAAATTAAAAAATGAAAATAAAAAAATAATAAATTCATATGAAAAAATTGAATCAATAGTTAATAAATTAAAAAAAGATAAAAAAAAAATAGTATTTACTAATGGATGTTTTGATTTATTACATAGTGGACATGCAGATTATTTAAAAAAAGCCAAAGAAATGGGAGATATTTTAATTGTTGGACTAAATTCAGATGAATCTATAAAAAAAATAAAAGGTGAAAATAGACCCATAGTGGATCAAAATTCCAGATTAGAATTAATTTCAAGTTTAGAAAGCGTAAACTATTGTATTTTATTTGAAGAAGATAATCCAATAAATATTTTGTCATATATCAAACCAGACATTCATGTAAAAGGATCAGATTATAAAAATAAATATATGATTGAAAGAGACATGGTTGAAATAAATGGTGGACAAATAGGTTTTATTGAAATAAAAACAAATGAAAACAATAAAATAAGTACTAGCGATATTATTGAAAAAATAAAAAATGAACATTAAAAGTAACATTTTAATAATACACACAATTTGTAAAATAGCTGATGAAACTTTTACTCACTAAATTTATAAATAAAAAATTAGATTTTTTAATATGATTAGCTTTATTAGAATGATTGACAAATATATTGGAAATTTAATATTGTTTTTATTACCACAAAATAAAAAATTAAATAATGGTAAAAATATTTTAATAATTCGTTTATGGACATTAGGTGAAAGTTTGCTAACTCTACCAATGATTAAAAAATTAAAAGAAGAAGGTTATAATATTAATATTTTAGTAACTGACAGATCTAAGTCGGTTTTTGAAAATGTCAATTTTATTGATGATATTATTAATTTAAAAAATATATTTAGTATAATAAAAAATTTAAATAAATATGATATTGCAATAGATACAGAACCCTATTTAAAAATATCAAGTATAATTTCTTGGTGGCTTTCTAAATTTAGTATCGGTTGGGATAATAGAAAATATTCAATTAATTTGAAATATAATGATAAAATACATACAGTTAATAATTTTTGCAGATTAATTGAACCCTTAAATATTAAATATGAACCTAAAGAATTAATTCCATTAAATTACAAAAATGAAAATAAAATAAAAGTTAATGATTTAATTAAGGATATTAAAAATCAAAATAAAAAAATAATTGGAATTCATGCAGGAATGGCCGAAAGTTCACCATGGAGAAGTTGGAAAAACTTCCCAGAATTAATTAATAATTTAAATGAAAAATATAATATAATATTAACTGGATCAAATGAAGAAAAGAAAATTAATAAATCAATTATTTTAACATTAAACAATATAAATAATATTTCTGATTTTTCTGGAAATACAAATTTACTTGATTTATCTTATTTATTAACACAAATTGACTTATTCATTTCAAACGATACTGGACCAATGCACCTGAGTGCAGCAATGAAATGCAAAACAATTGGGTTATTTGGGCCAAATTTACCAGAAAGGTTTGGACTATATGGAGAAAATAATATTTCAATATATGAAGGTAAAAAATTAGGTTGTAGTCCATGTATTAATGTTCATAAAGGAAGTTTTCCAAATTGTCCAATTAATGGAAAATGTATGGATTTAATTAAAGTAAATGATGTTTTAAAAAAAATTGAAGAGGCATTAAGTTGAAAATTTTATTATTTAAAATTGGTGCATTAGGAGATATTTTAATGACAACACCATTAATAAGACAATTAAGAAAAAAATATCCAGATGCACAAATTGATTACTTATGTGGAAAAAGTTTTTCACAGATTATAATCAATAATAAAAATTTAAATAACAGTATAACCTTTGATGAAAATATAATATATAATAAAAAAATATTTAAATGCCTAAATTTAATTAAAAAAATTAAATTAAAAAAATATAATAAGATATATGTTTTAGACAAACATTGGATATTTAGTCTATTTTCATTTTTATCTAAAATAAAAGAAAGAATAGGTTTTTATAGAGATTTCCCATCAAAAATATTTTTAACAAAACATATCAAGTATAAAACAGTAAAACATGAAATTTATTATTATCTAAGTCTGTTAAACAAATATAATAAAACAGATACAAAATTAGATTTTTATATTTCAAACAACGATGAGAAAAAAATTAAAAAATATTTAAAAAATAAACAAATAAATAAATTTATTGTTTTCATAAATAGCGGTGGGGACAATCCAGGAGAAAAGAATAATATTAGAAAACTATCCAATCGGGAATTTTTAAATGAATTAGAAAAAATAAATTATAAAAATAATAATATTATACTCGTAGGAGGAAAAAATGACAAAAAGTATTATGATGAAATGTTAAAAAGAATAAAAAATAACCAACTTAAAAATAAAATTTTTAATGTTGCAGGAAAATTTAATCTCAGAGAAAGTACAGCCATAATGAAGTATGCAAAAAATATTAAAACTACAGATTGTGGGGCAATGCATTTAGCAAGTACCGTTAATAAAAAATTATCATGTTATTTTAAACCAACAAATCCAAAAAGAAAAGCGCCCTTAATAAAAAATATAAAAATAATTTGGAAAAATAAAAACAAATATAATGAAAAATATGATTTATATGGAAAAATCAATTAAAAAAAATAAATATTTACTAGTGATGGAATACTTCTCACCACACATAATGGGAGGTGCTGAAATTAGTGGTCAAATTATGTATGACATTTTTAAAAAAACAAAACTAATTCACATTTTAACGCCAAATTATGATAAATTTAAATTAAGTATAAAAAATAATATAATTAAATATCCAAGTTTCAGATATTTCTTATATAAAAACAAAACAAAAAGTACAAAATTAAGACAAAAAAATAAAAAAATATTTTCAAAATTACAAAATGTATTTTTTATAATCTCAGCAATTGAAATGTCAATCTGGATTTTTTTTATAAAAATAATTTATAATAAAAACATTATTCATGGAAATAATTTTGAATCGAACTTAGCAGTATTATTGTCACCAGTTAATTCCAAAAAATACATCCATTTAAGAGATACCATCTTTTTTGATAAAAAAAGAAGTTTACTGAGAAAATTAATAAAAACTTTATTTAAATGGCAAAGTAATAAATATTTTTGTATAAGTGAATATATAAAAAAACAATATATAAAAATACTAAAAGACAAAAAAAACAAATACATTATTAGATATAACAACACAGATAAAACTCAAATATCAGATTTAAATAAATATGAATCAAGAAAAATATTAAAATTACCAGAAAATAAAAATATAATTTTATATGTTGGTAGTTTAACTGAAGAAAAAGGCATAGATTATGTATTTGAAAATCTAATTAACAAATTTCCAAGTTCTCTTTTTTTAATATGTGGGGATGGATACTTAAAAGAAAAACTCACAAAATATAAAAAGAAATATAATAACTTTATTTTGAAAGGAAATATTAAAAATGAAAAATTAAAATATTATTATAAAGCATCAGACATAACTATTGTCCCAAGCAAATGGAATGAACCATATGGAAGAGTCAGTATTGAATCTCAAATTAATCAAACTTATACTATTGTTTCCGATAAAGGTGGTCTTCCTGAAACTATAATTTCAAAAAAAACAGGGATTTGTACAAAATTACATAATTTTGAAAAAATAATAAAACTTAAATTAAAAAAATTTTAAATAATGAAATACTTCATCTCGAAATAAATTTACTTGTCTTTCTTCTGAATAATATGATGCAATTTTCTTTGATTTCTCAGATAGTTTTTTAATTTTATCCTCACTTAAACTATTTAACCAAATTATTATATTTGCAATATCTTCAATAGTATTTTTACTAGAAACAAGTTTTTTAGAAACTTTACATACCATAAAAGAATTGCCCACCCTTTCATTAGTAATAACAATCAACCCAGAAGCCATTGCCTCAATTATTGAATTAGATGCAGCATCAAATAAACCTGGTTGAATATAATATTTACATAAAGAAACATATTTTTTTGGATCTTGAAAACCCTTAATTTTTACAAAATCAAATTTATTAAGTTTAAATTCTATATTCTTATTTAAAACTGGCCCAAGAATAAAAAAATTTAAATTTTTAGTTAATTTTTTATAAGCACTATAAATTGATTTTGCAGAGAGTAATGTTCCCTTACAATCATTTTTTTCTATACTACCTATTAATAAAAAATTAGAAGACTTGTAATTTGGATTTAAATTTAAGTATCTTTTATCTGATAAAAATTCATTAACTTCACATATTTTTGAATTAACATTTTTTTTTTTAATTATTCCGCTAATAAAAGGAGAACATGAAATAAATAAATCAACATTTTTATATGCCAGAGAAAAAATCATATTTTTTAAAATAGAGTGCATTTTTTCTTCATAAATATTATCATTCACTCTATGAATTATAACTATTTTTCTAAATGAAAATATTTTTTTAAAACAAACACATAAAAGTGAAAAAGAATTACAAACTAAATATACCTTATGTTTTGGAATTTTTATAGAATAATAAATAAGTTTTAAAAATTCAAATAAGAATAAATTAGGTTTATCTAAGTTATAATATAAACCATAAAAAACATTAGTGACTGATTTTGCAAAAGAAAGAGATGTTTTATGAGCATATTTGAAAACATAAACATAAGCAATATCGGCAGTCATATAGAACAATTTATAATTAAATTTAAAAATATACCTATATTTTTAAAAATTAAATGAAAGAAAAAAGCCAAATTACAATTATTGCCCCACACCCAGATGATGAATGGATAGGCTGTGGATGTACAATTCTTAATAATATAAATAGTAAAAATATAAAAATAATTTATGTAACCAATAGACTCGAAAATAGAACTGTTTTGGCAAAAGAAAATTCAAAAGAATTTGGATATGAAATAATATTTTTAAAACACAATGAAAAAAATATAAATATAAATGATTTAAAAAAACAATTAATAAAGGAAGTAGGAATTAATGACATAGTATATATTCCAACTATAGATACACACCCGGATCACCAACTTATAAATATCATATCCAGAGAAGTTTTAAAAAATAAAAAATACGAATATGCAATATATAATAATTCCAATAATATTTTTATTAAAATAAAAAATGCAATAAAACAAAAAATTACAGGAATAAATACAGCCAGTTTTTCAAAAGGAAAAAGTATAGTAATTAAAGGCGACATTAAAAAAAAAATACAAATTATAAAAAAATATGGTGAAATACCAAGAAATTATGACATTATTAGAGAATCCAAGAGTAAATTATTAATGGGGCCATATAACATAGTATTTTTAACTAAAGATTATAACATAAAAACAGTAGATGCAGGGTTTACAGCAATAATAGACTTATCAATTGAATTTAAAAAACTAGGACACAATCCAATATTAATAAGTAACAAAGGAGGATCATTTTGGGAACCTGCCGCTAATAAAAAACACGAAATATTTAAAGGCATAGACATTTACAGGCCGTATGGAATTACGTTTTTAAATGATGGAAATACTTTATTTAATCCAGGAATAATTTTTAATAAATTTTTTTCTCACGGATTTGGATTAAACTATGTAAAAAATAAAAATAAAATAAAATTTGATTTTATTCATGGATCTAGTTCATCACCAATTTTATTTTTTAATGTTTTATTTTCAAAAATATTTAGTTGGAATTCAAAATTAGTACACACAATTAGATCGGAAAGTATATATAAAAATGCATATGATAAAATATTCTGCAAAATAATAAATTTATCTGATTTAATTATTGTCAATTTAAATACTTTAAAATTAAAATTAATTAAAGGAGGAGTAGATTTTAGAAAAATAAAACTAATTTTATCAGGGGTCAAAAGAGAAAACTTTTCAAAAAGAATTGT
Source organism: Candidatus Woesearchaeota archaeon (assembly GCA_018675975.1). Taxonomy (GTDB): domain Archaea; phylum Nanobdellota; class Nanobdellia; order Woesearchaeales; family JABGXB01; genus JABGXB01. The sequence continues at coordinate 344,446 of JABGXB010000002.1, forward strand.
AAACCATACTTTGAAAAATAAATTGGGAATTAAAGAAAATGAAAAAGTAGTTTTATATTATGGAAAAGGTGGAAAAAACAAAGGAGTTGAATACTTAATTAACGCAACAAATTTAATATCAAAAAAAGAAAAAATTAAATTTGTTCTTATACACCCAGTTGTTTGGCTCCCACACATAATAAAAAAGGTTAATGAAAGTAAAAATAAGGATAAAATTATATTAAAAACTGGAAAAATAAAAGTATCCGAATTTTTATCTTTAGCTTCAGTCTTAGTTTTGCCATATTTAACATTAAAAGGGACAGAAGGAAACCCTTTATGTTTAATTGAAGGAATGATAAACAAAGTACCAATAGTCACCACTAATCAACCAGAATTAAGAGAAATTGTTAAAAATGAATCTGAAGTTTTAATGGCTCAACCCGGAAATTCCAAATCTCTATTAGAAAATATTAAAAAAATATTAAATAATAAAAAATTAGCAAAAAAATTAACACAAAATTGTGAAAAAATTATAAAAAAATTTTCCATAGAAAATATTGCAAACCAACACATTTATGAATACCATATATTAAAAAATAAATAACAAATATATAATTCAAATTGATAAAACATATAAACAAATAGTATAAAAATTACAAATGAATAGAACCTTATTAAAAATAATAAAAAAAATAGTACCAAAAAAATTTTATTTTTATCTTTTAGAAATATATTTTTTCCTAAGACATTTTAAATATCTAGGTAAAGGATTTAAATGTTCTTTTTGTCAAAAATCATTTAAAACATTTTTAACATCTGGTATAGATGTCCCAGTTCTAAAATTAAAAAAAGTAATAGGTGGCGAATTAAATAAAAATTGTTTATGCCCAAAATGTAATTCGTCCGACAGAGAAAGATTAATCCACGTATTCATAAAAAAAAATAAACACTTAGAAAAAATAAAAAATAAAAAAATTCTTCACATAGCACCAGAAAAGAATTTACTGAAATTTTTTAAACACCAAAATCCAAAAGAATATATTGACGCAGACTTAAATAAAATTAGGGCAACACATGAAATGAATTTAACAAATATAATATTCAAAGATAATTATTTTGATATTATTATTTGCAATCATGTTTTAGAACACATTGAAAATGATGGGAAAGCAATTAAAGAATTATATAGGGTTTTAAAACCTAATGGGTGGGCAATTTTACAAGTACCAATTTCAGAAAACTTGAAAAATACATTTGAAAATAATAAAATAAAAAGTAAAAAAGAAAGATTAAAATTTTTTGGTCAATCTGATCACGTAAGAATTTATGCAAAAGACTATAAAAAAAGATTAACCCAAAAAGGATTTAAAGTTAATTTAAAAAAATTATCAAAAAGAGAAATAAATAAATATAATTTAAATAAAAAAGAATATATTTATTTTTGTAAAAAATAAACAAATTAAATAATTCTTGTATATAAAAATTTATAAATTAAAACTATTAATTAAATTCATTATTTAAAATAAAATGAACAAAGAAACTTTAAAAAATAAAGTAAAAGAGCATTGGAATAATAACCCCATGGATTATGATAATATTAAAAGTAAAAAATATAGTAAAGAATACTATGATGAAATAAATAAACAATTTCGAAATGTACATTTTTTTGCACAAAAAAAAAAAAAAAAACTATTTTCAAAAATCATAAATTATAAAAACATTAAAAATAAAACAGTCCTAATAATTGGGTGTGGATGTGGAACCTTAACTACAGAAATGGTGAAATCAGGAGCAAAAGTAACAGCAATAGACATTACACCAACTGCCATTAAAAATACTAAAAGACAATTAAAAGAAAATAAACTCAAAGCAATAGTTTTTGAAGCAGATGCAGAACAGTTACCATTTAAAAATGAAAGTTTTGATTTTGTTTGGTCATGGGGAGTCATACACCACACACCAAATACAAAAAAAGCAGCACAAGAAATATTAAGAGTTTTAAAAAAAGGATGTCACGCAAAAGTAATGATATATCATAAAAACTCAATATTTTATTATATATTAATAATGTTCATTAGGGGAATACTACAAGGAAAATTATTATTTCAAAAACCACAAGAACTTTTAAATAAATATACTGACCATAGTCACAAAGGTGGCACACCACTAGGAAAAACATATACAAGTAACCAAGCTAAAAAATTATTCTCAGGAAGTAAAAACATTAAAACACAAGTATATGGGCTCAGAAATGAATTATATTTTATACCACACATAAGAAACATGTGTTACAAACTACCAGATCTAATACCTAAATTAATTCTTGAAAAATTAAGGCTTGGATGGTTCTTAGTTTTAAAAATTAAAAAATAATTAAGCCCAGTTTTTATACCAATTATTAAACATAAAAATTTTAAAAAATAAATCACTATAATCTTTTTTATTTAATTGATGTTCATCCCAACACGTTTTAATAATTTTCTTATCATAATAATTATAACCATTAAAATTAAATATTTCATTATAAAATATATCTTTTAAGTCATTTTTAATATATTCTGAAAGCGGAAATACAAAACCTTGTTTTTTTCTATTAACAAATTTACTACCCATGAAACGAGACAATATTGATTTTAATATAATTTTACCTTTATTAAAATTTGAAAAATTACTCAATGAAGTAGAATTTATATATTTTACAAAATTATGATCTAAAAAAGGAAACCTCCCCTCAATACTGTGCGCCATACAACACATATCTTCTTTATATAATAAATCATTTGGTAAATATTCAGACTGATCAAACAAAATAGCATCATCAACAGAACCACTCTTAAAATATTTATTCAAATTATTTTTAAAGTCTTTTGAATTACAAATTACTCTCTTATCATAAAGATTAAAAAGTTTAGAATATATTTTGAAATAACTATCACTATCATATAATAAATAATTTAGTTTTGAAAAATATTTAAAAGAATTAAATGGTCTAATAATTATTTTAATAAGATTTTTAAAAAATGACGGTAATTTTACTAAATACTTTAAAATATTAAAATGAAAATATCTCTTATACCCACAAAATAATTCGTCACCCCCTGCACCACTCAAAACTACAGTTACATGTTCACTTGCTAATTTAGAAACTAAATAATTTGGAATTATCGAATTATCACCCAAAGGTTCATCAAACTGATTTATTATTTCTGGCAATAACTTAATAATATCTTTTGAAGTAAATTTTTTTTCATAATGCATAGTATTAAATTTTTTAGAAACTAATTTTGCATATTGAGATTCATCATAATTTGAATTATCAAAAGAAATAGTAAACGTTTTTAAGTTTTTAATTTTATTTTTCAATAAGCAAACAAGAAGAGAACTATCAATACCACCAGATAATAAAACACCAACAGGCCTATCACTTATTGTCCTATACGCTATGCTTTTTTCTAAATGACTATGAATATTGTTTTTCAAATTTACTTTATTATCCCTATTAATTATATTATCCCAATATTTTTTATATTCCATAACCTCTTTTGATTTTAAATTATAAATTAAATAATGACTTGGCATTAATTTTCTAATATTCTCAAAAATTGAAAATTCTAATGGACAATATCCAAATAATAAATAATGTTTTAATGAATAATTATTAATTTTTTTATTGATATTTTTAAATTCTAAAATAGCTTTCAATTCAGAAGCAAAAATAAATGTTTCACCATCTAGATAATAATATAATGGTTTAATCCCCATTCTATCTCTAGCAATAAATATTGTTTGCTTTTTTTTATCATAAATTGCAAAAGAAAATTGACCGTTAAAATAATCAAGACACTTTTCACCATAATATTTATAATAATAAAGTATGACTTCAGTATCAGTATTAGATTTAAACTTTATATTTCTTTTATTTAATTCATGTTTTAATTCAATAAAATTAAAAATTTCACCATTAAAGACGATTGAATAATCATCCAACTCCATAGGTTGTTTACCACACTCACTTAAATCTTGTATTGATAATCTTTTATGTCCAAAAGTCAAATTAGTATAAAATTTATAACCAGATTGATCAGGGCCCCTGTGATGAAGAGAATTTAACATTTTTACTATTAGTTTTTTATCGATCCAATTAAAACCAACTATGCCACACATAATAATAGTTCTGACAATATTTTAATAAATCTTTCTAATAAAAATTAAAATCAAAAGATTTATATAAATACATAATACCAAAAATAATATTTTCAAACTAAATTAAAATTAAATTATAAAATAAAATGAAAGAATCTAAAAAATACAGAAGAGCATCAAAAAATTTACACAACACAATTATTAAATTGGCAGAAAAATATAAACCTAAAAGAATTATTGATTTAGGTAGTGGCTACGGAGGTGTACCATTGAAACTTGTAAAAGAAGGATTTCAAGTTACCTCTACAGACATAAATCCAAAAATTAATAGAGCACAGAATATAAATTGTATAAAAGTAGATTTAAATAAAAAAATAAAAATAAAAAACAAATATGATATGGTAATATGCACAGAAGTTATTGAACATTTGTATAATACAAAGAAATTATTAAATGATGCGCACAACATATTAAATAAAGAAGGATTATTTATATTTTCAACACCAAATAATCAAAATTGGTTTTCAAGGTTATTTTTTTTATTTACAGGAAAATTCCCATCATTTTTAGGAATTCCACATGGAAAAGACAGAGATTGGTTTGAACCACACATAACACCAATATTTACTTGGCAAATAAATTTATTAATTAAAGATTTATTTAAGATTAAAGAAATTACCTTTAACAGAAGCGTAACACCAATAATACATATAAATTTACCAATTAAAAATTTATTTTTTGGACAAAATCTAATTATGGTTTTAAAAAAAATTAATTAGTTTTTAAATAATTTTCTTTTGTTTTCCAAAGCAAATAATAATCTAATATTTGTAACCAAGATAAAATTAAAAAAACCACCATTTTTTCATAAATATTTTTACCAACATAAGCACGCCAATCAGATTTTGATTTGTCAATTATACTATGTTTTTTATAATTCACAAAATTAAAATTAACATCAAACAATTTAAATTTTGATTTATTTATATGATATATTTTATCCAAAGAATAATTTAAATCATTAGATTTTATTGCTAAAACTAAATCAAAATTATCAATATTTTTTTTAATAAGTTTATAATCCATTATTTTAACAAAATTAGTTTTTGATAAAATATCAAAACAAAAATTTAATAAAAAGCTATTTCCATAATTATACATAATTATTTTTTTATTATTTAGTTTAAATAAATCAGAATAATCTACTTTTTCTATAAGTAAAGATTGAATGTTAGTTTTTGCAAAAATTTGAGTTTCTTCATAAAAATTTTTCAAAGCTAAAAAATTATATTCATCAAAATGAGGTTTTAAAGATTTTTTCCAATTCAGTTCAGAATTATCTCTTTTGTACAAAGTATATTTTTGATTATTAATAATTAATTCATAATTATTATTTCTTATAACTGTAATTTTATAATCTTGACCAATAAATCTATTATCTATTCTTATTAAACGTTCATTAAATTTAGAATTAATATTTAAATCCGTTGGATTTTCAAGTAATTTTTTAAATGAAATTGCCCTTTTATTTTCTCGCCCATATTTAAAATTTAAATAATCAAAAATAGTTTCAAAAATATCAAAAAGCCCAACTTGTGCATTAATATTAATTTTTGAGGAATTTTTATTTTCAAAAGGTAATTTTAGTGCCAAATTAGCACGATAACAATCTTCAGTTGAATAAATACTATGATTTCTAGGCTTCATTAACCAACCAATTGGTTTATATGAACCAAAATCAGTATATCCATGATCAGAAGAAATTATAATAAAAGAATTTTCATATAAATTTTTTTCTTTTAAATATTTTAATGTATTTTCAACCATATTATTTTGATCATTTGTTGGAGCAAAATGAATATATAAAAAATTAGGGCCATTAAAATTAAATTTCTTTTCCATTATGTGTTTAAAAGAATTCCAAACAGTACCATTACCACTTTTATATTCATTATCAGTCCTAAACACATTTAATTTTTTTTTATAAAATTCTGAACCCTCCCTACAAAAAAAAGTACTATTTATAGTATATCCATTTTTTTTCAATTCATCAAAATAACTATGGGTCTCAAAGTCCTTCAAAGCTGAATGGTCATAATACAAATCATGTGAAAACATACCTGTAAAAAATGAACTAGTAGACATTAAAGTTGAAGTTGCTGATGCAATAGCCGTTTTAAAATTCAAAAATTCAAAAGGAAGTTCATCATATATTTTCAATCTCCCATATCCATCATTACTTTTAAAAAATCTATTACCTTCTGTTGCAATCCAAATAATATTATTATGTTTCATAAAAGTATTTTCTTAATAATTACTTTATATATATTATGAATTTCAAATAATTATTAATAAAGAATTATTTATAATAAAATTTTTAAAGAAAAAAATTTACAAACAATTAATAAATCAAAGGAGAATAAAATATGAAAAAAGTATACGTTGGAATGAGTGCAGATTTATTACACACAGGTCATTTAAATATAATTTCAGAAGCAGCAAAATTAGGGGAATTAACAGTTGGAATTCTAACGGATGAAGCAATTTCAAGTTATAAAAGATTACCACATTTACCTTTCGAAGATCGAAAAAAAATAGTAGAATCAATTAAAGGAGTGCATGAAGTTATTCCTCAAGAAACTCTTGATTATGTACCCAATTTAGAAAAGATAAAACCAGATTTTGTAGTCCACGGAGATGATTGGAAAACAGGTATACAAAAATCAACACGCGAAAGAGTTCTAAATACAATTCAAAACTGGGGGGGAAGACTAATAGAGCCAAAATATACAAGTAATATTTCTTCAACTAAATTAAATCAAGCTTTAAAAGAAATTGGAACAACCCCAGAAATAAGATTAAAAAGATTAAGAAGGTTATTAAATGCAAAAAGTATAGTTAGAGTTCTTGAAGCACATAATGGTTTAACAGGATTAATTGTTGAAAACGCAGAAGTCATTAAAAATGAAGTAAAAAAAGAATTTGATTGTATGTGGTTGAGCAGTTTAACTGATTCAACTGCAAAAGGAAAACCAGACATAGAATTAGTAGATATAACTTCAAGATTAAACACAATAAATGATATTTTAGAAGTAACAACTAAACCCATAATTTATGACGGAGATACTGGAGGCAAACCAGAACATTTTCCTTTTTTTGTGAAATCATTAGAAAGATTAGGAATTTCTGCAGTTATAATTGAAGATAAAATTGGATTAAAAAAAAATTCACTTTTTGGAACTGATGTGGAACAACAACAAGACACACCAGAAAATTTTGCAAAAAAAATTAATATTGGAAAAAAAGCCCAAATTACAGAAGATTTTATGATAATTGCAAGAATTGAAAGTTTGATTTTAAAACAAGGTTTAGATGATGCAATTGAAAGAGCAAAAATATACATAGATGCAGGTGCTGATGGAATTATGATTCATAGTAAAGAAACAGATCCAAATGAAATTTTAATGTTTTGTCACAAATTTAAATCTTTTGAAAAAAAAGTACCTTTGGTAGTAGTACCTTCAACATATAATGAAATAACTGAACAAGAATTAATTGATGCAGGAGTAAACATAGTTATTTATGCAAATCATTTGTTAAGAAGTGCATATCCTGCAATGATAAATACTGCAAAAATAATTTTAGAAAATGACAGATCATTAGAAGCAAACAATTCATGTATGCCAATTAAAGAAATTTTAAATTTAATACCGGGTGGAAAATGATTAATGTAATAAATTTTATAAATTTTTTAAAAAATCAAGGAATTGATTATTATACTGGAGTTCCAGATAGCTTAATGAAAAATTTCTGTGATTATATAAATTCAAATAAAGAAATTAATAATATAGTAAATCACAATGAAGGAGGTGCAATTGCATTTGCCGCAGGAAATTATTTAACAAATAAAAAACCGTGTTTAGTATATTTACAAAATTCAGGACAAGGAAATTGCATAAATCCATTAATAAGTCTAACACACCCTAAAGTTTATTCAATACCAATGTTATTGTTAATTGGTTGGAGAGGTGAACCAGAAATTAAAGATGAACCACAACATATGAAACAAGGAGAAATAACTGAAGAATTATTGCAATTATGTGACATACCTTTTGAAATATTAGATATTGAAAATTGGAAATCACAAATTGAAAAAGCAAACAATTTTATGATAGAAAATAAATCACCTTTTGCAATATTAGTTAAAAAGAATACTTTTGAAAAAACTAATATAGTTAAAAAAGAGAATAATTTTAATCTAGTAAGAGAAAATGTATTGAAAAAAATAATACAAAATACTAATGATGATCAAATAATTTTTAGTACAACAGGAAAAATAAGTAGAGAAATATATGAAGTTAGAAAAGAATTAAATAAAGAATCAGATTTAGATTTTTATAATGTAGGTGCAATGGGTCACGTAAGTCAAATTGCACTTGGAGCTTCATTTAAGACCAATAAAAAAATATTATGTATAGATGGTGATGGTTCATTAATAATGCACATGGGAACATTAGCGACAATCGGAAGTTATCAACCAAATAATTTTGTACACATATTAATAAATAATGAAGCACACGAATCTGTTGGCGGTCAAAAAACTGCAAGTAGTGAAATTAATTTTTTAGAAATTGCTAAAGGTTGTAATTATAAATATATAAAAAGTATAATTAATGAACAAGAGTTAGATGATTTTTTAAAAAATTCAGAGTTAAAATATCCAGCATTTATTGAAATAAAAGTAAAATTAATGTCAAGAGATAATTTGAAACGCCCAGAAGACACAACTTTAGAAAGAAAAGAAAAATTTTTAAATAAATTAGAAAATGCAAATTAACGAATTTATTGGAATTGATTGTTTAAATCAAATAACAGAAATAATCAAATCTGAAAATATTCAAAATATATTTTTAGTAACAGGAAAAAAAAGTTTTGAAAATTCTGGAGCAAAAGAAAAATTAGATGAGTTAATAAAAAATTTAAACATAACACATTATTTTGATTTTGAAGTCAATCCAAAATTTGAAGATGTATTAAAAGGAATAGATCTATTTAAACAAAATAATTGTGAATTAATAATTTCTTGTGGTGGCGGAAGTGCAATGGATATTGCCAAATCAATAAGTATATTATCAAGTCAAAAAGAAACAAATTTAAGAGAAACTGTAATAAAGAATTCAATAATAGAAGATAACAAATATACACACATAGCAATTCCAACTACTGCAGGCTCAGGAAGTGAAGTAACTCATTTTGGTGTTATTTATGTAAATAATAAAAAATATAGTTTAACACACAAGTCAATGAAACCAAATTTTTATTTTTTAGATCCATCTTTATTAATGAGTAATAGTGAATATCAAAAAGCTACTAGCGGAATTGATGCATTTTCACAAGCAATTGAGAGTTTTTGGTCTGTAAATTCAAATACAGAAAGTATTGAATATAGTATTAAAGCAATAGAATTACTATGGCACAATTTAGAAGATGCAGTAAAAACACCAACAATAGAAAATTTACAAAAAATCTTTTTAGGTTCAAATTATGCAGGTAAAGCAATTAATATTGCAAAAACAACAGCCTCACATTCAATTTCATATCCAATTACTACTTTTTTTAAAATATCTCATGGTCATGCCGTTTATTTAACAATACCTGAAATGTTTTACTTTAATTCCAATATAACAGAAAAAGATTGTAATGATAAAAGGGGAGTAAATTATGTAAAAGAAAAAATGAAAAAATTGCAACAAATGTTTGGAGGAAATAGTTTTTTAGAAGCAAAACAAAATTTAGAATTATTTGGAAAAAATTTAAATTTAGAAAATTTATTATCAAACCTTGGAATTAATAGAGAAAATATAAATTTAATTATACAAAATGGATTTAATCCACAAAGAGTTAAAAACAATCCCAGATATTTAAATGAAGAAAATTTAAAAACAATATTAGAAAAAATATATTAATAAAATAATTAAATTAAAACATCTATTTCTTTACCATATTTGGTATAAATACAATATAAATACATAAAGTAAAAAAAGGAAAAAATTATACCTAAATAAATAATTGAATTAATAAAAGAATATAACATTACAATTAAAAAAAGACTAAAAAATATTGTTAAAAAAACATTAAAATTAAATAAATTGTATACATCAAATTTATTTTTAATAAAATGAGAACTTAAAAAGAATATTAATAAATAACTAATAAAAGTTGATATGGCTGCACCTAAAATTCCATATGTTGGAATTAAAAAGAAATTTAATAAAACATTTACTAATGCTGAAATAATATTGACAAAAAGGATTATTTTTGTATTATAATAAGAATATATAAATTGAAAATTAATTAAATTTAATGAATTTAATAAAACACCAAAAACTAATACAATAAAAACATATTGACCAGATAAATATTTAATATCAAATAAAAAACCCAAATATTTAATTCCAAAAAAAGCTACAAATATAAAAATTGGTAAAGATAATAATAAAAAGCCATTAATGATTTTTTTATAAAAAATATTAGCTTTTAAAAAATTATTTTTTATATTTTTTCTTAAATAAGGAACAATAAATAAAATAATCGGAGAGGCTAAAAGCAACAATACTGATGCCGAAGGTAATAATACATTATATATACCAACATCAATTAATGATTTCATACTAGTTAACATAAAAGTATCAAAATAATTAATAAATCTCCCACCTAAATCACTTAAAATTAATGGAAAAGAAAAAAAAAGAAAATTGGGAATTATAGTATAATCATTAGCTCCAACATTTGTAAACTTAGAAATTAATTTTGATAAACTAGGAATAAATATTAGAAATACAAATATGGGCGTAACTACAAGAGCTAAAATTGCCGAAATCAAACTATCAAAAAAATAATTAAAAATTAAAAATAATATGACAATTAAAAGATTTTTTAATGGTTCAAAAGTATTTATTTGTTTAGACATATAAAAAATTCTAAAAATGGGTCTTAATAATAAACTCAATAAACTTGTTACAAAATAAATACTAAAAACTTTAAACAAAAATGAAGAATATAATAAATTAAAATAATTTTGAGCTAAAAAATCAGAAATAAAAATAAAAATAAATACAAAAATAGTCGAAATAATAAATTGGGATGAAATTACAAAACATAGTAAACTTCTTAATGCATTAAAATTTTTTTTAGATAGAAAATCAGAACCAAATTTAACAACACCCTGATTAAAACCCAAATTTCTAAAAACTAAAAAAAAAAGTATAAAATTTAACATAGAATAAAATAAACCATATTCTTCAAGACTAAGATTAGATGCTAAAATAATTCTAAATAAATAAGAAAAGAATAAAGAAAATATTGCACCAATAATATAAAAAATACTTCCTTTAATAAATAAATTTTTAATCATTTTATAATAAAATCAGAAAAAGATAAAGTTTTATTATTTAATAAAATAATATGATAACCAAATTGACTCTCAATTGGTTTACTTATTTCACCAACATTTAATTCTTTTGCCGCATCACTAAATTCAAGAACAAATCCATTAAGATCACCAAGACCCATATTACCACCATTAACAACAACACTAGGATCCTCACTAAATTCAATTGCCTTTTCTTTAAAATTATGTATAGTTAAATTGTTTAAAACATCATTTGTAAATTTTAAGGCTTCTTCTTTTGTTCTATTAATATTTAATTGTGGAACTTCACTATGACCAATTAAAATATGACTAACATTATATAAATAGTTTTTTGGTTTAGTCATTTCATTACTATCCCAGTCAATTAACCAACTACTTATTTTAAATCCACTTTGGCTTCTTTGTTCGTCAAAGAATTTAAAATTTTTCAAACCAAGACCATTTAAATAAAACAATCTACTAAACATAGAGCCAGCTAAATCTGGATGAGATATTGAAACTAAAAGTCTTCCATCATTTTCATATAATGTTAAAGCAAAATTAATACTTGCATTTTCATAATTTATTGATTCAAATTCATAATCAGAATTTAAATAATTAAAAGAATGAGGTTTTTGATTATTTTGAAAACTACCTTGGTTATTTTTCAAATTATGAGTATATATTAAAGCACCCTGGGGCGTATTGACATTACAAATTATTTCATTTTCATTTTTTTGACAAGGATAGTTTCCCACATAATTTGGAAAACCACTAATCCAATAATTTGCACTTTCTTCATCATATGCATTAACATTCATACTATCAATTAATTTGTCAGGATTTTTAATATTTTTTTCATTTAATATTTTAATTTGGTCATCATATAGTAAATCGTTAGTGCTTTTCCAAGCATAAGCTCGATCAAAATTCCAACCACCAAAATGAGCCCAGACAGCCGCTTTTGAAACCATATCTTGTGAAGTTATAAAAATTCCATCTTGTGGAGTACAATGGGTCATTCCTAAAAATACATCAACTTCTTCAACACTATAATTTTCATTTAATAAAATTTGTTTTGCATTTTCTTTCGAAGAAAAAATAACTGTTTCAATTAATCTTAAAGTATCATAATTATCATATTTTTTTTCTAATTCCTTACCAAATCTATGATTTGAACAATGCAACATACGCAAAATATTTTTTGCCTCACTTTCATTATTAGTTAATAAACTTCGCCCAACCCAATGCGCTAATTCACCTAATTGAGAACCACCATCAAAGGTTGCACCCCTGTTTGAAACCGTAATAAATTGATGACCAAAATCCCACCAAGAAGTTATTATCGAATCATTATGAGTTTCTGTTTTTATTTTATTTAAATCCGAAACCCACGCGTCATTTAAACTTGGTAAGGATTGTGAACCAAATGCATAAACTGTATTTAACGGAAAAATTAAATTTAATAATAAAAATACCAATACAAAAATACACAAATTTGAAGTAATCAAAGATAACTTAAATTCCTTATTTGAAAATTCAGACAAATATTTTGAAATTTTACCAAAAAATATTGAAATTATAAATGCAAATGGTAAAACTGTAACCATAATAAATCTAACACCTGAAAAAGTAGTCCAAAATAAAACAATAAACCAAACAAAGCCCAAAATTGAAAGTTTTATATTAAAATTTGAATTTTTTCTTTCAACAAATAATATAATTAAACCAATAAATCCAAGAATGGTTAATAGTATACCTTTAGATAAACTACCCCCTCCAGATAAACTAGAAAAAGTATTTAAAAAATTACTTGGATTTAACTCCGCTACTGTTGTATAAACATTAGGCCAAATGCTTATCCCTTTAGTAGTTTCTTTTAATAATAAAAAACCAAATGGTCCTTTAAAAAGTGAAATTAAAGAACCCACACCTTTTATTAAAACAACAAAAATTGATCCTAAAACAAAATAAGAAAATGAATAATAAAATGTATTTTTTATTTCTACATCATATTTAAAAAGATTAAAACTTTTTTTTAACTTATATTCTTTAATGACTAATATGATCAAATATAAAAATAATGAAATTAATAAAATTAAAAAGAAATACCAATAACCCCCCCAAGCAAAAGAAAATAAACCAGTAAAAAATGATGCAAAAATTAAATTAGTTATTTTCCATTTTATTTTTTTTAATTGAAATACATTTATTATAAAATAAAGTATTATTAAAGGAAAAAATATCACATACATATCAGTATCTGAAAAACCACCAACAGTTCTTTGAAATATACTTGTATGAAATCCAACTAAATATGAAAATATAAAACCACCTAATGTATTAGTAATTTGTCTACCAATTAAAAATGCAAAAATTATTGCAATCCCTATTCCAATAATCGGTAAAATAAAAAATGTTTTATATAATGAAATGTCGATAAAAAAATTTAATATTTTATATGAATATACAGCAAAATATGGGTGTAAAGAATTAGTTAATGGTTGTTCATTATTATTAGGAGCCAATCTAAATTTATCAATAGATTGACCTTCAATTAATATCTCCCCAACATGCCCATTATTCAATAAATTTCTTGCTTGTCTATAATAGTAATAAGGATCAATTGCAACTAAATATGTCTCCCCATCTTCATTTTGAAATTCTGCTTTAATTCTATCTGACAAAATTTCTGTTTGTTGATCTATTACTTGTTTATTTTGTTCAGAGAATTCAATCCATCTTTTTTGTGCTAATTGTTGTTTTCCTTGTGAATCAACATTAGGAAATTGAGAATTAATTTCATTTAATTGAGAATTTAAAAAATTTTGTCGTATACTTTGTTCAGCCCACTCTTCTGAAATATCAACATTTAAATTTTGAGTTCTTACATCAAAATTTACAAATAATAAAGTCAATAATAAAAAAATCCAAATATATTTTTGAATAAATTTTGAAAATCTATATTTAGGGTTATCATTAAATGGATCTAATAAATAATTTTTCCAATTTGAAAAATCTAATTTAAATTCTTTTTCTTCCATATTATCCCTTATTATCTTAAACTATGTTTTTGAAAACTATTTATAAATTTTGAGTTATTAATTATTATTAAATAATAATCTGAATTTTCGAATAATCATTTTGAAGGCAACAAATATGCTTCTTTTTATTAATGCATAAAAATTATGTTTTTTAATTACATATGGATTGTAATTAATAATAACAGGAATTTCTTTATATTTTATTTTTTTTATACCAATTTCATCAATTATTTCACTTGCATGAGCCATACAGTTTTCTTTAATTTCAATACATTTCGCAGCATATCTATTCATAACTCTATACCCATTATGAGTATCAGTTAAATTAATATGTGAAATTAAAAGAGTAAATACCAAGCTTAATTTTAATAAAAACCATTTTATAAAAGGCATATTAGATTTTTTACATAAAAATCTACTTCCAAGAGTAATTTCACATTTTTTATCAATAACCGGTTTTAACATATTATTTAAATCTTCAATTCTATGTTGACCATCCGCATCAAAAGTTACTATATATTTACATTTTGATTGCTTAAGGCAATAATTTATACCATGTCTTAATGCCGCACCTTGACCTCTATTTTTTTTATGATTAATTACATAAGCATATTTTTTTGAAATTTTATGAGTATTATCACTAGAATTATCATTTATAACAATTATTTTAAAATATCCATTTTTATTTAATTTTTTTAAAACAGACCCAATAATTTTTTCTTCATTATATGCAGGAATTACAAAATATATAGAATTTTTATTCATTAATTATATTTTTAAATTTCAGTTTAAAAGTATTATGAATAAATGATAAATTTTTATAAAAATATATATAAATGTATTATTTGGAAACAATAATATGAATTTAATAAAACAAATATTTGAAGAATTTAATAAAAATAAAATAAATTATTCAATAATTAGAAATTATGAATTTTTAGTTCAAAACAAAGAATATTATGATGGAAAAGATATTGATATTTTAGTTAAAAAATCAGATTATAAAAAATTAGAAAACCTTATTTTAAAAAATAATTTTTTTAAAATTGATTTAAATTATGGAACAAATCACAAAGCTTTTGTAAATACAAAAAATAAACAAATAATATCATTACACATCCATTTAGGTGGAATTAGTGGCACATCAACAATATATTTAAATGAAAAAATATTAATTAATAAAAAATTAAAAAATAGTTTTTACACACTTGATGAAAAAGATCAATTTATTGCATTAATTTTACATATAATTTTAGATGGCAAAGAATGGAGAGAAACTTATAAGACTCAAGCAATTGAATTAATTGAAAAATCTAATAAATTATATACTTATTTTTCAAAAAATATTGCAAATGAAATTATTGAAAAAATAAAAAATAAAGAATTTGATAATTTTAATGTAAAAAAATATAAATTAAATTATAAATTAAATAATCCTTCATTTACGTTTAGTAAAATTTCATATATGATAAAATCATTCATTTGGGTTTTAAAAAGAATATTTAAAGGTGGAAATTTAATTGCAGTAGTTGGCTTAGATGGAACTGGAAAAACAACATTAACTGATAATGTAAATAATTATTATAAAAAATCATTAATTAGAACAAAATTAATTTATTTTGGAAGGGGTAAAAACAATATAATACCAATAAAAAAAATATCAGCCCCATTTATTAAAAAAAAAGAAAAAATACATGAAAACAGCCCAACAGTTGGAAAAACAAAAAAAACTAGCATTTTATTCACATTAGGATCAATAGTATTTTTTATTGATTTAATATTAAGATATTTTTTTACTATAAAAATATCCAAAATAAAATACGACTTAGTTTTAACCGATAGATTTGCAACAGATTTAATTTTGATGAATGGAGTTCCTTTTTGGTTGAGAAAAATGTATTTTTATTTAATTCCGAAACCAAATATAATGATTTATTTATATAATGATATAAATACTTTAAATATAAGAAAAAAACATCCAATAGATGATTTAAAAAGACAAGAAGAAATATATTCATATTTAATTAAAAAATATAATTTTTTTAAAATAAAATCTGAAAATATAGAACAAGTGAAAACCGAATCATTAATTAAAATAAATGAATTATTAAATTATAAAAAATGAATATAACTGAAAGCAAATTTATTAAAAAATATGAAGAAGAATGTCCTAGTTTTAAATTAATAGATATAAAATCCATAAAAAAGACAATTAGATTAGATAATATTAAATCAGTTGAATTAGAAAAATATAAAATAAAATTAGAAAAAATTAAAAAAAATTTATATTCATATAATGCAGATTTTAATATTACAAGTACATTACCATATTTAGATGGAAAATTTTTCATTCAAGGGGAACCTAGTTTTGATACAGTTGAATTATTAGATCCAAATTCAAATGAAATCATATTAGATATGTGTGCAGCACCCGGTTCAAAAACAACTCACACCTCAAATTTAATGAAAAATAAAGGAACCATAGTTGCAATTGAAAATAATGCTAATAGATTTAAAAAATTAAAATTCAATTTAGAAAAAAGTAAATGTGAAAATATAATCTGTATTCAAGAAGATGCTACAATATTTGAGTCAAAAGTAAAATTTGATAAAATTTTAATTGATGCACCATGTTCAGGAAATTATACAGTAGAAAAAGATTGGTTTGAAAAAAGAACAGATTTTGATATTGAAAATAAAGCAAGAGTACAAAAAAAATTAATTAAAAATGCATGTAATTTAATTAAAAAAAATGGAATTTTAATATATTCAACATGCAGTCTTGAAAAAAAAGAAGATGAAGAAATAGTCGAATATGCCAAAAAATTGGGATTTAAAGTATTATATGAAAAAAAATACTGGCCCCATATAGAAAATACTATAGGATTTTATATGGCAAAATTAGAATATATAGGCAGTTAATTTTATAAATAAAATGAAAAACCATTTAATTGGAACGGTCATAGCGGAGAGGTTACACCTGAACCCATTTCGAACTCAGAAGTTAAGGGCTCCAGCGAAGTCATGTGTACTGGACTTATGTCCGGGAAATTGTATACGCTGTTCCATTCTTTATATATAATTTTATAATTAAATCTATTGTAATCATATTATGAATAGTTATCAAATATATAATTTAATAAAAGAAATTCAATTAATTAAAGAATCTAGAATTAATAATATTAGTTTATGTGAAGATTATTCAATTTTAATAGAATTATATTCTGCAAGCATTAAAAAAAAATATTTGCACATAAAGGTACCTAATTTTTTATTTTTAAGAAATGAGAAATGTGATATAATACAAGCAAATTCATTCACTAAAACATTAAGAGAAAAATTATTAGGATCTATTATTAAAGAAATAATACAATGCGGTGCAGATAGAATTATTGAATTTAAATTGTCAAATGATAAAAAATTAATAATAGAATTATTTTTACGTGGAAATATAATTATTCTTGATAATGACAATAAAATTGAATTAATAATGGATAAAAAGAAATTTGAAAATAAAAAATCCAATATTGGTGAAGAATATAATATAGTAAATCCAGCATTTGAATATAAAAAAATAACTTATGAAAAAATCAATAAATTAATTGAAAATAATAAAGGAGACACAATAGGTCTTTTTATTGCAACAAAATTAAATTTAGCAAAAGAAATATCAGAATTTTTATGTAATGAATTAAATTTTGATAAAAATAAATTTATGAATGAATTAAAAAAAGAAGAAAAAGAAAATTTGATCAAAAAAATTAAAGAAATTTTAAAAATAAAACCCTCAATTAATATTAATAAAAATTCACTATTAACCATACCTGATAATAATAAAAGTCAATTTGATACAATAAGTGAAGGTTTTAAAAAAATTAATGAACAGTTAAAAGAAAAAATAACAAACACCAAATATACTAATCAAATAAATAAAATAAAAAATATAATAAAAAAACAAAATAAATTATTAGAAATTAATAAAAAAAAAGAAGAAGAATATAATTTAGTTGCAAATAAATTATATGAAAATTTTGAAAATAATGAAGCAATTTTAAATAAAATCAAAGATGATAATAAAATAATTGAAAATAATACATTTATTAAAAAGAACAATATATTAAAAATAAATAAGAAGAATAAAACATTAATAATTAAAATTCAATAATTATTTTCTTTTTCTAACAATAATTCTGTGTCTTTTTACAACACCAAAAGAAAATATACTAAATAAAAATAAAACTCCAATCATAAAATAGTTTGAAACATTAGAAGTTTCAATGCCCGTTAAACTAAATGCACCAGTAAATAAATTGGCTGAAAAAAAATCAAATATATTTGTATATTCCCCAGTAAAAGACAGAACAAATAAACCAAATAGCCCAATACCTAATACTTTTATTACTTGCATATATTTATCCTCAGAAGTAAAATCATCAGTAACTTTAGGATTATCAGAAAAAGTTAGACGATTTGTTAAAAAAGAATTTAAATTTTCTTTTTTCAAATTAGTTTTTGCCATAATAAAAATTAGTTTTTTTGATTTATAAAACAAACTATTTTTTATTATCTAATAATATTTTTGTTTTTTTTACAAAACTACCCACGTCATCTTTTGAAAATTTATAAATTGAAATAAAAATTAATAATATTAATATAATTGTTATAAATAATGCCACATTTTTTGTATTTTTAATAAAATTAGTATCAGTTATAATTTCTTTTGCAGTTTGTTCTTCAATTTTTGTTGTAGTTTTAATATTTAATTTAGTACCACTTACACCAACAAGACTAAAAACAACATCTGCAACTCCATCTAAATCTAAATCAATATAATTTGAAATTCCTTTTTTAAATATAATTTCTTGTCCAGTTGATTCAATTTTACCTATGATTATATCATTTTTTGCATCACTTATACTAATTTCATAATCTTTATTTTCATATTCAATTAATAATACATCAGATTGCTCAATAATTGCAGAACGAGTATTATCATCAATCTCACCATAATCTACAACTCTCGCATCATATTCATCACTATATCCAATAATTGCATCAACAATTTCACCACATTTTTTTTGTTCAACTGGTTTTAATGAACTAGAATCACAAGATGTTGTTTGACTACAAGATCTTGTTTGAATATTATTTGAACAAACAGACCAATCATCACAATTATAATCTTCTTCACAAATTTTTTCTTCATATAATACTTGTTCTTGAATTGAAACTTCTGTACAAGATCTTTGAATTGAAGGTGAAGAACCACCACAACTTGAAACTTCATCACACGTTCTAGATTGTAAACTAGACTGACAAGTTGTCCAAGAAGAACAATCCCATGCAGAAACACACTCTTTATTCATTTCAGCTTCAGCAGCTTCTTTTTCAGCTTTAGCTTTATTAAAAGCTTGTGAATTACTACTACCGCCTCCACCACCACCAGAACTTGATGAAGAAGATGAACTTGAAGATTCAACAACATCACTTATAGTTAATGAAGTATTTAATGAACCACCTTCATAATTACTATCATCAACAATTAATCTTATTTCATAATCACCAGGATCTGCAATAGAATATGAAGTTGAGTAATTAGTTACATCAGTCGCAATACTTGTTGATGAAGTTTTATATAAAAAAATATCAAAAGGAGCATCATAAGTTGAATTTGCAATAAAATTAAATGATGTATCTTCATTAATAGTAAATGCGCTTGCAGAAACACCATTTAATGCAAAAGATAAATTATATACATTATTTTTACTAATATTTATAGTCCCTGTTTTTGTATTAATATTACCACTATCATCTTTTGAATTTATTACATAAACATAATTTGATACATTTAATATACTCAAATTAAATAAATATTTTTGATTAGTTCCATTAATTTCAGAAACACTAGAATTTTCCTTGGGATTAAGTTCTGCAAAAATAGTTCTCTGACCAATAAGTAATGTGCTTTGATTAATATTAGAACCATCAGTTGAATTAAAAAATAAATATCGATTTGAATTAATATAATAAGATAAATTTGAAAATAGATCTATATTTGAAATATTTGGTAAAGCAGTATCTTTAACTTGTACTGATATTGTAAAATCAGTTTCATAGCCAGCATCATTTGTAGTTGTAAAATTAACTTGATAATAACCAGGATCTAATAAACTAGCATTTACTATATTAGTTCCATTTACTATAAATTCAGGACTCGAATCTAATATAGAAGTTACAGTATTATCACCTAAAAAACTAATATTAATATTAATAGGCGTATTATACTCATAAAAATAACTTGAATTTACCACAATTATATTTTGACTTGAATTTGATATTACTAAAGGAAAATTAATTGTTTGAGAGTCATAATTATCATCGCCTTTTGTTATAAGTTCAATTTGATAACTACCTATAGATAAATCTAAATAAATATCATTATTATCAATATATGAATTATTATCATTGGTTGCATTTAATTTTACATATGTAGCATTAACAAAAGAACCCAAATCAAAAACTTCTTGGCTATTGGATAAAATTCTTAATGAATAATTATTTTCCGTTGTATTTATATCAATAGAAAAATTATATTTTGTATTATTAAAAATGGAAATAATAAATAAATCACTACCAATAAAAGAAATATTAGTATCATCATTTTTTAAAATTGAATATGAGTAATTTATACTATTAATATTACCAGCTCTGTCAGCAGCAGTAATATTGAAAATATAATCACTAGCATTAAAATCATTTAATTCTAAAAAAAACTCATTTCCTAAATCAGTTAAATTATATGTCGTTTCATTTATTTTTATTGTTATATAATCAATATCATCAGATTCAGTAAAATTAACTGTAAAATTATAATTTTGTCTTAGGTATTTGGATCCATTAGGCACACTTGGAATAAAATATTGAAATTGTGGTGCTAAAAGGTCAACAGCAGGTAATGTTGTAAAATTTTTAATTGATGAATTTTTTACACTTGCACTATCATTTGATTGTATTTTATAATAATATAAAGTTGATGAATTTAAACCATCAAGCAAATAATTATGTGCTAATAAAGATGAAGAATTTGTTTCGTTCATTGACAAATTCAAATCAGCCCCGTAAAAAATTACGGTTGTACTATTAATTGAATTAGACCAATTTAATTCAACTGAATTTGAAGTAATATTGTTTGAAGTTAAACCCACAATATTTAAACTAAAACTAATTTGTATAGTTCCAACTTGATTATTTTGTGAAATTAAATCTCCAGTAAAACTATTTTCAAATAGGGATACTCCTTGTACAACTAATAAAATACTCCATAAAAACAACGATATCTTTAATAATTCTTTATTTATCATTTTATACAATCATATTCAAATTTAACTTTACCCTCATATTTGCCCAAAGGAAACTCATTAGCACTAATTGCCAAACCCATTTCCAATTCTTTTTGCTCAGACTTATTTAAAATAAAATTATTATTATCAATAAAAATACTTTTTGCCAATGGTCCTTCCACTAAAATATTTACAATACAATTTTTATCAAAATCATTTGAAATAGTAAACCATCGTTTTCTAACATGAGAGTCATTTACATACATAGAACCAAAATGAATTTTATCATTATCCGCATTAAAACCATATTCTTCTGATTTAATAATATATGCATCATATTCAAAATATTTTACTTTTGGTTTTTCAATTAAAAAAAAAGAAGCAATTAAGATTACAATACAAATTAACAAAATAAAATAAAATTTATTTTTATTTGAAATCATCTAATATATCCCTCTTTTTTGCATTTTTAAAATGTCTATTAAAATAATTATCATAATCATCAGAATTTGATGAAATTTTATTATTATTATTATTTATTACATTATTTACACTTTCAAAATTTGATTTAATATCATTCCAAGACATTTTAGATTTTGCAGTATTAATATTAAATTGTTTGTCATTATTAAATTTATTAGTTTTATTTAATATTGGCACACCACTAGGTTTTTGTCTTAAATTAATATTAGTATTAATATGATTATTCGAACTATTTGCATAAACAATATTATTATTAATATTTTTATTGTTAGAAATTATCTTTTTACTATGAGTTAAATGTCTTTTATGTTTTTTTCCAAAAAATTCATAACAAAATAATATAATTGCTAAAATTAAAATAATTAATCCAAAATAAAAATAACCACCATTAGCATTTGCATTTTTATATGCAATACTTTCTGTTATATCAATTACATTAACTTCAAAAGTTTTTAAAGTTTGTTTTTCAACACCCTTATAAACATATTTTAAATCAACAGTTAAATTGTATTTTCCATTCAATACATTTTTTAAATCAATAAATCCCTTCAAATTACCTTTAAACCAAGATTTCAATTCAATTGTTGGAGAATTAGATTCAGAAACAGTTTTACCATTTTTTTTTAAAATATAATTCGCTCGAACGTTTGTTAAATCACCATTCCACCTACTATCTATTTCAACATCCATTTCATTGATTATATTAGTAACAAATTCATTTGTTATATTTACAACATCTACAAAAACATCACCTAATTTAAAATCACCTTTTGAAAAAGAATTTTTATCTTCTCCATAAAAAACAGATACATCATATTTGTAAATATCAGGTCTTCTTTTATTAACATCCCAATCAAAAATTAAAGGTTTTTCATCATATAAATTTAATTCAAAACCCTCGTGTTTTAAAGTATCCAATTTATTTCCATCAATATCATAAATATTTAATATTGCATCAAAATTATTTATAGTTTTATTACCTAAACTTATTACTTTAAATTTAATACCTGAATAATCATTTTTAGTATATTGTTTTTGGTCAAGTCCAACAGTCATATATTGAATATTAAAATGTTTTATAATAAACAAAGAATACGCTACGGCAGCTTGAGCCATACCTTGATTTTTACCTAATGGTTGTATAACAATATGATATTTGTGTTCACCTGGTGAAATAGAATCAAAAGGTACATTTAAATCAAAAGTAAAGAACATAGTATCACCAGTTACATTTACTATTTTTCTTTTTTCTTTAAAAAAAGGAGCACTAAAATCAAATTGAATTACATCATAATTTGCAAGCTGACCGACCATAAATTTAATTTTACCATTAAAATCATGATCTAAAACTAAAGTGTCTTTTGGAGGAGATAAAGAAACTGAATTTGAAAAAGTAGAGAACAAAAATACAAATATTAAAAAAAAAATTACTCTTTTCATATTAAAAAAATAGAATCACTATTTATAAAAATAATTAAAAAAAAATAAAATTAAAAATTAAAAAATTAACTTGCACTCGCAATAAAAGTAACATTTAAAATTCTATTACTTACCGCAGCTTGCCCAACTGGAACAGTCATGTTTGCAACAACATTAATACCTTTAGTAGTTGATAAATAACCACAATCATCACCAATCATTCTTGAAGTATTTAAAGCTACAGCACTTGAATTCCAAATTGGATATGTTTGACCATTAACAGCAGTACAATTACTACCACTTACATAAAGTCCATATTCCCAAATTGCAGATTCATTAATATACCGACAATCACCTGCAGCTGCAGTTTCATAAATAGAACACGAACTAGACGTAAGAGTCCAAGGACTTTGTAAATCATTGTTTGAAGAATGATATGCACCTAATGCAATGTTACCTGTACCATTATTAATAAGTACAATTTGATTTGCCGCATTAGCTGCTGCAGAACCACCATCAATACCAGATGTTGACACTGTAGTTACACCTGCAGTTAAATTTGTCATAATTATACCAGATTTTACTATTTGTAAACTAATTAAAGAACTAAGTGTTACATTAACAGTTCCTGATTGATTATTTTCGGTTACCAACAAACCGCTTAATTGAGCTGGATTATTTAAAACAAAAAATGTTCCACCTAATGAAACAACAATTGTAACAGCTAACAATGCAGCTAATGTTCTATTTGAAATATCTTCCGCCATATTTTTCATCACCTTTATTATCGTTAAATGACACTACAACCTGCCCTGTAATTGAATCAGTTTCTGGGGCACTCATACTAATTTCTAAAGTACCCACGGCTTCCGGTTCGTTTACCCGCAATTCAGTATCTGTTGTGTAACCGGACATAACCATCCAAGTTCCAACAACTGATAAAACTAAAACTACAGCCACAAGAACGGCAAGTGTTTGTCTTGAAAGATCTCCTGTCATTTTTTTCCCTCTTTTTAGAGTAAATACTCTTAGTATTAAATGAGAAATTACCATTTATAAATGTTTCTGAGGGCGTAATAAATAAATAATTATATAAACAAAAAAAAAAAGTAAATATTATGGAATCATATGAAAATTTATTAAAAAAAGCAATTAGTGAAATTCCCGAGAGTGCATCCAATAAAGAAAGATTTGAATCACCAAAAATTATA
Source organism: Candidatus Woesearchaeota archaeon (assembly GCA_018675975.1). Lineage (GTDB taxonomy): Archaea > Nanobdellota > Nanobdellia > Woesearchaeales > JABGXB01 > JABGXB01. The sequence goes on from JABGXB010000002.1 coordinate 369,479, forward strand.
TCAATTATACAAGGTAATAAAACAATTATTCAAAATTTTACACAAATATGTGATCAATTATCTAGAAAGCCATTACACTTACAAAAATATTTGTTAAGAGAACTTGCAGCACCAGGCGAAGTATTTAAAAGTTCATTGAAAATTGGTTCAACAATAAAAAAAGAAAAATTAGAACAAAAATTAGAATCATATATTAATACATTTGTTTTATGTAATGAATGCAATAGGCCCGATACTAAATTAGAAAAAGATGAAAAGGGAATTATAAGAAAAAAATGTATGGCTTGTGGTACAATTGTAGTAGTTAAGTAATTTTAAATCAACATTATTGAATAATAAATCAAAAAATTTTTAATTGAGTAATATTCTTTTTTAATATGCTTTATAATTTACACGAAACGGAAAATGGAATTTTATTAACATTATGTGATAAAGAATTATTAGGTTTAAAATTAAAAAGTGAGTTCATGGAAATAAAAATTAGCTCACAAATATATGGTGGGAAAAATTTTAATGAAAATACAATAAATAATATTGAATTTGATTCAATTAATGCAATTGGTAAAAAAAGTGTTTCTGTTTTAAAAAAAAAAGGACTTTTAAAAAATAATGAAACAGTATTTATACAAAATAATCCATATGTACATATAGAAAAACAATTTTAGTCTATTATTTATTTAAAAAAATTAGGAGTTACATAAACTTCAAGTAATCCAGATATTAATAGAATTGCTATTGCGATAACAACTAATACAATAAAATCATATAATATTTTATCAAATTTTTCTGTTTTATAATCACCATTAACGATTGCAGCACTTAAAATCCCACCGGCAAAACCAGCGAGTAAATAAGAAAATAGTTCAGGTAAACCATGAATTAAATAACGTAATGTTGATTGATAGAATGACATAAACGTGGCAGCAATAGTAGAATAATCCTTTACCATGTAAATCATATAATATTTATTAAAAAAACTTGAGAAGGCTGCCGCTAAAACACTCCCATTCCAAACTAAAATAAAAAGGGCACCAACTCCAAAAATTAATGAAAAAATTAAACTAAATATTAATACGCGTATATTATTTGAAACTATTTTAAGAAAAGTGTCATAATTTTGTTTTAAAAAATTTCCAGTATTTAAATTAAAACCACCAAAAATTTGAACCATTTTTCCATTAAAAGTATTTTTATTTAAATCATGAATTGTTTGATTTTGAACTGTAAACATTTGACTTGATAAATTATCTGGCAAAATATAATACCACATAAAAAATGCAAGTGTTATACCTAAAAATAAAAAAAAGTACATTAAAACAGCTTTTTCATGAAATCTAAGAATATCACCTTCAGATTTATAATTCAATTCATTTACTTCTTCACTCCTTAATAATTTGTAAATAAGTGGTATTCCAATCATAGTTGTAAAAAAAACTAAAATTATAGAAGGATTAGTTTTAAAAGTCCATAAACTTAGTAAAACACCAACAGTTGCAAATAATAAACCCACATAAAAAAGATCAAACGGTTTAGTTGATTTTTTATCTAGTTTAACAATAGACTCTAATACCATAACATATTTTCCTTTTTTTAATTTATAAAATAATTGATTTTAATAATTTCTTTTTATTATTTATTCTAAAACTTTTAAAACACCAGGTTTAATTTCAAAAACTTCACCTTCTTTTAATAAGTTTTCAAGTATGTCATCAGACCCATTAAATTCATTTTCAATTAATTGAATTAAACAACCCGAACCAGTATCATTTTTTCTAATAAAATTAATTATTTTAATTTGAATTGAATCTTCAGATAATTCAGTTACTTCTTCATCATTTGAATTGTCAGTTTTAATTTCATTTGATTTTAATTCACTTACATTATTATTTTCCTCTAATTTATTATCACTAAGATTATTTACAAATTTAGGTTCATAATCATTTTTGGTTTTATTTAAAGACAAATCATCTTCTTCAAACTCCATTTGATTTAATTGATTACTTTCATTTGAATTATTTTCATTAAATACTTCAGAAGTCGTATTAATATTAGCATTATTATTATTATTAGTTGTATTAGCATTATCTAAATATTTTTTATCAAAATCATTTTGTTTTTCAAATAATTCATTTTCTAAATTTCTATATATTATCCATTTAGGGTCATTTAATACTTTTACAATTTCTGGCAATATATATTTAATATTATTATATTCTTTAACTTTTCCAATTACTAAAATAATGTTTCCTTTTATTATTTTTTTCAAGTAAACAGATTCAAAATCACGAATTTCAATACCAGCAGACCCATCATCTAATATTATAGTATCTTGTGAAAATTCGCCATCAATATTAGTATCAATTACAGTTCCTATAATACTAACTCTACTAACTTTTCTATTATCATTTAATTGAACATAATTAGGTAACCATCCATCTTGTTTAACATAATTTGAAATATGCAGATCAGAAATTCTTATTTTATATGCAATTTCACGTTTAATATTTGATTCCATTTTTTTTTAATTTATTATTTTATTAATAATGATTTATATTTTTCATTATAACCTAGAATAAAAACCTCTTTTTGGTTCATATATATCACCAGTTCTTTTTAATTTTTCTAATCCTTCTTCAATTTCTGAAACATCCAAACCAAGTTTCTCTGCTTTTTTTAATATATCATCAATAGGAATAACTTTTCCAACTTCATCCTCTAATTCTTTAATAATTTTATTTAAATTCATTATTTTAGATCTTTGAGATTGACTCATTCCAACAGAACTAATTTTGTCAATATCAATTTTACCAGTTTCTTTATCTAATGCAATTTCACTCAAACAATGATGTAAAAGGTCAATTGCAATTCTTGCATCAGAAAAATCAACAGTTTCAGATAATCTTGTTTTTGCACTAGCTTCAGCTAAACGAAGTAGACCTTCTAATTGTCTTGTTGTTATAGCAACACCCCGTACCGAACCATCTTCACTAATACCACTACTTCTCATTTCAACATAATATTTTTTTATTTCTGCTAATGCCTCAACAGACAATTGAGGATTACAAGTTTTTCTTGAGTATGCAACAAATTTTCTTATTAATTCAGTTTCTATAGGTGGCGCATCAAAAGTATTTGTTTGATGAATTTTTAAAATAAAATCCGCAAGTAAATCATCTTTAAATCTGTCCGGAACATCTTTTATTGGAAAAATTAAATCAAATCTTGAAATTAATGCAGGTGGTAAATCAATTTGATCATTAATTGGTGCATATGGATCAAAACGACCAAATTTTGGATTAGCTGCAGCAAGTACTGTCGTTTCACATCTTAATGTTGCTTGAATATTTGCTTTTGCAATTGTAACTGTTTGTTGTTCTAAACATTCGTGCATGGCAGATCGATCCTCAGTAGTCATTTTATCCATTTCATCAATAAAACAAAAACCATTATTGGCAAGAACCATCGCTCCCGCTTCAAGAGACCAAGACCCAGTCATTTCATCTCTTATTACACTTGCAGTTAAACCGGCACCAGTTGTACCCTTACCAGAAACTGATTTTATTTAGGTGCAACAACAGCCATTCGCCTCATAATTTGTGTTTTACCTGCACCAGGGTCCCCAATTAATAAAATATGCATATCACCCCTAGTGCTAACACCATCCGGTCTCATTTTACGAGAACCACCAAATAATTGTAAAACTAATGCTTGCTTTACTCGATCATAACCATAAATTGTAGGACAAAGTGAATTAGTAATTTTTTCAAATACATCTTTATCATTAGCTAATTCTTTTATTTTTTTTTCTTCTTCTTTAGTTATTTTAATATCATCAAAATCCTCACTTAAAGAAATATAGTTATTACCTTCTATTAATAAATCATAATTTACAGTTTTTGCACCACTTTTTCCTTCAATGGGAACTTCTTTTAAAATACCAACAACTTCTATTTTCATACCTGGATTTGTTTTTTTATCATTAAAAGGACTAACTAAATCACTAAATAAAATCATTTTTAATTTTTTAGGTTGTGTTGATCCACCAATATCTTCATGGCCTTCTTCTAAATCAAGTATTTGTGCATCAATTAATTTTTTATCTGCTAATTTAAATTTACCTTTTCTACCACAACTAGAACACATAGACGGTTCATTAAACTTTTTTTCTAATTGTGCTAATTCAATAATATTTCCACAACTAGGACATTCAAAATTTGCTAAAACACATTTAGGTCTTATTTCACTTTTTGTTTTTACAATACCTTTAAATTTTAATAATTTTGAAATGTGTCTTGTCCTTGCATGAGAAATTTTAATTTCTACACTATCAGGTAAATTAAAAAATCTAACTTTTACTTCTTCAATTCCATCAGGCAAACCCATATTTTGAATTGCTAATTCTGCAGCTTTAATTGTAGTATCTGGTTGTTCTAATAAATCTTCAGATGCTTTTATATTAAATTTAGCTAGTTTTTCAAAATCAACAGAAATTGTATGGTAAACTTCATTAAAAGAATCCATTATATCCTTAGAATAATTTTTCTCAAAAAATTTACCAAATTCTAAAACTAGTTCTGCCCCTTCCAATGTATTTATTGGGATTAGAAATTGTATATAAAGATAACTTCAATTAAATTAAAAAAAAAATAAAATATATTCATTAAAAAATAATTATTGAAAAATATTTGTTAGAAAATAAATATTGAAATTTGTTTTATTTGAAAATTATTATTTTTTATTTATACCTTTTAAAATAACTAATAATTTTTCAATTGATCTTTCTACTTGTGCTTCATCTTTAGTTCCAGTACAAACAATTTTACCATTTCTAAATAATAAGAACGTAGCACCTTTTCTATCAGATTCATCAGGTAATCTAAATACTAAACCAGGAAATTGTTCAGGTTCATATTCTGTATTTTCTAATTGTAAAGCTAATTGATTTAAATTTAAATCTATTCCAATATTACCTTTTGCAACCATATTTACAACTTCAAAAGCAGGATCTCTTACTGGTATTTTTATACCAATTGATTCTACTATTTCAATTAATCTTGCAATTGATCTTTTAACATCTTCAAGTGAAGTTGTACCAGTTGAAACTATTTTCCCACTTGAGAAAATTAATGCAGTTGATACTGGTTTATCAATTCTTAAAACTAAACCAGGAAATTGTTCAGGATTATATTCAGTATTTGGCAAAGTTGCTGCCATTTTTTCTAATGGAACATCATGTTCCAAACTTGATGAAACTACAATATTTGTAATTTTTGTTTCTTTTTTATGATCAAATGCCATTTTAGTCTCCAAACTAAGTGTTTATATTATCTTTATAAAGTGGGTCTAAATTTATAAAGGTATGTTTTTAAAAAAACGTATAAAATACACAATAAATCACATATAATAGACAAAAAAGGTAAATTAATTAAATGAGTTAACTCAAAAAATAAATATGGACATATTATTTTTAATTCAAATCATCACATATGTAATATTTGGTACTCTAATCACATATAATGATATAAAATATGCTAAAATTTACAATAAACATATTATTCTATTATTTTTTTTATCTATAGCAATGAATTTTGGTGAATTGTTTACAGTTGATTTTTATTTAATCAACATTATTTCCTTTATTGTATTTTATTTATTATATAAATTAAAATTAATAGGCGCAGGAGATTCAAAATTATTAATTGTTAGTATATTATATTTTTCAAATTTAATTGTTGAATTAAATCAAATAATTGAATTTTTAAAATATCCAATAATTTTATTTGTTATTTGGAATTTCATTTTATTTTTAAAAAAATTTAAAAATTTTGAAGTAGATATACAAGAATTTTTATTTAAATGTTTATTATATATCTTAGGATCCATAATATATTTAAAATATTTTAATTTAGGATGGGAACATTTTTTAATCTATATTCTTATAATTGGAATATTTTATTCACAGATTAAAAAATATTTAATTAAAAAATTTGAATATAGTCAAATATATTTCCTTTTAAGTTTAATTAGTATAATTTTATTTTTTATATTATCTATTGGATTTATAGAATTATTATATAGAATTAGTTTTATTTTATTAATTCTGTTATCTGAACAAATTATTTTACACAATAGTGAAAATATTAAATTTGGCCCATATATTATTTTAGGTGTTTTAATTTATGCAATCTCATAAAATTAGAGCTGATTTGAAAGAGAAATTTAAAATAAAAAATTTATTTCTTTTAAAAAAAGGAAATGATTATTTTATATTTAGAAGTGGATTTGAAATATATTCAGTTTACTTTAATATTGAAGATTTTAATAGCGTTAAAGAACGCCTTGAAAAATTAGATAAAAATTTTGAAGAATATGATTTAAAATTAATTATAATATCAATTGAAAAAGAAGGTCTTTTAAATTATATTAAAAAAAAATTAATAAGTGATTATTTTATTATAAAATTTGTTAAATTAATTAAAAAAATACATAATAAATATAATACTAAACTTGAAAATTTTAATTATATTACACAAATCAGATATGATTGTAAATTAGATGATGAGAATTTTGTAAATGAAAATTTAGATAAAATACAAAATTTACTTTTAAATATTAAAACTGTAAATGCGATTATTGAAATAAATAATAAAAAAATTCAATTGTTTAATATTAAATATAAAAAAGAAAAAATTCACAAAAATTATAAAACATATCTCAATGATAAATTTGGTATTGAAAGTGAACTTGATAATCCTAATTTATATTTATCTATTTTAAATTTAAATAATGTAGTTTTTGGAAATGAATGCCACATAATTGACTATAATAACTTAGGTTTAATGTCTAAAGAAGATGGATTTAAAATATTAAAAAAATTATTAGGAAAAAAATATAAATTATTCGAAAAAGAATATAACAAAAATGAAAAGTAATATAGATTATTATCAAATAAAAGAGAATAGGATTTTTCTAAAAATTAATACATCAGTTTATAGTTTTGAAGTAATAATTTCAACTTTATATCCATATTTAGAAGATAATTATATAATTTTAGATGGAGATAGAAATTCAACAGTAAATGTTGAAATTAAACCAAAAAGAAAAATAGATTTAGATGAATTTGCTAATGAAATATTTAATAGATTATTTCTATATAATATACATGAAATGAGTCAAAATAAAAATCGGGACATTATTGATAATATAATGAAAAATACATTAAATAAATTTAATAAAAAATGAAATTAAATAAAAAAATTTACAAAAAATCAAATATTATTGAAAGTAATTTAAAGTTTAAAGATCAATTTAGTATTATTGAAAAAGATCAACATTTTGAAATAGAATTTAAAGATAATATGGTTCACGAAAACATAAAAAAAAGAATGCTATACGAATTTGCAAATTATATTTTTGAAATTCAAATAGAAAAAGGTGATTTTGATAGAAACAGTTGTTGATTTTCCATTAAAAGATTTTGTATTTAATAGATTTAGATTTAAAAAATATTTAGGAAATTATTTAGTAATTGGAAATGATGGTGGAAGTATTTTTTTAACAGAAAATGAGTTTAAGGACATGTTAGAAAAAAGAATTATCCATGGAAGTGAATTATATAATAAATTAATTAATTCTAGAATTATAATTGATGGAAGTAACTTGGGTCAATTAGAAAAAGGAATAATTAACAGATATCATTTCATTAAAGGATATCCCACATTAAATATTGTTGTAATTTCAAATAGGTGCACACATAAATGTGTTTATTGTCATGCTGCAAGTGCACAAGCAGCTAAAGAAGAATTTGATTTAAGTTTAGAAAATGCAAAAAAAACCTGTGACACAATATTAAGTAATCCAAGTAAAAACATTTTAATTGAATTTCAAGGTGGAGAGCCATTAATTAATTTTGAAGCAATTCAATTTATTGTTGAATATGCAAGAAAAAATGCTAATGGAAAAAAAATTAATTTTGCATTAGTAACTAATTTAGAATTAATGGATGATTTGAAATTTGAATATTTAATTAAAAATAATATAAGTATATGTACTAGTTTAGATGGAAATGAGGAAGTTCATAATTTTAATCGTAAAAGTGAAAATAAAGAATTTAATAGTTTTTTAAATATTGTTAAATGGATTGAAAAAATAAAAAAAGTCCAAAAACCTGCGGCATTGGTTACAGTTACAAAAAAAGGTATTGAAAATTATAAAGAAATTATTGATACATATATAAAACTGGGTTTTGAGAGTATTTTTTTAAGACCATTACATTTTTTAGGGACTGCAAAAAGTACAATCAGTTCAATTGGGTATACTGGCTCAGAATTTATTGAATTTTATAAAAAATCATTAAATTATATTATTGAAAAAAATAAACAAGGAATTAAATTAGTTGAAATGAATGCATTATATAAAATGCATAAAATAACTGATAGACCAGACCCGTGTTTAAGTGAATTAATGAGCCCATCTGGAAGTTGTATTGGTCAAATTGCATATAATCATGATGGTCGCGTATTTAGTTGTGATGATGGCCGTAATGAAAGTAGTAGCGATGGATTTTTTCAAATTGGTGTAGCTGGCGAAGATATTAATACAATATTATCTAGAGATAAGGTAAAATTAATAGTTGAATCATCAATAAATGACAAATATGATTGTGATTTGTGCGTATATAAACCATTTTGTGGATTTAGCACACCACAAAATTATGGAAAATTAAATACAATTGTACCAATTAATATTGAAGATAGTCGATGTAAAATTGCAATGGGTGAATTTGATTTCCTATTTGAAAAAATGAAAAATAATAAAGAAGATTGGAATGTATTATATTCTTGGATTAATTAACCAAAAAATCCACCAGACTCTTCATTAGAGTGGTTAACATAAGACCATGTTTTTTTAACTACTTGAAGACAATTATGATGTTTTAAAATAGCATCATCAAAAATATTATCTATTGCTAAATTATTTGAATGAAAAAAATAATTTTTTGAATCAATGTATTTTGGATTATCAATTACACTTTGTTGAGAACCATGATGATCTGTATATTGTGCAGGTTTATTTAATTCATAAGGATTGGTACTAAACTCCCCATTTGTTGATAAATCTAAAATGCCACCTTCAACAATTTCCATACCATAACATTTCCCAAATAATAATTCATGATTAAGGGTAGGTATGTCTTTTGATTGAGCTGCAGAAACAGAATCCATTAATAATACCAATAATGCAATATTAACTACATTTTTAGATTTTACATTACCATCTTGATTTGAAATAAAATTATTGTTTTTTAAAAAAGATGATATTTTTTTTTTTATTTTTGGTATAAACATAATCAAAAAAGAATTAATACAAATATAAATCTTACTGTGAATAAATTTAAAAATAAAAAGTTAATAATGTTTATAAAATAAGAAACATTTAATTGAATATAAAAAGGGGTAATAAATGAATAAAAAAATAGTTTATTTAATAATATTTATACTAATATTTAATTATCCCTCAATTTTTGCAAAACCAATTCAAAGTTCATCTTATGAACCATTAAGAACAATTGATTTTAGAACAAGAGATTTTTCATTAACAAATCCAGAAAAAAGTGGAATATTTGGAATTATTTTAGTTGGAGAAAATGGACAGTATTTTGAATTTGAAAAAAAATATTCTACAAATATGGATGAAAATACAGATGAAGATTCATATCTAAAAAATTTAAATACTAAAGCATTACCAAAAATAATTAGAGATAAAACAGAAAGAGAAATTGCAGAAGCAAATAATGCTGTGAAATTAAATGAATATTATCCATATTTTAATGATAAATTTTATTTTTACACAAAGCCATATTATTTTTATAATGATGTTGATGGGAAAAATGAAGTAATTGAATTAGAAAATGGTGGTGCAAATTATTTTTCAAAATCTCAAATCTCACAAGGCATAAATGTGTTTAATTCTGAATATGGTAGGATAACTTATGATTATTTTAACTCAATAAAGCCCGATTTTTCAAGCAGAGCTCCTAAATTTCAAAGTATTTCTGGATTACTTGACAATTCTAATATTGAAAATTTTGAATTTGATAAAAGATATAATCCAAATAATATTAAATTATTAAAAGATACACCAAAAGTATATGTAGCAAACACAAATATTTTTTGTGAAAATAAAAACTTCAATATTGATTTTTATGATGAAAAATTTTGTACAAATAAAAAACAAAACGGTGGATGCCAACCAAATGATGAAACTTGGGTATATCAAGATAATTTTTGTTGTGGTAATTCGAAAATAAATGTTAATGGTTTAACATATATAGCAGATGCGGGATTACCAAGAATATCAGGTGGAATTATTATGGACCCTGTATGTATTTATGAAGAAGTTGCAGGAAAAAAGGCATTTGGATTTAAAAGAATGACATATAATGAAATATTTCAGTTTAAGGGTGGAAATTTTGAACATTCAGTAATTCAATCAAATGATTTTAATAGGAATATAAAATTTAATTTTTGTAAAACTAAGAAAGCATATGAATTAGATCAAAAATTAGAACCAACAGGTGAAAATTGGAATAAATATGAAACTAATGAACAAATTAATCAAAATACAAATATAGTAATTATAAATAAACAATATGATGAAGAAAAAGAAGAAATAATATGTAAAGATAATTCTTATACCACTGCAAGATATTTAAGATGTTTAGATGAATTTGATAATGATTTAAATTTAAAACCACATGCAGGTGGCGATGAAAATAATTTAAAACAAGGAGAATCAATATATAAAGAAACTTGGAATCTTGATGATAGTGACTATATAGATGTTAAAGATAATACCGCAATTAGTTTAAAAGAAAATAATTTTATAGATTCAAAAAATATTACATTAAGTTTTGATTTTATAGGTGATGAAATTGGAGCACCACAATTAGAAATAGAAGCTTACTCATATGAATTTGAAAATCAGAATATTGATCCAATAATAATTCAAATAAAACCAGAAAAATATTACCCGAATAAAAAAACAAAAATAAATCAATTTATTGAAATAGAAAATTTCACAAAATTTCACATAGAATGTACATCTCCAGAAGCAAAAGAATTATGTAAAATAAAAAATATAAGAGTTTACACGGATAAAGAATTTAATAAAATTAAAAATATTTGTTCAAATAATAGATCTTTCATTTCAATTAATAACTTGAAAAATTTAGACCAAGATGAATCACTAAGTACAAGTCAAACAATATGTGAAAAAAGTTCAGACCACAATAAATATATAATTAATGGATCTAATGAACTTGGTACATATCGAACTTGTTGTATACCAGATAAAAATGATTACTTCTTAGGAAAAAATGGTGCATGTATTAGTGGAAATTATATTGATAATGAAAATTATAATAATATAAATAATGATAATGTATTTACTTCAACTGGATTTTTATTAGTATATAAAGAAATAGATGGAAGTGAAAAAACAAAATTCATTTCAAACATTTATGCAAATTCAAATTATAAAATAGAAAAAACTCCATTAAATAATATAACAAGAGTACATATAGAAAATTTAGATGAACTTTATTATAATATAAGTAAAAATGAAAATAATGAAATAATTGAATTAAAAAATTATTATCCTAATATAATTTATTCAGATAAAGTTTATACATGTGGAATAGATAACTCTCATTTTAATAGTGCTTTTAAAAGTATATATGATGAGAAATTAAAAACAAATATAAATAAATTATCATTATTTCCAGAATTAACAGAGGATGGTTCTAAATTAGACTATCCAGATAATAACTATTGTAAAAATATTGGTGAATTTTTTTGTAATATTGATGGAACATTTAAAATCGCAGATACTAGTTTATTACAATTTCATAATTTTACAAATGATAAATCTTACATATATCCAGATAATATTTCTGAATTAGTTACAACACCAACTGAAATATCAGGATTAACTAAAGATAGTGAAATTAATTTAGAAACTGATAAACAAAATTTAGCTTGTTGTCCAGGAAATAGTTGTTATGATGGAAATGAATGTATTGAAAATCAAGCACAATTCCCTTCAGTAGATTTTGAATATTCTAATTATATAAATTTAGAAAAAGGACAAAAATACAAAAGAGAAACAAATAAAAATGGAATGCCATATAAATTTGATTCAATTGAAAAGCCAAAAATATGTGCAGGTAAATTTTTAGAAAAAAAATATGAAGTTGACGAAGTTGCAGATGGTTGGATAGATTATGAAGAAATTGTGGATTGGACAGGAAATTATAAAGGAAGTTGTATGCCAAAGCAATGTTTAACGCCAATATTCTTATTAGATAAACAAAGTAAGGACTATATTAAAGAATCAAGTGAAAATCAATTAATTAATTTTAGATCAACATTACAAGATAAACAATTTGTTTGTGTAGATCATGGATTTTTTACAAAAGATCATATTTGTTCATATAAAAATGAAACAGAAACAAAAGGTGTATGGAGTACTAGAACAAGTGTAATTATTAAAGAATTAGCTAAAAAAGTAAATAAAACTATTGAAGAAAGTCCAGATAAATATAATTATATGATTCATTGTGACAATACAAGTAATATTTTAATTAATAATATTGATTTAGATCATGGTTCAGTTTGTATATTAAGAATAAGTACAGAACCAATTAATGAACTAGTTGGAATAAATGATGAAAATGTTGAATTTACATGGGCAACAACTATCAATAATCCAAATAATATATCAAATTTTGAAAATTGGATAAATAAATTAGATTTAGAACCAGGAAGTACTTGTATTGAAAAATATAAAAATATAGATGAAACTAAAACAAAATGTGGAGTATATAAAAATAATGATATTAGTTTTAATGTAATATTAGATAATAAATATAAAACAATTTATTTTGAAGAAACTGAATTAAGTACAATTGAACAAATTGATTTATTCATATTAGATGATTTTGTTAAAACATTAATTAATTTTTTCTCTTTTGAAGAAACAGAAATAATTGAAACATTACAAAAAGCTCCTAGTTTTTCAATAAATAAATATTTTAAATCAGAAACAAAAAATGCAGGCGAAGATAAAAAAAATATTGAAATATACTCATATGATTTAATTGAAATGGCAATTGAATCTGGAAAATATAAAAGTGATACAGGAATTAAAAGCATGAAAATTAAAATGAATAATTTAAAATCTGCAGAATCATTAAAATATAAAATTAAAAAAAAAGTAGAAGAAAAAGGATTAATTACATCAAGTGGAATACAAAGATGGAAAAAATTTGAATCTGATCAAATTGAAGGATGTGTAAAAGATAATATAGAATATTTAGAATCTAATAAATTAATAAAATGTAAATATATATGGAAGGTTTTTGAAGAGGATTCAGATGCTTATGAACCAAGACCTACAAGCTATAGTGTAGCAATAGAAGGATCAACATATACAGATGATACAAAAGAATATATTAAAAATAAAGAAAATACTCTTTGTGAAACAAAAGAAGAGATTTTTATTTCTGAAAAGCTCCCTCTTTGGAAAACTAAAACAAGTTTTGCATACGGAACAATGAATTTTAAATGTACAAGTAAATGGGAATTCAAAAACATAGAAAAGGGAGAACTTTGCCCGTTAACTGAAGATATTTATAACAATTTAATTTGTAAAAAAGGTGAACTTAAGTGGCAAGTAATACAAAAAAGAGATTTTGAAGTTAAACCATTTGTAGAAGATGGTGTAACATATATTATGGCAAAAAGAGACAATACTATTGAATTTATTGATGTTTCAATAGATGATTTAAAAAATTCGGATCAATATTCATCAGACCTCAAACATTACATATCAAACAGTATAAAAAATTGTCAAAATAAAAATGAAATCAAAATAAAAGAATATGCTGATTCAGATAATAAAGGAAAATTAACAGATATAAAATTTGAATGTAAAGAAGAGTTATTATGGGAAGAAACAACAACAAAGAATATAGATTTAAACAATATTGAAGGAAGTTATTGTATGTCAAATCAACTAAATATTAATTTATTTTATGATGATACGCAGTATGTATGCACGGGTGAAGATGTCCCAGGAGAACTTGAAATTTTTGCATCAAATATAGCTACAGTACACGATTGGAACAATAAAGAAAATTTATTTTCAAACCTTTTTAATGAAATAATCGATGGAATAAGAATAAAATGAAAAAAGGTCAAGTTTCGATTTTTATAATATTGGGACTTGTACTTTTTGTCATTATTGGAATTATACTTTATGCAGTTACAATAATAAATAAACAAACTGTTGCTGCAGAAGAAAGAATTTTAAGAGTTGAATCAGCAGAAGAACCTGTTGAAAAAATAATAAGTCAATGTTTAAGAGAAAGTGCAGATAATGCAACATATTTAATTGCAAAACAAGGTGGATATTTAAGAAAGGGTCAACCAGGATATTCTGACAAATTAGAATCAATTAATCAAAAAATAAATTTGAGAGGAATTGAAGAAGGTATTACACAATTATTGGTTTTTAATAAAAGAGATTTTAAATTAGGTTATGGAATTGAACCTGCATATCCTTGCCCAACGGTTTTAGATGTTACAAATAGCTGTAGTTTTCAAAAACATGATTTTTGTTTTTTTCAATCCAGTGATTCAACATTTTGTGATTTTGGACAAAATAAATTACCTTCATTAATTAATGGAAAGAAATCAATAAGAACTCAACTTATGAATTTTACATTAAATCAAACCAAAGAATGTATTTTAAAACAAATTAAAAGTGATGAGTTTAAATTTGGTGGAAAAACAGGAGATTTTAAATTAAATAATATTACGGATAAAGAATTAATTGATTTAAATGTAATTATAGAAAATAGAGGAACTTTTTTTAATTTGGATTTTCCAATAAAAAGAAAAATTAAAGGAAAAGAAAATTCAATTGAAAAATTTACATATTCAACTAAACCAAGAATTAAAAAAATATATGATATAATAAAAACTAGCCTAATTTCAGAAAATTCAAAATTAAATAATGATTTTAAAAGTAAATTAAAAGAAACCACAAAACACATTTCAAATATTGAATATGATGTTATTGAAAATATTAATAATAATAAAGATACTCTTGTAATAATTAAAGATGAATTTGCAAAATTTGATAATCAACCATTTGAATTTATTTTTATTTTAGAAAATAGACCACCGGTTTTAGATACTATACAATCAAATGAATTAAATTCATTATTAAAAAGAAATAGAAATGTAGATTTTTATTTAACAGTAGGTGATACACTAACAATTAATCCTATTGGAAATGATCCAGATGAAGATAAATTAGAATATAAATATTCAGGTTGGAAGGCAGAATATGATGATGAATATAATATAACTATTGGATGTACAAATCCTAGCATTTGGGTAAATAAAAAAGAACAAAACTCAAATTGTCAAGTAGGTGGAAATGTAATATTAAACCCAGAAAAAAAACCAATTGGTGGAAATAAATGGGAAAGTTCTGATTTATTTAAATCAAATAAAAAAAGTGCAAGTATTGAATTAGGTATAAAAGATATAGGTTGGCATGAATTTAGAGTTACAGTTAGTGATGGACTACATAAAGATTATCAAGATATCCGAGTCGTAGTTGGACCAAAACCATTTCCTGTTGTAAAATTAAATAATTTATATAATGATGAAGAAGATTTAGTTTCAGTTGAAAGTCCTTTTTATTTTACATCTAAAGATAGTATATCTTCAGGTTTTTCAATAGATAGAAGAACATGGATATTAAATGAAAATAAATTAAATCAAAAAGAAGGACAAGTAGATTTTATGTTACCTGATTATGTAGACGGTGGAGAATTAATTAATAGTATAATATTTAAAGAAACACAAAACAGAGATCAAAAATATACTAAAACAGAATATGAAAAATTAGAAAAATATATTAAAAATATAAAAAATGAAAATAAAGAAATTCAATTTGGTGAAAATGAATTAATATTACAAATAGGACTTAAAAATAGTTTTAATGATATAGAAACATTATTTAAATTTAAAGGGGAAGCATGTATAATAAATGATGTTTCAATTGCACCATGGCCATTTAATTTAATTGAAAAACCAGCAATTACAACCATATTTAATAATGGAAATGAAAAAGCATATTCAAATTCTAATAGTATAATAAATCAAGAATATTTATCACCTTTTAAAACAGATTCTGCATGTTGTAATGAAGGAGCAGTTAGTAATTCATATAAACAAAATTCAGAACTTTGTTTTAATTATGAATATGAAACTACACCATTGTATTTTCCAAATGATGTTTATTTTGCAATGAAAAAAAATCAAGATGAAAATACAGTTAATAATAAAATAAAATCAAAATTAGGACAAAATCACATTTATGATGATTTAGCTAATGATGTAGTTAAATTAAAAATAACAAATAAATGTAATGGAGAAAGAGGTAATATTTGTTCAGGTGATTTTGAATGGGATACCCGTTTTAAAAATCTGATTGGTGATACACCTACTCAAATCAGTCCAAATGATGACAATTATAATTTAGTAACTTCATGTGATGGGGATACAACACCATTTACAACATCAGACAACAAAAACATATTTAGAACAGAATCTAATGTGGATTTTATTACATATAATAACAAGCCATCACCTGTATTGGGAGAAATAAAAGGTGCAAGGTGTAGAGGCAGTATTGATCAGAATGGAGATCCAACAAATATCTGTCGGAAATATACTGGAACTACTTTCGAACAAATTGTTTATATTCATAGAGGAGATATATTTAATGATTTAATTGATATAACTAGTAAAAACAACATTTGTTCAAAAGGAGAAGTAGTAAGTGGTTGTTACTATAAGCATAATGGTGTAACAACAAAGTTCAGAACTCCATCAACTGGTAAAACTAAAACATATGCAATAAATTCTGAATTGACATGTGAAAATGGATGGTGTAGAAAACCAGCAGACATTAAAACATGTACATCAGGAACTGTTTGTACATATAAACCAGATGGAAATTTAAATTCCAAAAGAAGAATATATACAGGATATTGTAATGATGGCAATGATTTTAGTTCGCAAAAACCATGTGAATTTTCAACAGATAATAAAATAAAAAACGTGGATACTAGTGATTCAAATAATCCAATAAAAACAAATAGTATTATTAAATGGAAATATAAAAATAAAGAGGGATATAATCAAGAATATAAATATTTACAACATTGTGAACCAACTATAAATACAAATGGAAAAACACAAAATAATGGTTTATATGAAGGAGAAAATATAAAAAAATTATGTGATTATCCTTCAAAGCCATTATTTAATCATGATACAGGACAATGTTGGAATCCTTGTGATAATATAGAAAATTTAAATAGTTTTCAATCATATTTTGAACAAATTGATCAAAATAATCAAATAAATTTTTCAACAAATACAATGTTAGGATCAAAACAAATCCCCTCAGACATAAGTTCAAGTTTTAAAACAGATTTAATTAATAATTGTTTTTATACACAGTTGACACCACAAGGCGGAAGATGTATTTATAGAATAACAAATGGAAATAATTGTGATACAACAAGTGATATTTTAGCAGTTGAAGGAGATAATGGTGATTATAAAACAATTAATACAGGGATTTGTAAAATTACAATAGATGGTCAATTTAATTGTTTTGCAGATTTAAAACAATATAATTATAAAGAAAATAATGACATTTGTCAATTTAATGATGAATGTAAAAGTGGGTTTTGTAAAAGTAAATTAGATAGTCAAAATTCAATTTGCACACCAAAATCACATATAAATTATTTTGACAATACATGCACAGGAGTTAATAGAATATTAAGTTTAGCAGATTTTGAAACATTCAAAACAAAAATACCTAATCCAAACAAAGTTAATGAAAATGATCCTGATGAAATTCAGAGTGAGTTTGGTAAAAATGAAGGACATTATAGAATTCCTTATATTTTAAGTAAAAATTATTGTTTTTATACAAAGAAAAAAATAAATTCAGTTATGACTAATAAATTAAGTGTAGAAAATAACATAATAAATTGGGATAATAAACAAGAAAGAGATGTTTATAATCCTAAACAAAAAAGTTGTATAAGTAATGAAACATTATTTTTAAAAGATAAATGGGATGATGGAACGGGCAATATTGATTTTGAACTATTGTCAGAAAGAATTACAGACTATTGTAAAAATGTATGTTCTTGGACAAGTGAATATGTAATTAATAGATATGTTTGGAATAATGGAAATGATAATGATAAATTTAATTCAGTTTGTGGAATTATTTTAAATTCACCAACAATAGATCAGGCAGCAATAAATATAGAAGACAATTATGAAGATAATATAATATTAAGTGGGTTAATTGACAGTACTGATACCAAAACATTTTTTAGAATTAAACGAAAAGATGAAGTAGTAATTAATTAAACCAACCAGATAAACCTTTTTGAATTTCTTTTTCACGTCCAAAAACACTATCCATTGCACGACGTAATAATTCAATATTTTCTTTTTGATATGATGAACAAGCATATGTATTCATGATGTTAATACTTGCACCTAAATATTTTATAACACTACCTTCAGCAATTGTAAAAATAATTTTTCCTTCTGGACAATTAGAACATTTATTATCTAAAGGTGGACGGCGAAATATGTGATTACATTTTACACATCTAAATTGTTGTTGTGAAAAACCTCTTAAATTACCTTTTAGATCTTTTACAAAATGTTTTTCTACAACTAATTCTGCAACATCTTCTGTTTTTACAGCTCTTATTTTTTTTGCTAAGTCTAATTGCCCTTCTAATTTATCAATCATTGAAGGCAAGTATTTGTAAGCAGAACAAGGTACACAATCATTTAAATCTATAGTATCATGAGTAAAACCAGATTTTTCAAATTGTTTTTCAGCACCTAAATGATCTTTAATTGTTTCAATTTTAATATCCCAAGGCATTTTAAAATCAAGACCTGCTAAATATAATTCACGTGGATAATTCCAAGAAATGTCCATATCAAAAACCATATCGTCAACTTCTGCAGGATTTAATATGGATGTTAATACAAAAGGAGCATCCATGGTAGAACCACGATGTGCAGGTAAATATGTTTTTGAAAAATTTAAAAAAGCATCCATTAATAGAAAAAATGCAGCTTCGTCTCCGTCGCAATCACGACGAGTGGCACAATGTACATAAGGATGTGCAAATAAACCTTGTGTTTCTGTGAAACCAATTATTCTTGTTAAAATACCAGCAGAAACGTGAGGTGCTAATACTATTGTATGTTTACCAACTAAATCTAAAGGAGTTTTACAATTATAGTATGGCTCCATACCATATAAATTAACTAAAAGTTCATCAATAAATTTTGAAGTACGAAATAAAATAGAATCAGCACCTTCAAATGAACTATCTTTATAACAAGGAATTAAAATATCTTGAGGATATATTTCTAAGACTTGATCATCATTATTTAATTCATTTCCATATATGTCTTTATCATAACCAATTTCTTTTAATTTTTTCCAAGGAACTTTTATTTCTTTGGGACGAAAATGCGTTATTGGAACTTCACTAGCATCATATCGTATAGTACCATCTTTATTTACATAAATATTATGTTTAGCACGAAGCACTGCTTTTTCTAAACGCTCTACATATTTACTTTTATTTTTTAAATCTTCTTGACCTTTAATTAAATCTGCAAATTGATTAGTATTTAAATTTTTTAAGGCAGATTTAAAATATTCACGAAAATTAATTTTTGTTTTTTTATATGGAACTTTAATTGCTTCGATTTCTTCTTCAGTTTTATTTTGAAAATGCTCACAACCAGATTCAGAACCACAAAAACGACATAAATCTTTAACTTCAGTCTTATTACCACATTTATGACAAGAAGAATATAAAACTTGTTCATTGCAAGTTGTACAAAAAAAATATTTAACTGGATAATTTACAAAACCAACATCTAAGGCAGAAGCAAAGGTTTTCATTCTCCCACCTTCTTTACCAACAGGAAAAAGTCCATGAGGTGAACCAGGTATTTTACGCATTTTTGCTTTTTCAGGACGGCCCATACGAGCTCCAACAAATACACCACTTTTATCTCTTAATTTCACATTAGAAATTTTAGTTATTGCATTTAATATATTAAAAGAATAAATATCATCAGTTTCTTTTTTTTCTTTTTGTGTTGAATTAAATACATTAATTATTTCATCTATCTTTTTTTTATTAAAATTATTATATAGACCAAAAGATACCAATAATGCATTTGTTTTTTCAATATTTAAAACAACAAATTCATTTTGTACTACAGTATGTTCAATACCAATAAGTTCTAAATATCGTTTTTCGGTCTCTATTTCATTCCAGTTTTTTTGTAAAGGTAATACTAATTTACCTTCACCATTAATTTGACCATCTTTTAACCAAATTAAAAATTCAATTGTTTTTTCAAAAGTATTAGAATTAAAATGATAAGTATGTTTAGGATGTAAATAAGAATTGTAAGTTTTTGCTAAAATAAATGATTCATTAAAATTTGGAAATGTTGTCATAAAATTTTCAAATAAATCTTTTAATCGATTAATTTCAAGCTTAGTTTGTTTTGAAATTTTATCAAAATCTATTTTTTTATTTATTGATTCAATATCGTGTTTTAAATCTTGTATCCACCATTCTTCACAATAACCTAAAGGAATTAAACTATGTGCCCTGTTTAAAAAATCACCATAACAACATAAAATATCACCAAGATAAATAATTTCTTCTATTGAATCATATAATTTATTTCCTTGTTCTAAAGAAGTTACATAAACGACATCTCCATTTTTTAATTTTATAACTGGGCCTTCTATTGTATCAACTGAACAAAAACTTGCAGCTTTACCGGGACGTTCCATTTTTAATTGAGTTCCACACGCAATAAAACTATTTAATACACCCATGGTAGCCGGACTCATACCTTGAGCTGAAAGTCCTGTAACCCTACTTCGACCTAATCTCATTCTAAATGAACCATTAGAAAGAGGATAACCATAAACAGGTCTTCCTGCAACAATGTCTGCTACAAAAGTATAATCAGGAGTTATTCTTGGTTTTGGACCTTCATTTTTAGTAGAAGTATTTTTTGCTTTTGCTTTTTTTTTAATTGAAATATATTCTTTTAAAAAAGACCAATGTCCCATGCCAAGCTCATCACCCCATTTATCCAACTGCTTCCATAATTTTTCTGCTTTTAGAGGAATACAACTAGACATTATTAAACAATAACCACCTCTTAAAAAATTAGTTGCAATCCTTGGAAGATCTTTATAGTTACTAACTTCAATTCTATCAGTTGGATCACCATCAATTTCAACAGGTAAATGAGAAATTAAAAAATCTGTTTCAATACGAGATGGAAAATATTGTAAATTTGCAACTCTTTCATGATAATCAGAATTTTCACTAAATAATCTTGCAATTTCTTTTTCATCAGGATCATAAGTTTCATAATTCATATTTTTTCTAACATAATCTGCAATAATTACACATGTTGATGCACCAGTACCTCCTGCATTTCTAATTGGACCTGAAAAATTTAATGCAAAATATTTACCTTTTCCATCCCTTCTATCTTTTAAAATTAATTTTGTAAAACCTTCAATAGGGCTACTAACAACACCATCAGTATTATATGCAAAGCCAGTTCTGATTCCAACTTCCATTGCATTAAGTTCATCGTCAAATTTACAATATTTTTGTTTAGCAATTTCTAATGCAATTATTAATGAAACTCTCCAATCATTAGAACCATATTTTTTTTCTAATTCAATAATACGTTCAACCACACCACACCCAACAATCTGAGGTGCAACAATACTAATTAAACCAACTACCCGTTCGGCTTTATTTTTTGCTAATTTAACTTCAACAAAATTTTCATTATCAAAATTTTTTAAACGAGCTTCACTAGCAATTTCAAATGCATTATTAGTTTCATTAAATAAACCATCGAAATACTCTTCCATTTTTTGTGAACATACCACACCGTGTTTATTTTTCATCTTCATCTGATTTAATATCACCAAATTTTAGTACTTTAACTTGACGTGTTTTTAAATTTATTAAAGGCAATCTACAAGGTTCAGGAACAAAACCAAATTTTTCATTCATTTCAGTTAAATCTTCCCATGCAGATCCACATAATAAAGTAACATTCCTATAACTTTGTATAGAACATTTATGAACATGACCAGTAACAAAAATATCAGGGATTTTACGTATAATCATTGGATCATATTCAGAATTAATTACTTTTTGATTTGCTTTATGAAAAGGACTTAAATGTCTTCTTTGAAGTAAATATTTCATTACGTGACTTATGTTTTCTACACCACCAGCTTTTAATAAAGTAGGAACTTTATTTGCATAATAAACTAAAGACCAACCATGATACATTAAAATATCAATACCTGAAAACTTTTTAGTTCTACCAACATTCACATAAGCTGGATTTGTTGTCATAATTACATTTTCCATTTTATATAATTCTTCAGCATAATCTTCATGTAATTTTGGTTGTGGTTCAGCCAGACGAACACCATCATGATTACCAGGACAAATTATAATTGTTTTATCTTTTGGAATTTTTTTCATATATCTTGCGAATTCATCAAATTGTTCTTTTAAAGATAAAATCGTTAATCTGTTTTCCATACCAGGAAAAACACCAACACCTTCAACTAAATCTCCTGTAACAAAAATATATTTTATTTTTTTTGAAATTTCTTTATGTTCATCAGTTCCATAATTACCACATAAAAAATCAATCATTAATTCAAATTCATTTTTTAAAAATTTATCAGAACCCACGTGAATATCAGACATAAATGCAACATATTCTTCTATAGGACTTTTTTTTAATTCTTTAGTTAGTGGAACATCTGGCAAAATAATATCATTTGGAAAAACAACATCATTTAATTTTGTACCAACAATTCCAATTATATCATCATGACATAACTCACTTGCTAAATTAAACATTTTTTCATTTTTTTTTGAAACAATTAATTTAGATTTTCCCGTAGGATCATCAACATCAAAAATTAATGCACCATTTTTAGTTAAAGATATTTCATAAATAGACACAACTAATGCAACTTTTTCATTATCTGGTTTATATTGTAATCTACTAATTGAAATTGAATTTGAAAGTTCTAATCTTTTTTTTAAAATTGAAGAAATTTCATCATATCTATTTTTATACATTTTAACAAAATCAGCATATTTTTTTTTTTCAGTATTTTCTTCATATTCCCAAGTAATAATTGTTTTTCTATCATTGATTTCAATTTCATTTAGTTTTTGACTTGTTTTTTTATTTTCAATATCATCTAAATATTCAATTAAAATATTTTTATTTAAAATTAAATCATTTGAATTTTTTTTTAGAATATAATCATATAAATCAATATGATCTATAGATGAATTAATTAAATTCATTACATCTTCTTCTATTAATACTTCTTTTTCAAGTAAAAAAGAAATTATATTTTTTTTATCAATTGTGTCCGTCAATAAAAATGTGATTTACATTTATCTTATATATGTTTTGTAGTTAGTAAAAATAATAAATAATATTAGCTATAATAAAGTCTCTATTATAAAAAATATGTGTTTTTGTGTTAATTAAAAATTTAAACTTTCTCTTAGAATTTTTAGTAATTTTGGAGTTGTACTAGGTGGAGTTGCAAGTGTTATTTCTTTAGTTCTTCCATATCTACCTAAATTAATTAATTTTGCATTAATTATACCTAACATATCAAGTTCAGCTATAATATCTGAAACTCTTCTTTGTGTTAATGGCCTTAGTCCAGTTTTTGGACATAAATTTTTATAATTTTCATATACTGTACCAGTTTGAATATTGTTCATATTTTGTAAACTTAT
Source organism: Candidatus Woesearchaeota archaeon (assembly GCA_018675975.1). Lineage (GTDB taxonomy): Archaea > Nanobdellota > Nanobdellia > Woesearchaeales > JABGXB01 > JABGXB01. The sequence continues at coordinate 393,534 of JABGXB010000002.1, forward strand.
ACTAAATATAGAAAAAAGTACAATTTGAAATTGTTTTGGTTGAGTTTTTACTATATCTAAAATTCTATCTCTTTCAATTTTTGATTCAGCTTGATCTATATTTTCAATTTTAATAGTAGTTTCACCTTCGCGTTCAGCAAGTTCTCCAGCTACTCTTAAAAGTTCAAGTGCACGTCTTGCATCACCATGCTCTCTTGCAGCATATGCAGCACATTTTTCTATAACTCCCGTTTCAATTATATTTTCTTCAAAAGCTAATTTTGCTCTTTCTTGTAAAATAGATTGTAATTGCATTGCATTATAAGGAGGAAATAAAATTTCTTCTTCACTAAGAGAACTTTTTACTCTTGGATCTAAATTATTAACAAAAACTAAATCATTAGAAATTCCTATTAAATTAATTTGTGCATTTTTAAGTTCACTATTAATTCTTGTAAGATTATATAAAATTTCATCACCAGCTTTTTTTACTAATTGATCAATTTCATCTAAAACTAAAATTACTAATTGTTTTTCAATATCAATTATATTAAAAAATAATTTATATACTTCGTCAGTTGGAAGTCCAGTTGGAGGAATACTTTGACCAAATTCCCGGGCTAGTTGAGCAATTAATCTATATTCAGTATCAGCAACTCTTTTTAATTTACAATTTACATAAACAATTTTAATATTTATTTTTTGTTCAACTGCAGTTTTTTCAATTAAATTAGTAACACTTTTTACAGATAAAGTTTTACCACTACCTGTTTTTCCATATATAAATAAATTTGAAGGTAATTCATTTCTAAGACATGGAGCTAAAATTTTACCAATTTGTTCTATTAAATCATTTCTATGTGGAATATTTTCAGGTGTGTAATTAGCTTGAAGTACTTTTTTATTATTAAATAAAGGTTTTTTATTAATAAATGAAGAAAATATATCTTTTAATTTATTTTGACTCATATTTTAATATTTTTGTAACAAGTTTATTAATTTGATTATATTTTTTAATAAAATTGTAATATTTTATATTAATCCTACCCCTTAATTTCCTCTGGAACTATAATAATAAAAAACTATTTAATGGTTAAAATTAATAATTAAATAGTATAATTATTAATTTATTAATCAAAAGATAAACAAAAAACACTTTAAATCAAATATTAAATTAATTAATAAAACAAAATTATATAATAAAATTCTAATTAAAACTTAAGTTATATATATATATATATATATAATAATATATTATATATTATATATAATATATTTCTATATAGAAAATAAATAATTTGTTTTTTTTCTTTGAATTTTTTTTTAGTAAAAAAAGAATTAAAATTTATCTGTTTTTTAATTTCAAAACCAATTAATTCTTTATTGATTTGTATTTTAACAATGCACATATTTTTTTTAATTTGATTTCCAATAGAAATAAAGGGGTAACACTGTATACTTAATTCATTAATTAATAATAATTAATAATATTTAATATAATAATAGTTAATAATTAATTAATAATTTATCAAATAAACATTGTTTTTTTAAATCATAATATTAAAAAATATATATGGAAAAAAAAATTCACATTAAATTTACTTGGTTTTTATTATTAATAATATTAATTTTATTTGCTTATATAGTATATATTGATAATCAAATATCTGAAACAAATTTAAAATTACTCAATATAAATAATGATTTATCAAATAATATTAATGATTTAGATAAAAATATTAATTCTTTTATTGAATCTCAAAATAATATTAATAAAAATATTACAAATGCAACTATAACTAATAATAATAATATAGTTGATAATTTTAATATATTAAATTATGATATAAATAAAGTTGGAGAACAAATTGAATATTATAATTTAAAATCTAATAAAAGATTAGATGAATTAGGAGAAGAAAATGATGCAATTCAAAATTCAGTTGATGAAATTAGTACAAGTATTGTATCTTTAAAAAAAAAAACAAGTTCTGACTTTACAGATATTATTGAAGATGTTGTTCCCGCTACTATTTCTATAAATACACCAATTGGAGTAGGTTCAGGTGCAATAATATCTAAAGAATATGCAATAACAAATTTTCATGTTGTTTCATCTAATGGAGAACCTTTAGATGATATTAGAATAAGAACTTATGATGATGATTATTTTGGAGCAAAAATTATAGCTTATAATCCTTTAATTGATTTAGCATTATTAAAATTAGATGAAGATATGGATTATACTTTTGATTTTGTTAAATTAAATGATATTGAATTAGGTCAAAAAGTTATGGCTATTGGATCACCAAGAGGTTTAAGTTTTACAGTTACAGAAGGAATAATTAGTCAATTAAATAGACAAATTGATTCTTCTAATATAAATTACATACAAACATCTGTTGCAATTAATCCTGGTAATTCTGGTGGTCCTTTAATTAGTACTGATGGTAAATTAATTGGATTAAATACATTAAAAGTATTAGAATCAGAAGGATTAGGTTTTGCAATACCTTCAGAAATAATAAGTAGTTTTATTGATTCAGTTGAATCTGAGAATAATATAAATATAAAATAATAAAAAAATTAAAAATTATCTTCTTTTTCTTTTTACAGATCTAGAAGATTTTTTTGTTACTTTTTTTGCTGTTTTTTTAACAACTTTTTTTTTAACTGGTTTTTTTACACTTTTTGAATTTTTTTTAGCAGTATTAATTCCTAATTTTTCTTCAATTTTATATTGTTCATCAAGAATATTCAATTCATTATATCTTAATTGATCAACAATATGCTCTACATGAACTTCAACATTCAATAATTTTTGTTCTAGCCTAATTAAGTATTTCAATGCCCAAATAATACCCACAACTGCACCTACTGTTACAGCAAAAGTAATATCACCAGATGTTAGATTAACCATATTCCACCTCTTATAAATGATTGTATGATTTGGCTTTTTAAACGTTTCTACTACTATAAGACAATTTTACTCTTAAAATAGCTTATTTCTACATTTACTTATTGTTACTACTTTATAGTAATGTTTATAAATAAATAATTCCTCAATAGTCTTAATGATTAAAAACGATATTGTTTCAAGATTAAAGGAATTTGGGTTAAATAATTATGAAGCTAAATTGTGGATCTCTTTATTATCAAGAGGAATTGCTGGTGCTAGTGAATTATCTGAAATTGCTAATGTACCACGATCAAGAGCTTATGATGTATTAGAGAGTCTTGAAAAAAAAGGTTTTATTATGATTAAAGTTGGTAAACCAATAAAATATATGCCAATTTCACCTGCTAATGTATTAGAAAATTTAAAAAAGAAATTAAAATCCGAACATAAAGAGCAATTAGATCAAATAAGTAATTATAAAGATAGTAATGTATTTGAAGAATTAAATTTATTACATGATAATGGAATAGATTCATCTGATTTTTCTGATATGTCAGCAAGCTTAAAAGGTCAAAATAATTTAAATAATCATATTGAATTATGTCTAAAAAAAGCTAAAGATTATATTTATTTAATGACTACTGACATAGGTTTAAAAAGAAAATATGATAAATTTTTTGATGTTTTTAAAAAATTAAAAAGTAGAGGTGTAAAAATTAATATTTGTGCGCCTTTGGATGGAATCGACAAATCTATATTAACTAAATTAAGTACAGTTGCAAATTTAAAAAATATTCAAAAACCAATTTCAAGATTTATTGTTGTAGATGGAACTGAATTAACTTTTATGTTAAATGATGACAATAAAATTAAAGCAAAATTTGATACGGGTATATGGGTAAATACACCATTTTTTTCTAATGGATTATCAAAAATGTTTGAAACTGTTTTTGATAAAAATTAAAAACCGTTTTTAGTTAATTCTTTCCAATTATTTTTATAATAATTATATTTTTCTTCAAAAATTTCCTTTGGAGTTATTTCTATATTTAAATTTAATATTTTTTCTTTTAATAAATTTAAAGTTTTTTCTTTTTCCTCTTCTTTACATAATTTTTCAAGCTCAAGTATATACCCATAACCAAGACTATGTCCTACTTGAATTGTAATATTTTGCCATTCAAACGTATATTTTTTTCTAAACCATTTAATTTGTTTTGGTATATTTAATTTTTCAAACATTTTTTGAAGGTGATTAAAATTTATTTTATCAAATTTTATTTCATATTCTTCCCTACAATCATCATGAATATTTCCTGATTTTAATATTATTTTTGCATAATCATTATTTTTCCAAAGTCTAACTCCACCTTGATCTGCATAATATTCAGTTTCATCTGTTTCGATTTCAATTAAATTTCCTTCTTTTTTAAAAAATTCAATTAATTCCTCAAATTTTTCTTTAGAAATAAAACTTCTGATCTCTACTTCAATTGTCATAATTTTCTTTTTTTAATATAATTTATATACTTTTTGAAAAAAATGAAATTAAAATAAAAAATAAAAAAAAATTATTCTTTTATTGTCAAATATTCATATGCTTTTGATAATACTATCATTGCTTTTGGTAAATCTTTTGCATATAAACTACTAGAACTTTTCCAATTACCCTCTTTGTCTTTAAATCTTCTTGAAAAATTTACTGTATTAAATTCAGCATCATTTCCTTCAGTATTCTTTGTTGTGTTTTTAAAAACAGTTGCATTTATTGCACCTGTTGAAAATCTTTTTACTACATCTCCATTTTCCATTTTTAATACCTCTTTGTATTATATAGAATTATAATTTTAACTTAAAAATAATCTTTGTAATATTTATTGTAATATTTACATAAATATAATCAATATTTTGTATTATTTGAACATTTTTCATTCAAATAACCAATGTTTATAAATTGAATATTTTTTTATAGAAATATGAATGAACTATATATTTCTAATAAATTAATTTATGAAACTGTAGAAGCTGCATGTGGTTCTGATATACTTCCTTTAGTTGAGTTTATTAAAAATAAAGAAAATATAAGTGAAACTGATATATCTGAAAAACTAGAAATTCCAATTAATATAATAAGACAAATGTTTTACAGATTATCTGATTTTAATTTAGTTAGATTTAAGAAAAAAAAAGATAAAAAAAAAGGTTGGTATATTTATTATTGGACTTTTCTTTCAAGAAATATTTCTTATGCAATTTTAGCATTAAAAAAAAGAAGGTATGAAGGATTAAAAAGTAGAATTACTCGAGAAGAAGAAAATATTTATTTTATATGTAATGATAATCATTTTAAAATGGACTTTGATTCCGCTACAGAATATGAATTTAAATGTCCTGAATGCGGTGAACTTTTATTTCAAATAGACAGTCAAAAAATAATTGATAATTTAAGAGTAGAAATGGACGAATTAAATGAATATATACAACATCCACCTAGCATTTTTAAATATGAAGAAGAACCAGTTCAAACTTTAGAAATTATAACTGCTGAAGATGAATTAAGAGCAAAGAAAAGAACAACTAAAAAAGCTGTTAAAAAAGTAGTTAAGAAAGCTGCTAAAAAGAAAACAGTTAAGAAACCAGCTAAAAAGAAAGTTGTTAAAAAAGTAGTTAAGAAACCAGTTAAAAAGAAAGTTGTTAAAAAAGTAGTTAAGAAACCAGTTAAAAAGAAAGTCGATAAAAAAGTAGTTAAGAAAAAAGTTGCTAAAAAAGTAATTAAAAAAGCAGTTAAGAAAAAAGTAATAAAAAAACTAGTTAAAAAAAAATCTGCTAAAAGACCAACCAAAAAAAAAGAAGTATTTAGTTCTAGAAAAAAAAAGAAATTAGTTAATAATATTTTAAAAAAAAGAAAAAAGAAATAATTACCAATTTCCAATTAATTCATTAAATGAAAAACCAGCTTCTTTATGTTCTTTAAAATTTACACAAAAACTTTTTTCAGTTTCTTTTAAATCATCTATTGATAAAAAATACCAACCTTTTTTTTCAAATTTTGCTCCAATATAATATTCACATCCAAACATTCTTGAAAATTCAATTAATTCAAAAATTTGTTTTTTATTAATATAAATATAATTATTTTTTACGGATTTTGCTTCAATTGCAATTTTACGAATATTATTTGATGCTAAAATATCTGGACTTGGGTATTTTGTTGAACCACTTCCAGCAGATCTTAATGCTGCCCAATTGTTTTTCCAAAATAAATGAATTAACTCTCTTTCTGCTTTACTACCTTTACTTTTAGTATTAATCATACATTATATTAATTGATTATTATTTATAATAAAAATGCGTAGATGTCTATTGGACCAGTGTAAAATTATTTTTATTTAATTATAAAAGTCATTAGTATACTCAAAATTATTATCTTGTAATATATTTTCTAATTTTTCTAAAAATTCAGAATGTTCAAATGGTATAAATGTTTTAAAACCACCTACTTTTTCAAAATTTACTCCTGTATTACTTCTACCATCTTTATTTAAATATACATCTTTTAATGAAACTACTACATATCCTATTTTGTCATATAAATCAAATATTGGTCTTATTTTTCTTTGAATTGAAGTTGTTGAATACGGTGATGGATGTCTTTTCCCACCACCTTTTACTTTTTTACCACATTTCACTTCAAAAGCAACAAATATATCTTCTAATAATACACTATTATCAATTTGAGATTGTATTTTAAATTTAGATGGAATATGTAAGTTTATTTCAGTTCCATAAGGTAATATTTTTATGAACCTATATGATTTTGTTATTTTTTTATCATTGAGTGGGTTAAACTTTCCACCTAAATTATGTTCACTCAAGATTTTCTGAATTGTTAGCCCAGTGTAAATTTCTCCAAAATAACCTATTATATTTGATAATAAATGCATCTGACTATTTTTTGAGTCTAGTGAAATAAACATATTGTATATATTTTCCCAATCAATCTCTTGTTGAGGGAACAATTCAACTAATTTTTCTAAACTATCATTACTATACAACTGTATTTGTTTTTCCATGATATTCTTGAAAATCATCTATTTAAAAATAATTATTTGATTAAATAGTTTCATTTAAAAATAAAGAATATTTCAAAATATTATGGAATTAACATTTTTAGGAACTTCAACAATGGCACCAACTAAAGATAGAAATAATACTGCTATTTATTTACAAACAGAAAAATATGGTATATTATTTGATTGTGCTGAAGGAACTCAAAGACAATTTAAAATTGGGAAAATTAATTTTAATAAATTAGATTTTATTTTAATTAGCCATCATCACGGAGATCATACTTTAGGTATTTGTGGACTAATACAAACTTTGGCAACAAATAATTATAAAAAAAAATTAACTATATTTGGACCAAAAGATACTAAAAAATATATTAAAAATGCAATGAATAGTTGTATTTTTACTAGTAAAATTGATTTGGATATAATTGAGATTAGTAATGGTAAAATTTTTGAAAATGAAAATATTGTTATAGAATCATTAGAAATGACTCATTCAGTTCCTTGTGTAGCTTATAGCTTAATTCAAAAAGGGCATAGGAGATTTGATTTAGAAAAAATGAAAAAATTAAATGTAAAAGAAGGACCTTTGTGGAATGAATTACAAAAAGGAAAATCAATAACTGTTAATAATAAAACTATAAAACCAAGTGATGTAACATTTTTATCTTCAGATAAAAAAGTAACTTATTGTATTGATACAAGTTTAAATAAAAATACATATAAGATTTCAAAAGATGCAGATATTTTAATATGTGAATCTACTTTTGATGAAGATTTAAAAGATAAAGCTCAAGACTATGGTCATATGAGTGTAGATGAGGCTTGTGACATTGCAAATAAATCAAAAGTAAAACAATTAATACTAACTCATTTTTCAGCAAGATATAAAACTACAGATGGAATTTTAAAACATGCAAAAGAATATTTTAAAAATGTAATATGTGCATATGATTTTTTTAAGGTTAAAATATGAAATTTAAAACAAATTTAATTAATGGAAAAATATTTAGTCAAGAAAATAATAAAGCTCACACTCTTTTTGACAAAAGTAATATGGGGAGTATATTTAAACAAGGCATTATTGAATTGAATTTATATGAAGCAATGTATTTACTTGAAAAAAGAAAAATTGATCTTTTTTTTAAAAATGAATTATTAACTGACGATCAAATAATAAATAAATTTGTAAAATTAGATAAACAATTTTTAAACAATTATTGTGTATATAAAGACTTAAGATCAAAAGGTTATATTTTAAAAAGTGGTTTTAAATATGGTTCTAATTTTATTGTTTACCCTAAAGGTAAAAAACCAAATAAAACTCATAGTAAATGGATTTGTTTTGTAAAAAAAGAATCTGATAAATTAAATTTATATGAATTTGCTTCAAAACATAGAATTGCACATTCAACTAAAAAAAATATATTAATTGCAATTATATTAAATGATAATAATTCTATTTTATATTATGAAAGTAATTGGATAAAACCATGATAGTTGTTCCATATAATCCAATAGCATTTTCTATATTCAATATTGAAATAAGATGGTATGGTATTATATATGCACTAAGCTTATTACTAATTTATTTTTCTTTTCATATATTATCTAAAAAAAATAAAGTTAAATTAAATGAAGATGATATTGATAATTATTTTATATTATTTTTATTAGCAAATTTAATTGGTGCTAGATTATTTGATTTTATTTTTTATTATCCTTCAAAATTATTTGCAGATCCTTTATCTGTTTTATACATTTGGAATGGTGGTTTATCATTTCATGGTGGTTTAATTGGTATTTTAATTGCGACTTATTTTTATTCAAAATATAAAAAAGTAAATCTGTGGCCAATTCTTGATTTAATTGCATTAATAGTACCATTAATTTTAGCAATAGGTAGAATTGGAAATTTTATTAATCATGAATTAGTTGGAAAAATATGGCAAAGCGATTATTGTTTTAATTTTGCAACAATTTCTGGATGTAGATATCCATCTCAATTATTTGAATCATTTTATAGTACAATATTATTTATAATAATGATTTATGTATATAAAAAAAAATTACCAGATGGATTAACTTTTTTTATAGGGTTTACATTATATGGATTATTTAGATTTATATTTAATTTTTTTAGAGATGACACTTTAATTTTATTAAATCTGAGCATGGGACAAATATTAAGTTTACTTATGTTTATATTTGGCTTAATTATAATAATAAAAAAGTATTATAGTGATGATGATTGACAGGCGATATGATTATTGATTATAATTTTTTATTCTGAGCTATACTTTTTTAATTTAATTTTATTATAATTATATACTCGTTTCAAGTAATCTTTATAAATCTACAAATTGCAAAATCAATTATGAGAGATAGAGTTCTAGATTTTGTAAAAGCAAATGGTCCTGTAATACCAACAGCAGTTTCTAAAAATCTAAAAATAGATTCAATATTAGCTGGTGCTTTTTTATCAAGTTTAATAAGCTTAAAATTAATGAAAGTTAGTGATTTAAAAGTAGGTTCTTCTCCTTTATATTATACTGAAGGACAAGAAAAAAAATTACAAGATTTTTCATCTAATTTAAATGAAAAAGATTTTAAAACATATCTTACATTAAAAGAAAATCAAGTATTAAGAGACTCACAATGTGATGCATTAACAAGAGTTAGTCTATCTACATTAAGGGATTTTGCAATTCCTTTAAATATAACTTATAATGGTGAAGCAATTAAAATTTGGAAATGGTATTTATTAAAAGATAATCAATTAACTCAAAAAATAACTGAATTATTAAATATAGATACTGATTCTCAAAAAACAAATCAAAATTCAGATGAGTCTAAACAAGAAATAAATAATGAACCCAAAGTCGAAAATAAAACTCAATTATCTGATCAGAAAGCTCCCGATTTTAAAATTTTAAAAACTCAACTTGAAAAAACAGAACAAAATAACAATAAAAGAATTGAGGAATTAGAACGATTAGTAAAAACAATAATTAATAAAACAACTAATTCAAATCTGCCTGAATCTAATGTTATTAGTGAAACTAATGATGAAACAGATGCTAAATTTGTAGATCAAACAGAATCATTACCTAAAAATTTTAAACATTTAAATTCATTATTAAATCAAAAAAATATTAAATTAAATACTGATGATGATATATATATTAAAGTAAATGATTTTATTTCTAAAAATAATTGCCAAATATTAAATTTTAAAATACTTAGAAAATCAAATGAAGCAGACTTTCTAATAAATCAAAATAATTTTTTTGGATCTCAAAAATATTATTTAAAATTTAAAAATAAAAAAATTATATCTGACTCTGATTTACAAATTACTTTAGAGGGTGGAAATTTAATTAATTTAACTCCCATCTTAATATCAACTTCTGATTTAAATAAAAAAGGAATATCTTACTTAAATAATAATGATGGAAAAATATTTTTCTCTAAACTCTGATTTTCTAACCAATTTGGTTAAATTTATGAATAAATAATTTTGCTAATACTTATGGTAAAAGTATATATTGAAAAAGATAATAAAAATATAGAATTAGAATTTAATGGTAAAATTATTGATTTAGCAAAATCTTTAAATGTAAATATAGAGACTGTAATATGTGTTTTAAATGAAAGTGTTGTAAATGAAAATACTAATATTAAAAATAGTGATAATATTCAATTTTTAAGCGTAATATCTGGTGGATAAATGAAGTGTAAAAAATGTAATAATGGTGTTTTAATTAATGATTTATGTAATGATCACTTTATAGAATATTTTGAAAATATTGTAAAAAAAACAATAAAAGAATATAATTTAATTGAAAAAGATGATAAAATAATTGTAGCTACTTCAGGTGGAAAAGATTCAATAACTATTTTGTATTTATTAAATAAATTTTATAATAATGTAGAGGCATTATGTATTGATGAAGGTATTAAAGGATATCGTTCAAAAACATTATTAACATTAAAACAATTTTGTAAAGAATATAATATAAAATTAAATGTCTATTCATATAAAAAAGAATTTGGTCATTCACTTGACTATTTTATGGATTTAATTTCAAAATATAATAAAATTAAAAAATTAAATATTAAACCTTGCACCATATGTGGTATTTTTAGAAGATATATGATAAATAAATATAGTACTGGTTTTGATAAAAGTGCAACTGGGCATAATTTAGATGATGAAAGTCAAGCAATATTAATGAATCTTTTAAAAAATCAAATTCCAATTTTAGCGCGTTTTGGTCCATTAACTGGAATAAGCAATGAAAATTTATTTGTACCTAGAATAAAACCATTATATTTTTTGAGTGAAAAAGAAATATTAACTTATTCATATTTGAAAAAATTTGATTTATTTTATACTGAATGTCCTTATGTACCACAAGCATTTAGAGCAGAAGTAAGAGATAATTTAAATGAAATTAGTAAATCAAAAACAAATGAAATTAAATTAAATATAGTAAACAATTTTTTAGAAATATCAAAAAAATTAAAATCAAAATATAAAGACACAATACAAATAAATTATTGTACTATTTGTAATATTGCTACAAATAAAAAAATCTGTAATAAATGTGAACTTATAGAAAAAATAAATATGGTAAAAAAAGAATGCAAATTATAGCTTTTACTGGGACGCCAGGTACTGGTAAAACAACATTATCAAAAGAATTTTGTAAATTATATAATGGTAATTATATAAATATTTTAGATATAATTAAAGAAAATAAATTATATGATACTTTTGATAAAAAAGATGATACTTTAGATGTAGATATTAATAAATTTATTAATTTCATGATTGATTTTATAGTAAAAAAACAAAATTTAAATATTGAATGTAGTGAATTTGACTATTTAGTTATAGATTCACACTTATCTCATTTTATACCCAATGAATATATTGATTTTGTAATTGTTTGTGTTTGTGATTTAAAAATATTAAATGCAAGATTAATTGAAAGAAATTATTCTAAACAAAAAATTAAAGACAATTTAGATTCTGAAATTTTTGATACTATTGTAGAAGAAGTAAAAGAAATAGGTCATAAATTTACTGTTTTAAATACCTCAAAAAATTATATAAAAAATTCAATAGATCAAATAAAAGATTTATTAAAATTTTAATATTGCATATTTATCATTTTCATCCAATAATTCATATTCATTTTTTGCAAATGAACAAATTTGAAAATCAATATTAAATTTTTTAGCCAAATTATAATTTTGTTGAATTCTATGTATATATGGCATCAAATTATTAAATTCCACAATAATTGTAATATTATTTTCATTAAAATTTCTTAATATATTTTCATTTGTACCACTTCTAATTTGATTAAAATAATCCCATTTTTCAATACACTCTAAATTGCAAATATAATTATAATTTTTTATAATAAACTTAAAATTACTTACAAATTCTTCTTTTTCTGCCTTGTATAAATATTTTACTTTTTTATTTTTTATTTTTGTTTTAACTTTTTGCAAGTCTTTAATATCAATTTGTAATATAATTTCATATTCAAATAATTCATCTATTTTATATTTTTGAATTAGCTCAATTAAATCATCAATTTTTTCAAAATTATTAATATTAAAACCCAATTTTTTTATATTTAATTTATTTGCAATTTCAATATAATTTAATATATTACTTTTGTTAATTTTGTTAATTATTTCCATGTTTTTATCCATTTTTAAGTATATTTTCACTATTAATAAAGGTCACGATAGTAATGTTTTTAAACCTCATTTATAAAAAATAATTAGGTAGTTGAATATTTATGTTAAAAAAAGGGGTGTTTTTTAATTTATTAGTACTGATTTTATTAGTTTTACCTTTAATTCAAGGAGCTGAGTACTATTCAGTTCCAGATAATTTTGATTTTTTTAATAGAACCGATGTTAAATTTAATCCTGACTTAATTAGTTCAGCTACTTATACTTGTGCGGATATTAATGGTAATTTATGTGAACGTTTTCCTGATGATAGTTGTGAACTTTTTATTAATTCAAATGAATTAGAAAAATCAGGAACAAATTTATGTTCAAATAATGCTGGTTGTGTTTTTTTAAACCCTCCTAAAGGTTATGGTGGCGAAGGTACACCATTATCTCATTTATGTAATGTTGAAAATTATGATTATTATAATCAACCTTTACTTAGTTTAATGGCACAATGTGTAACTGCAAATGATGGTGTTGATTGTGATTTAAATTCAACTTTTCAAGGTTATGACAGTCAAATGTGTAATATTGTTTTATGTTCTATAAATAAAGAAAATGAAATAAATGGTACTATATCAGTTCCTCAAGGTTTAAATGTTGGGATTGGCGATATAACTGTTAATTTTATTGCATCATTAGCGGTATCAAATAGTCCAGGATACAAAGGTATTGTAGAGCTTAAAGATAATAAATTATTTTATAGAATACAAGGTTTACCCGATAATTTACCAAACGGTGTTTTATCTATTAGTGCTGATTCTAAATTTAATTTACAAAAAGAAATTAAAAAAAATGTAGAAATTAATACAATAAATAATATAGATTTACTTTTTACAATTGATGTAAATGTTAATTTAGATTTGACATTTAAATCCAATGGTGTTGAAATATTAAATCCAAAAGGTTATGTAACTGTAATTAGTGAAATTGATTTAAGGGAAGAAACTAAGGATTTTTCTGATGATTTAATGAATTTTCCAGATTTACCTGCAAGAAATGTAACTGTATTTTCTTATATTGATGGATATGAATTTAAAAAAACCAAATTTGAATTGACTGAAGATATTAATATTAAAGAGATTGATTTAAAAGTTTTAACGTCTCCAAAACATATCACACTAACTGTTAAAAATTTCAATGATGTTGATTTACCAGATGTAAATATATATTTCAAATCCACAGGTAATAGTCCCTTTTCTGGATTTAATAAAACTGATACTACTGGAAATTCTGGTTTTAATTTACCTGTTGGTGCAGCTGGATATTTTTTATTCAAAAAATTCGGTTATGTTGAAAAAATTGTAAATTATGATTCAACTAATTTTAATTCTAATATTCAATTAGATGCGTGGGTATCTAGAAAATGTTCTGAATTTGGCGGGGATTTATACTTAAGAAAAACATTACTTTCTGAAAATAAATATTGTTCTTCCTCTGGTTATATTAATATGTACAAAAATAATATTTCTTTTTCTGAAGGAAATGTTCCATTAGATGAAAATAATATAGATGATTATGTTTGTTGTACTGAAATTGTTACTACTAATTTACCATTTAAAGATACTGATTATGATGGTGTTTTTGATCATGTAGATGTTTGTCCTAAAAATGCATTAATACAAACAAAAAATGATCCATTATATTCTGAAACTGAATCCCCAAGTAAATCTCATGAAGATATTTCTTTTTGTCAAGATGGTGTAGATAATGATTGTGATGGGGCAATAGATAATTTAGATGATGATTGTAATAATGTTTGTTCAATTAATAATTGTAATATTAATGACAAAGAATATTGCTTTGATAATGATGGAACTCCTGAAACAAAAACAATTAATAAAGATACAAGTGGTATTGCTATACTTGATGATACTTTATTTGAATATTGTTCCCAATGTCAATCAATTGACTCAGCATTTTGTCAAGATAAATTATTAGGTCAGGTAGATTATGAATGTTGTAATAATGTTTGTGAAACTCCTGAAGATATTTTTAATTTAAATGTTGAAGATTCTATTTGTTCTGCAAATCAAAATGTTTGTAAAAGTGGAACATGTGTTTTATTAGATTCATGTGTACAAAATACATTTTTTGGTAAAATTAATATTTTAGATGCAAATGCAGAAAATAGCTGTGTTTGTGGTTCAACAATAGTAGATTATAATAATCAAGATGAATCTTCTGCTTGTTGTATTAATGGAAATTATTATTCTGATTGTAATGGAATATTAAATACTTTTAAAATCAAATTAAGTTTTTATGATCAAAAAGGACAAGATTTATTTTTACCATTTTCAGAACAAGTACAATTATTAATTATTCCAAGAGAAACTTCAAATATTAAACCATTTAGATTTGACCAAACTGGTTCAAATGGAATTATAACTGGTCTTTTAAGTTCTGATTATACTTTAATAGTAACTGCCGTTGATCGAAATCCTGAATTTGTAGAAATAACTAAATCTGATTTTGAAAAAGCAGTTGATAATTCACATGAAATAAATAAAAGAGTTGAGTTTAAAACAAATTTAAATTTAGAGTGTGCAAATAAAGAACCTAATGTTAATTTTAAAGTTTCTTCAATTAAATCAGAACCAAATTCAAATATAACTTGGACAAATCCATGTAGTGAATATAATGAAAGTAATTTAATTACTCATTATTTAATTAAAAGAACTAAATTAAATTATTTTGATTTTAGAACTAAAGATTTAGTTACGGATTATACAAATTTAATAAGTAATTCATTTGGTGTGGGTATCGATTATAGGGATGATGGTTTTTTACCTTCTGATTATGCTTCAGAATTTGTTGCATTAATTCCCAATAATAAATATGAAATAGATTCAAATAGTGATTGTACTGATGAAAGCAATAGTGAATGTGCATTAAAGGATGAATTTGGAAGAATTATACATAAAGAAAATTGGACTTATGTTGATGAATTAGATAAATGGGGTATAGAATTAGATGGAAATAAAAATTCATATCTTTATGAAATGCGTGCATATTATGTAGGTAATAGACATAGTAAATTTTCAATACCTGATTTAGTTTTAGACTATAGAATTAATTTAGTAAATAATAATGAATTTTTACAAATAGATCATTTGTCAAATAGATTTAGCGAAAATAATTTTTATAGTAATGAAATGACGTATATTGGTGATTCAAATACAATAACTAATGTAAATAAAATTTTATCTTTAACTAATTTGGGTGTAGATTCACAAAAATCAACAAGAATGAAATTTTTATCAGAATTAAAAAACAGTATTTTTAATTCAGGCCATGAAATTTGTACTTATTATAAAGGTGAATTTTGTGCAGAGTATATTAATGATGATTATGCATCTCAAAATGTAGGTTTATTAGATGATAATATTTTTACAGGTAATTTAGATCCAAATGATTTAAAACAATTAATTAGTGAATATTCACAAGCAGATAAATTTAATTCAAATGATTTATTGCAAAATGTACCAAGTGTACGTGTTGAATGTAATCAATTCAATTTTCCAAAAAGAATTGAAAATACAGCCGAATCAATTTGTTTTAGTGAATCTGGTGTAAGTGGTGAAAGATATCCTTTTGTTTGTTCAATAACTAGTAATCCAAATAAAACTCAATGTATTAAATATCCTGATTTGTTAAATAGTGGATCTACAGAATTTCAAAAGTTTAGACATGATATATTAAAAGATACTGATTTAGGTTTTGGTTTTAATTCACAAAATGAATATAATGAACCGTTACAACAAGAAGATCCGATTTCAAAATTATCATTAATTACTCAAATTAATGTCAAATCAAATCTTTATACTTCTTTTGATAGGGGTGATTCAGTTTATGATACTTGGCAAAGTTGTACTGATGCATTAATTCCTTTAAATAAAGATGAAACATATAGAGAAAGTGGTTGTTATGGCTATAGATCTAAAAATGCATGTTTAGATAATCCTTGTAATTTTGGTTATGAGGGTAAATGTGAATATTATGATTCTGGTTTTAGTGAAAATGGTGATGAAATTTCAAAGGGTTTTTGTTATGATTCAAAACCAATAGTAAATCATTGTGATTTGGTAAATACAGATGATTTATATCAATTTGGAAATATAACTGAAAATATTTGTTCTAATTTAGGTCAATGTTATTTAGGAAAAGATCAAAATAGTGATAATGATTTTGTTTGTTTAGAATGTACTCAAGCAACAACTTGTTCTGATTATAAAAGCGAAACTGCCTGTACTAGTAGTGATGTCTGTCAATTAAATAATTGTTTATGGAATTTAACAGAAGAAAAATGTAGTGTAGATAAAAATTTAGATGGTATATCTAATGATGGAACTAGTAATGAAAACTATAAAATAAATTCATTTTTGAATTTAAATAATAATAATGAATATGAATTATTATTTAGATCTTATCCTAATGACGAACATAAAAAAATATCTGCAGATATTGATTCTTTTTATGCAAATGAAAAATACAAATTAACTTCAACAGCATTTAAATTACAAAATGGGGATTGGATTAAATTAAATTCAGATGAATTTCAAACTAATGCTACTTTATTTAATGAAAACCCTACTGATGAACAATTTTCTTTTGTTCTTGAAACTAGCGGAGATGTAAATAGTGCAAAAACTCAATTATTAAATACAGAATTTGAACAATTAGATTCAAATGCAATTATTGTAAATTTAAGTTATTTTACTTTAGATAATAATGGATTACAACATAATAAAAAAACAAGAAATGTTTTAATTGATAATTTAAAACCAAATATTAGTATAGTTTTTAGTGAATTAGAGCGGCTTGATGATAAACATGATATTTTAGTATTAAGATCTGCTGATGAACTTATTTTTGATTCAAATGGAAAAAGGAATAAATGTGATGATAAATTTGAACTTTTTAATTTTGAAACTAATGCTTTTGTTGAAATACCATCAATTTCACCCAAAAATAATGTTTATTTCACTAATAATAAATATCAATTTTTAACTGAATTTAGTTTTAGTGAATTAGATGATGGTTTGTATAAGTTTTCATCAAAATGTAAAGATTTAGCTGGTAATGTAAATGAAAAAAGTTTAAGTTTTATATTAAATGCAGGTGTAATAATTAAAAATGTTTATCCTCTAGTTGGTGAGGTTGTAGCAGGACCTCAACAAGATTTTTCAGCTGAATTATATAGAGAAGCAAAACAATGTAAATATGAATTATATTTTAATGGAGCGAGAGTTAATGTAACTAATAAAAACAATTTTAAAAATGATTTTAATAGTAAATTTAAATTTGGTCAAAAAATTCCTGATTATGATATTAATGAAAATAAATATATTATTTCTGATAATGCAATAACTTTTGATGATTTATGTAGTCAACCTGATGATGAATTTAATAGTAGAAGTTGTAGGACAAGCTCTGGAACTTTTTCATTAAATAGTACTTTTTCATCAGGTAATGTTTCATTTGGTTTTGATTTTTCAAATAATATTAAAATGTTGAATTCATTTCAAACGGGCTCAGTTTTTATTAATGCAAGTTGTTTAGTTCAAAATGGTACTGATTTTGAAGAATTTGTTCCAAAGAATTTTTCCATTACACAATTTTATATTGATAGATTGCCACCTAAAACAGAAATTTTAACAATACCTTCAATTGCAACTTCAAAAAATACTTGGTTAAATTATGAAGATTTGAAAGGTAGTGGAACCAATGTTGGCTTTACATTTAGTTGTACAGATTATCCTAATATTGATGGTACTAATGCTGGTTGTGATGAAACTAAACTTGCAGAGTATTATATTGTAAATTATGGTACAAATTGTATTGGAAACGCACCTTATGAATTTGCACCAAGTTTAACTGCAAGTTCAAGTAGTTCAATAAGCAAAAGTTCAACTCTTTGTTATAGATCTATTGACACATTAGGAAATAAAGAAGATGTAAATTCTATTAATTTTTTAATTGATACTGAATTTCCTGCATTTGAATTAAATGGTATTTCAAAACCTGCTTTAGATAAAGAAAATATTGCAAATGATAAAAAACAAACAATAAATAATTATATTGAAGATTATAAAACAAAATTATATTTTAATACAAGTGATAAAATTACAAATATTTCAAAAATAAAATTATATAAAAAATCTGATAATTCATATTCATTAATTGATATATATGATTTCAATACAGAAACATCTGGTTTGATTTCAATTGATTCAAAAAGTTTAGATAATAAAAATGTACATTTTAGTTTCGTATTGCCGGTTGATGATAATATAACCAATATAAAAATTGAAGTAGAGGATTTTGCAGGAAACATTAATTCCTATAAATATTATTTATTTTATGATTTAATTAAACCAGAATTATATATTGATTTTTTAGATAAGGGTTTTGATTATTTAAGTCCAATAAATTTTGAAGTTAGTTTAGATGATAATAAATATATAGCTGATGAAGGATATAATTTTATTTCAAATACAGTTTTTACAAAAATAAATATAATACCTGATAAACTTCATAATTTTAATATAAGTGATGGTAATTTTAAAAATAAACAAATATTAAAAAACAAATTAGATTTTTTAAATACTTATTTTGATGCTTTAATATATAATCAATATCATAATTATGAAGAATTTGGTCTTGATAGTAAAACTGCGAATAAATTACATAATTTTGATTTTGAAACTAAACAATTAACAGGGGAAAAATTATATGGTCTTAATAATTTTATTCCAGGCACATATAATATTACTTTATTTTATGAAGATAATTATGGTAATGGAGATAATTATACATTTAAATTATATATTAATCCAATTGAACTTTTAACTCCTGAAAGTTTTGAAGTTAATTTATATGAAAATTCAAAAATTATTCAAATTGTAAATAGAACAACTAATGCAGAATTTGAAATTTCTTCAAATCAGTTAATAACTGATATTATTTCTTTTTCATCAAGAGAAGATTCAACTTCAAATACACATATTGCATATAAAACAGACACACCTGATTATAGTTTGAGTTTTGATCCGAATTTAAAAATAAAAAGTGATTATAATTTACCAGTAACATTTCAAAATTCAAATATAGAATTTTCAAAAGACGGAACTATGTTAAATATTAATAATGCTAAATTTCACATTTTAGTTAAAGATATTTTTGGAACTGAATATGATACAACTATTGGTAATGATATTGCAGTTGATTTTAAAGGTCCAGAAAATTATGAATTAAAACCAAATTTAAAACAAACAATTGATATTTTTACTTTAGATTATATGGAAATTCCAAATAGATATCAATTTTATGATTCATCTTTATATGATGAATATGGATTAATTACAAATAAAGAAAACTTTTACATAAGTGGTACTGTAAATACAAGAGCAGATAAACCTAAGTTATATTCAAAAAATAAAACTAATTTAATATATAATACTCATTTTATTGATGTAAGTGAATATCATGAAACTATTGGAGAATTTACTGTTGATTATGTTAATTTTGATCCTTATAAAAAATCTGAGCTTATGACTACGGCAAATGAAATTTATTTAACTAATAAATTTATGAAAAGTAATGAATATATGACTGGTAATTTTGTAAATCATGAAAAAATATTATCTTCAGAACTTGATACAGAAACTCTTGGAACAAAAATAACTTTTGCAAATTTAATACAAGATAAAACACAAGCAATTTTTGAATTATATGAAAAAGAAAGTTATCCTTTATCATTTTTTAAAATATATGATTTAGAAGAATTACATGGAAGTGCTTTGCCTGAGGCACCAACAAAATATAATTTTGATTTAAAAGTTTATGATCATTTCAATAATGATGGAAATTTCAAATCAAATAATAAGTTAGTTAATAATATTGGTTTTAATGTAACTTATGATGGTATTGCACCAAGCTATGACATTATATTTCCAAAAGAAAGAGACTATATAATTGAAGATGACTCTCTTTTTAATTTAAATATGAATGATGATATAAAAATTGAATCAATTCATTTAAATATAGTTCGTAAAAAAATAGACGGTACTGAATTAATAATTTCAGAGACTTTCAATAATCCTGTAAATTTATTTAATAAAATATATGCAAATAATGATATTGGAATAAATGCAGATGGAAATTATTTTTATAATTTTACAATTAAAGATGTTGCCGGAAATTTAAATAAAAGTAAGAATATTGACTTTTTTGTATTAAGAGGAGCACCACAATTAGTGAGCAAAAGTATAGGTGGTAATAAAGTTGAAGGGGACCGTAATGAATATATTAATACTATAAAAAAACCTAATTTAGTTTTTAATTTTTCATTTAATGATGAAGATTTTGAATGGGGTTTTAATGTAAGTAATTTTTATTTAGAAAGATATGAAAATGGAAATTGGATAATAATAAAAGAATATGATAATTATAATTTAGATTTTAATAGTATAAAACCACATAAATTAGAATATGATCCTTCTAATAGATTATTACATAGAAATTATACTAATTTCACCTTTTTTATTGAAGATGATATTTTTAATGCTAAAGAAACTGGTGAATTAGATGAAAATAAATATAGATTACATTTTAATGCAACAAAAGGTAAAAGAGAACATTTGACATATATTAATTTTGATTATGCACCAATAAAATTTGAAGCAGAGTATTATTTTTATTTTGTAATTGATAATACTGATCCGGATATTGACTTTAATATGCCTAGTGCAACGAATTTATTAAATTTTGATTTTACTGGATTTAATAATGAAATTAATTTATTTAATGTATCTCCATTACCAAAACTAGATTTTGTTAAATTTTCAAATAATGATGCAGGTGCATTTAATGGAAATGCAAAACTTGAGCAAATGGAAAATGATAATCAAGAAATTATATTAAATTATGGTATTAAATTAACTGATAAAGCATTAAATGAAAAAACATATAATGATTTTAGTATTTTGTATGATAGGAAAATACCTGATACGACATGGACTATAGAAAGTTTAGAAAATAATATTATGCATAATGAATTAGGTAAACATTTTTCAAATAATGATCAGTTTACAATTAGAGTTTCAACATCTGAAAACGTTAATTCAAATTTAATCGTAGAACAAAAAATTAATGATGAATTTGTAATATTAAAAGTGTTCAGTCAATTTACATCTATTTCAGATACTGATATTTTAAATGGTAAATTTATTAATTTAAATGAAATTCCAATTTCTTTCTTTCCATTAAAAGACACACATTTAAAATTTACTATTACTGGTACTGATTATGTAAATAATAATTTTGAAAATAGCACTGAAATTATTATAGATAAAACACCTCCAAAAATATTAGACTTTAAACCATTATCTGCATCTCAAATAAAACCAAATTTTAAATTCAAAACTAATGAATTTGCAAATTGTAATTTATTTTATGAAAATATTGATTCAAATAATTTAATTACAACAAAAAGATTATCCCAAATAAACATTATTGATCATTCATTTATTCCAAATGAAGATATAACTACAATTCAAAGAGCCTTGGCTATAAAAAAACCAATTCCAGTTAATTTATCAATTGAATGTGAAGATAAAAGAGGTAATTTTGGTATTACTAAATTAAAATATTATATAGATTATTCAATTCCAAATTTTGTTTTTGAAGATAGTGACAATACATGTACTGAAACTGATTGTATTAAATATAAAACATATTTTGTCGAAGAAGGTGATTATGAAAACAATGTGAGTACAATTAATTTATTAGCACACGAACTTAGTGAAGAATCTTTTTGTTATTATATCAAATTAGATAATTTAACAAATTATAATTATTCAAATGATGATTTTAATATAATTAATGAAGATTTTGATAATATTTATTCTAAAGATTTTGACTTAAATGATCCAAATACAAAATTAAGTGTAACTGAATTTAATAAAATATTAAATACTTTAACAAATAAAAGAATAATTCCGAATAATACTTGGACTAAATTAAAATTAAATGAAATTACTCAAAATTATTATGACACTTTAATATTAAATGAAAGTCAAAGACATATTTTTGTAGGTACTTGTTTAGACAAATCTAATAATTCAGGATATAGTCAAGTATTAGAATATAATATAGATTTTGATGGACCTGTTTCAATATTATTTGATGAATATAATAAACTTACAAATAAAAAAAATCACATAATTAATTTTTATACAAGGCGAGATGCAATTTGTGATGTTGATGGTGATAATGTAATTTATACAGAACGTAAAAATGGATTATATGAATATAATTATGAAGTTGAATTAAGTGAAGGAAATAATGAATTTGATATTAATTGTAATGCTTTAAATGAAAGAGGTATTGCAAATAGTAAAATGTATGATATTGTTTTAGATATAACACCTCCAAATTTAATAATTCATAGTGATAATGAAATTATGACTGATGATTATAAATATGAATTAAGTATTGAAAGTAATGAATTATTTGATTTAAACATTAATAATTTATTATATGGTTATTATGATATTAAAATAAATGATATTGAAAAAAATAAAAAACAAAATTATACTTTATCATTAAATCCTGCTTTGAATATTTTTGTGATTAATATTAGTGATAAGGCAGGTAATATTGCAGGAAATTTAATTAATATAGTACGACTTACGACATCAAATGATGTATCAGATTCTTTTGTTGGATTTCCAGGTGATGGTGCAATTATTAATAAATTAAATAGAACTGCTGCAGTATTTTCAAATACACGTGAATCACATTCTCCAATCAATTTAAATAAATCGATTTTATATTTAGAATCTTTAAATAATCCAACTAAATTAGTTTATGGTAATTTAAGTACAAAAGTTTGTAAATTTCAACCACCTGAATCCCTTGAAAATAAAAATGATAATGATTTAGAATATATTAATATTACAACAGAAAATGAAACCTTATATTTAAAAAAACCCATTTTAGTCCATAGTGCACAACAAAAAGGATTTTCGCTTCATAATAATATAATTGGTGATTTTGCTAAATTTAATAATACTCTATTTAATTATTCAATTAAATTTGATTCATATAAATTAAATAATATTAATATTATAGATGGTTTAAAAATATTAAATCATAAAGTTGAATATTTTTTAATGACTAGAATTTCAGATACAATATTTTTAGAATTTTTCTTTTTAGATGAATTTGGAAATAAACATTCATTTGTTTTAAGTGATGCTTTTGATAATAAATTTACAGAAGCTTCATCAAATAATGCGAAATTTAAAACTAAATTTGATATTTCAATAATTGGTGATGATATTCATTTAAATAAAATTGATTATGTATTTGAATTAACTAAAGCAATTTATTTATATAAAGATCAAAGATTAAGTCAAGAATTATCAATAAATTATTTAAGAAATGGAATTTCTTCAGGTCTATTATCAAATTGGTGGGATTTTATTTATAGAGGAACTGATTCAGCTTATTCAGGTAGTTTAGGTGAAGATGATTTATTTGCAAACAGATATAGAACAAGTAAAGAATTGTTAAGTTTTGAAAATGTAATTGGTGGCCTTTTAACTAGTGATAATTTTTCATATAGTTTTGGATTTTATACACTTGATTGTGAAAATATTGATGTAAATAATGTTAAATTAAATAATGAATTTGATAAACAAAAAAAAGAAATTAATTTTGAAAATATTCCTAATGATAAATATTTAATTTCAGCTGTACCAGTTAATAATCAAAATTTTGCAGGTGTTGCTTCATTTATTTATTTTGATGTTAATAGTAATGTTCCGCAAATTAATAGAGTTAAACCTGATTCAAATTTATTAAATGATATTAATCAACAATTTGAACATAATATTTTATTAAATTCAAATGAAAATTCTTTGAGTGAAGTCAATTATAAATTTAAAGGTCAAACAAATAATTTAAATCCTATTAGGCTAAATGATGAATATACTACATTAATGGATTTAAGGTTGGATTCAGGTATTAAAAATATATTTGAATTAACTGTATTATCAACTAATGATGATTTTGCTACAACAGGTAAAGAAACATATATGGTAAATGAACGTGGATTCAATGATCCAAATTTAATCGTTTCAGAAATTCACAAAACTTTTGATTTAAATGATGATTGTAATTTAAAATGTAGATTAAAAGGTTTTTCAGAAAATTCTTGTAAATTAACTTGTAATAATATTAATGATGATAAATTAAATATATTATTAAGTAAACATGGTTTTAGTAAGGGTAGTAGTGAATTATTTGGAACTAAAGATAATAGTTTTAAAAGAGAAAGCGAAATTAAAAATTTCTTAAAAACATGGTATGTTGCTCCATTAAATATAACTATTACTGATTTTATTGACTTTTCAGATTATACTTTTATTTCATTAATATCTTTAGATAATGGAGTTAATACATTAATACAACAAGCAGAAGATTTATTATCATATGAGGCAGATAGAAGTTCAATCAATATAGAAATAAAATCAATTATTGAAAATAATGGAAATATTGATGTTTCATATATACTAAAGGACGGCATTCGTATAATTAGTATGTCTGATCATTTAAAACTCAATAATGGTGTTTATTATTTTAATGATTTTAAAACATATAGTGATTTAGAATCTGATAATAAATACTTAAATAGTGGTGTGAATAATATATTTAATCACAGAATAAAATACAATGAAACATTTGCAATTAAAAATTAATAATTTTTTATGTATTTTATTTATTTTAATTACTTTATTTAGTTTTAATTTTGTAAATGCAGAAGTTGATTTTAAAATCAATTATGTTTCTCATACTACCCCTTTAATAACAGTCGATTTTCCACTTTATGATAATATTATTTTAGATGGTGTAGAAATATATAAAACTAAAAATAATATACTTTTTAAATTTGATAAGACGAACGGAATTAATAATTTTAAATATGTTGAGCAAGAGGGGAATATAAATTTTATAAAAATTAAATCCGATAATGCAATACTTCCTGGTGAGTATTTTGTAACAATATATGGTATTGATTCATATGGAAATAAACAAAATTATACTGAATTATTAATAGTGGATTTAATCTCACCAATTTTAGATACATTTGTTCCAGATAAAAGCCATTTTAAATTTGACAAAGGTCAATTAAATTTAATGTTTAATTTTTCAGAGGGTGTTATTTTTAATTTGTTTTTAGATGATCAATTAGTTATTCAACAAAATCCAAAAAGTAAATCAAGTAATGGTATAAATATTATTAATGATACTTATAGTTTAGTTTTTGAAAATAATAAATATTTTTTATATGGGCAATTACCAAATGGAGATCATAAACTTAAAATAGAATTTTGGGATTATGCTTTAAATGGAAAAGTAATAGAAGAAATTGATTTTTTTTCTTTTGATGGTAATTTTGATTTAATACCTTTAAATTTCCCATTTTATTTTATTAATAAAAGTCCTGCAATTTTAAAATATAATACTTTTGTTAATGTTGATTGTAAAATTTCAAAAACGGGGACTTTACAACAATGTCCTTTATCTGGTGAACCCGCAATATTAACTGGTGATAAAACTCATAGTTTTAATATAATTCATAATAAATTATTTTTCAATACTGATACATTTAAATTATGTTATTATTGTATGACTTCAGATGATGATTTGTATACTAAAGAAAATATATATACTCTTGACAATACAAAACCAGTTTTGAGTAGTGTAGAATATAAACCTGCAAGTAAAATAGTAATTTTAAAAAATGAAAAGGATGAATTTTCTTTTGAATTAAATATTAATACTGATGATAGTTCAATATGTAATTCTTATGATGTAAGTACTAGTAAACAAGGTTTAACTTTGGATTTCTATTTAAATCATGATTCAAATACGATCTCAAATTTATTTAAATCAATTCACAATATTAAATTTAATAATTTAGATGATAAAAAAACATATACAAAATATATTAAATGTATGAATAAAGCAGGTTTAATTTCAAATACACTTCGTGTTGATTTTAAAGTTGATTCTAGTGTGGTATTAGATTTTGAAATTAACAGTCCAAAAGAATTTGTAAATAAACAATTAATTGATATTCAATTAACTAGTAGTATGGAATCAAATTGTATTTATGCTACTGATAGTGGTACTACAATTAAATTAAATACAGAAAATAATTTTATTCATGCATCAAGTGTGTCTCTAGGTACTAAAAATGAATATAATTTTACATTTACTTGTCAAACTTCAACTCAAGAAAAAATTAAAAAATTAAAATTAAGGTTTGATAATAGACCTCCAAAAATACATAATGTCTTTTTTTATGATTCAGATATTGTAGAAAATGGAACTATTACAAAATTAAATAAATTAACTAAAAACAATATTGACTTTAAAATTAATTTTACAGATAATGTATTTTCCAATAATATTTTAATAAGTCATTTTTTAGTTAATGTTCCTACAAATATAACAAAAATAATTTCTAATAGTGATTTTAAAAATTATAATAAAAATCAAAAATATGAAATATCAACACAAGATTTAGAAAATGATATGGTTTATTATATTGGGCTTTTAGCAAAAGATCCTGCAAATAATTCTGCATTAACTCCTTTTTTTAAACCAATTATGTTTGTTAATAAACCATTTATTATGCCACCAAAAACATGTATTGATATTGATAAAGATGGATTTGGTAGAAATTGTCCAAAAGGTCCTGATTGTAATGATAGAGATGCATCTTTAACAAATAATTGTATTAGTACTTGTTTAGATAAAGATGGTGATGGATTTGGTTTAGGATTAACTTGTACTGGTTTAGATTGTGATGATACAAATAAAAGTCTTAATATTGCTTGTACAAATGGATGTACTATTGATATGGATGGTGATCAATATGGTATTAATTGTAATTTAGGTGATGATTGTGATGATACTAATAATTTAACTCATGAAAATTGTTTAACTAATTGCTTTAGTGATATTGATGGTGATGGTTATGGACTTGGTTGTATTTTAGGTGATGATTGTGATGAAACAAATATTTTAATTCATAAAAATTGTGCAAATGGTTGCTTTAGTGATAATGATGTTGATACTTATGGTGAAGGTTGTGACGCGGGTTTAGATTGTGATGATACTAATAATTTAATTCATGAAAATTGTCCAAATGGATGTATACAAGATGCTGATGGTGATGGTAATGGTTTGAATTGTACCGCCGGTGATGATTGTAATGGGAAAAATCCATTATTGGCTGAAGTTTGTATTGAATCTGGTTGTGTAATAGATTCTGATGGTGATAAATATGGTTGGGAATGTACATTAGGTCCTGATTGTAATGATTTAAATCCAACAATTCATTATGGTTGTACTAATTTATGTGTATATGATTTTGATGCTGATGGTTTAGGACTTGGTTGTAAAAATGGTCCTGATTGTGATGAAGGTAATATTAACTTTTTTGCAAATTCATGCCAAAAAGATTGTAAATTTGATGCTGATTGTGATGGAATTGATGATTCATGGGAAAGTATATTTGGAAGTAATCCAAATGTAAAAGATCAAGATAAAATTATATTAGGTTTTGATAAAAAAAATATTGATATATATAGAAATTATCCTATAACTCCTCCTGAGCCAGGAACTGAACTTAAAAATCAAACAATAAAAAATCAAACTGTAGTTCAACCATTAGTTGAAGAAGAATTTAATCCAATTTGGTATATACTAATAATTGTATTATTATTTATTATTTTAGGCGCGGGTGGTTATATGATTTATAGAAAACAAAATCCTCCTGAAATTAAACAAACTTATAGTGATACTCAAAATGTTCCAAATTTAAATAATAAAACATCAACTAATTCAATTAATAAAATTTTTAATGAAAAACCAATATTTTCAATTCCTAATATTTTAGAAGGAGATAAATTAAAATCTAAATGGGAAGAAGAAATCTTAACTGAACAAAAAGAAAAATATAAATCAAAATTAGAAAATAGAAAACAATTATTTAGTAAATTTGTAAATCGTTTAGAAGAAGAATTAGAATCAGTTAAAAAAGAAAAGAAAGTTGATTTTAATAAAGAATTTGATGAAGGTTATTTAGATTTAAAAGATTTAGTTTCTGGTAAAAAGAAAAAATCTGATTTAAAATTACCAAAAAGTGCTTTTATGAGTTTAGATAAAATGGTTCAAAAGCATGGTAGTAAAATTAATTTTAAAGATTTAAATAAAATAAGTAGTGAAAATAAAAAAGTAATTTTAGATTTAATGAAAATGGATTCTAAAAACGAATTTGTTAAAATTGATGATATTAAAAAAGAAAGCGACTACACATTAGATAATTTACAAAAGGCAATAGATGGTGCAGGAATAAAATTAAAAACTAATCCTGTAAAAAAATTATCTAAAATTATTAATAAAAATAATGTCAAATTTGACAAAAGCTCAGTTAAAAATATATTAAACAAATCAAATCCTAATTTGAAAAATACTGATTATAATAAAATATTATTTGAATTAAAAAATATAGTTAATTCTGATATTTCCATTAATAAAAAATCAATAAATAAAAATAAAAAAAAAGTGGTAAAAAAATGAAAAAAGGTCAAATTAATTTAGTTTTTGCATCCATTATGGGAGTTATTATTATAGGTTTATTATTTGCACTTGCATATAGAGGGATTGCAACTATATTAGATGAAAGTGATAATAAAAGAATTCCAATTTTAGTTTCTGATATAAAAGGTCAAGTTAAATCACATGCATATGATTATGGATCAACTACAAAAAAAGGTTTTATTTTTCCAAATTCAATTCAAAAAATGTATTTAGTTGATTATAATGCGATTTCAAATTGTGGTGGTATTGATACTTCGCTTCCTTTTCAAATTAGTAATATGATTAAAAGTGAATGTAATGCCCAGATTGAAAATCATAAAAAAAAATCACTTATTTTAAATGGAGATGGTTTTTTTAAGGGATTTGATATTGGTGAATTAGAATTAGGTGATATTGAACTATCTATTGATTATGCAGAAAAATTTGGTGATGGTATATTATCTATTGATTTAAAAAAACAAATTGAACTTGAATTTGAAGGAATTTCTTCAAAAACAAAAATTACTATAAAATGAATTCCAAAGGACAAGTTGCTCAAGCTGCAAAATGGATTTTTGTTGTAATTATTGGAGTGTTTTTATTAGGTTTATTTTTTAATATGATTTTTAAAAATGTAGAAGATTCTAAAAATGAAAATGAAAGATTAATTTTGAGTTATCTAAATACTTTTATAACAAATACAAGAATTAATCCAAATTTTCAAATACAAAGAGATTTAGATAAAAATGTTCAATTTGAAGTTGATTATAATGATTTACTCATTGGAAAAAATAGTCGATCTATATCTGATGTAGTATTATATAGTCCAAAAAATTTTGATACAAAAAATATTATGGGAAATTCAATTCCATTTAAATCTCCTTTTTATTTAACGAATATTTTAACAATGTTTGATCAAAATAAACAATATGTTATTGTATATGACTTTCCTAAAAATGGACGTTTATTTTCTCTGTTTAATAACACAATTCCCTCTTTTTTAAATGTTAAAATTTATTATGAGGATGATTTTGATAATGAAGAATTAAATTTATTTGATTCAGAGTTTTCAGAAATTTTATTTTTTACACAAAAAGAACAATATATTCCTAATTATCCTAATATTGCTGATTACAAATATAAAACATATACAAAATTTGCATTTGGTGATGATAGAAATTTTAAATTTGCAAAAGTAAGTTTTTATGATGATACTAAAATCATTCCATTAATAGATAAAAGTATGTTTATTGGTTCAATTGCAAGTGATGATTATAATGAATTTTTAAAACAAACAAGTAAATTAATGCCTTTTATGAAAAGAATTTTTGTATTACAATATAATAAAACAAATGAATTGATTAATACAAATGGTCGTTGTTTTTTAAATTATCAAAATATACAAAATGAATTATTAAAACTTCATGATAAAATTAATACATATCAAGATTCGGTTTTATTTGATAATCAGAATATAATTGATTTAATTTATTCTATTCAAGAAATTGATGTTATTGTTAAGCGTGAAAATGATGAAATTAAAGGGAGATGTTCGAGGGTTTATTAATGAAAAATAAAGGTCAATTTCAAATGATGGAATCTGTTATGTTTTTAGTTATTTTTATTATTCTAGCTGCATTTTTAGTTGTTTTATATTTTACTTTTTCAATTGATAGTCAAAAAGCAGAAATAGAAATTGCAGTTGATAAGGATAGTATAGATAAATCTCAAATTATTTTTAATTTACCGGAAATTAAATGTAGTGAAAAATATTCAAATGTAAATAATTGTATTGATTTATTAAAATTAAAATATTTAGAACCTATTTTAAAATCAAATAGGGCTTATTATTATAATATATTTGGAAATGTTAAAATTGAATGGGAATATATTTATCCAGATCTTCCTGGTGTAAATGTTTTATTTGATAGTGAACCTGAAAATTATTTAAGAAAAAGACCGACTGAATTGCCAGTTAATATATATAATGTTAATACTAATACAATGTCATTGGCATTATTAAAAATCACATATTATAATTAAAATGAAAAAAGGACAAACAGAAATAGTTGGATTAATTTTTATTGTATTATTTGTAATTATAATTGGAAGTGTATTTTTATTAGTTTTTTTAAAATCAGGTGATGATACTTTTAGTAGGTCTGAAATAAAAACATCAATTCTTGCAAATAAATTTTTGGCAACTTTAATTGAAACTGAAATTGAAGAGTGTAGTAGAAAATCAATAAAATCAATAATTAAAGATTTTTATGAAGGGGATACTCAATGTTTAGTTCCACCTTATGATACTTCAGTAAATTCTAAAGAATATTTGGAAGATAATGTATTTCCCATTATTTTAACTAAAATATTTTCAGATAAAGGAAGGGCATATAACTTTTCAATTACTTATGTTAAAGGGGGAGTTGAAGAACCGCCATTTTACTCAAGTCAAGGTAATTTTGATAAACAATATAGTACCATAAGAAAAGCAGCTCCATTTATCATTCCAATGGATAATCCTCAAAATAAGATTATTTTTAATTTAATTACTAAAACTAATTAAATTGAATAAACTATTATATATAAATTTATAAAAATGTATTCATAATAAAAAATATGGCTTGCGATATGTGTGGAAAAGCTGGTAATTTTGAAGAATTTCGATTAGAAGGTGCAAATTTAAAATTATGTTCTAATTGTAATAAGGGTGGGACAAAAATTAAAAAAAACTTTGCTAATCTAAAAAGTAATTCAAAAGGCTATAATAATAATAATAATACTAATAGTTATTCAAATTTTGTTATTAGAAAATCAGTTGTTCCAAATTTTTCTAATTTAATTAGGAATAAAAGAAATTCTCTTAATTTAAATATTGAAGAATTTGCTTCTTTAGTTAATGAAAAAGCTACATTTATTCAAAAATTAGAAAGTAGTAAGTTAACTCCAAGTATTGAAATTGCACAAAAATTACAAAAGACATTAAAATTAAAATTATTAGATGAAGATGGTAGTGATAATGAAGATAATGTATTTGTTTCAAAAAATGATGATGATTCTAATGATTTGACTTTGGGTGATTTTATTAAATTTAGGTGATTTATGGGAGTTAAAATTTTTGATCTTGTATCTAATAAAAATTTGGAAGTGAAAGATTTAAAAAATAAAATTGTGGGAATTGATGCATTTAATGTATTGTATCAATTTTTATCTTCTATAAGAGGTTCAGATGGTGCACTTTTACAGGATTCAAATGGTAGGGTAACTTCACATTTATATGGCTTATTTTCAAGAACGATGAATTTAATTACTGCAGGTGTAAAACCAGTTTATGTTTTTGATGGGAAAGCGCCAGATCTTAAATATTTAGAACAAAAAAGAAGATCGGATTTAAAAAAAGAGGCTTTGAATAAATATGAAATTGCAAAACAAAGTGGTGACCTTGATGAAATGAAAAAATATGCATCCAGAACATCTAGATTAACACAGGAGATGATTGAAGATGCAAAACTTTTAATTGATTCAATGGGTGTTCCAATTGTACAAGCACCTAGTGAAGGGGAAGCTCAAGCAACGTTTATGTGTAAACAAAAGGACGTTTATGCAGTTGCTAGTCAAGATGGGGATTCTTTATTATTTGGGGCTCCAATATTAATTAAAAATTTAACTTTAAATAATAAAAGAAAAGTTTCTGGGACTCAATCTTATGTCGATATAAAAATTGAACAAATTGAATTAAAAACAGTATTATCTGAATTAGAAATTAGTCAAGATCAATTAATTGTTTTGGGTATTTTAATTGGAACTGATTTTAATCAAGGTGGTATAAAAGGTATTGGTCCAAAAAAAGCATTAAATTTAATTAAAAAACATAATGAAAATTTTGAGGCATTATTTGAAGAAGTTAATTGGAATAATTTCTATGATTTTTCATATAAGGAAGTAATTAATATTTTTAAAAATATTAAAGTAAATTCAGAATATAGTTTGAAATTTAATAAACCTAATAAACAAAAGATAATAGAAATTTTGGTAGATAAACACAATTTTTCAATGGATAGGATAAATAGTACTTTTGAAAAATATGAAAAGAAACAAGGTGAATTATCTCAACAAAATTTAGGTGCTTGGACTTAAAATGAATGATTATAATGGAATAAAAACAAAATTACTTCATGCAAATTATCTTAAGGATTATTTAAAAAATAATAATTTATTAAATTTAAAATATTTAAGTGAAAAGGAAAATAATTCTATTATATTTCCAATAATTAAAAATTTTAATTTAAACAATTTAGATTTTGATTGTTCTTTTGTAAAATGTAATTTTAAGGCTAAAATTATGAAAAAAACATATAAGGACTTAGTTTTACAAATTATACCTTCTGAACTTTCATTTAAATTCAATAAAGCATATGATATTTTTGGAAATATTGCTATAGTTGAAATTGAATCCGAATTAATTCCATATGAAACTGAAATTGCAAAAATTTTAATTGAATCAAATGATAAAATTAAATCTGTATATAAAAAATCTGGTGCTTTTGAAGGTGAATTTAGAATTCAAAACTATATTTATTTAGCTGGTATTGAAAATGAGCTTGCTGAACATTGTGAAAATAATGTTAAACTTAATTTTAATATTGGTGATTTGTATTTTTCTTCTCGTCTTTCAAATGAGAGAAAAAGAATAGCAAATTTAGTTAAATTAAATGAATCTGTTCTGATTATGTTCTCTGGTTGTGGTCCATATACATATACTATTGCAAAAAATTCATTTGCAAATAAAATTATTTCGATTGAAAAAAATCCAAAGGCATGCTATTGGGCAAATATTAATTTAGATAAAAACAAATTATCAAGTGATTTTATTAAAGAAAAATATTTGAAAAAAAAAGAACATTTTGATAAAATTAAATTTAAAGGCCCATTACATGTGGAAAATCATTGTGGTGATGTTCGTGAAATTATTCCTTTATTAAAAAAAGAACATGATTATTTTGATAGAATTATAATGCCACTTCCCCATATAGCAAATAATTTTTTAGATATTGCTCTTTTAGTTGCAAAAAAAGGTACCATGTTTCATTTATATGACTTTATGGATTTATCAGAATTAGAAAATATTAAATTAAAAATTAAAAAAGAATGTAAAATTCATGGATTTGATATTGAAATTAAAAATATTGAAATTTGTGGTGAGTTTTCTCCTAATATAAAAAGAATATGTATTGATTTTTTAATTATTTAAAGGTTTACTTTTTAAATAAAACAATTAACTTAAATTTGGCAATGATGATCTTTACCCATCTGATTAATGATGAACGGAAGTAACTTCTGAGCCAATTATTTATTTTTAATTTCTTTTTGATATTTGTGAGATTCTTTTAATATTATTTTATATAATTTATTTAGAAATTCAGGTCTTAAATTATGTTCATTTGCTAATTGATTTAATTTTTCAAATATTTCTTTTTCTCTACTTTTATCTTCAATTTTATTTTTATATTTTAACATTTTTTGACTAATTAACTTTCTTTTTTTTAGAAGTAAAATAATTTTCTTGTCAATTTTATCGATATCAATTCTATATTTTTGTAACATTTTAAAATAAATTAAAAATAAAATTTAAAAAAACATTTCGTGTCTTTTTTCTTTTTCTTCGTCTTCTTTTACTTTTTTAATTGCTTCAACTAAATCTTTTTCAATTATTTTGCTTCTTTTTTTTCTAATTGCATTATAACCAGATTCAGTTGCAATTGAATGTATTTCTGCTCCAGAAAATTCTTCTTTTTGTATTAATTTGTATATTTTTTCAAAATCTATTTTTTTATCTAAGTTCATTTTTTTTGTATGAATTTTAAATATTTGTTTAATACCTTCAAAATCTGGATTTTTAACGTGAATCAATCTATCAAGTCTTCCAGGTCTTATAATTGCTGGATCTAAAATATCTTTTCTATTAGTTGTTGCAATTAATTTTACATTACCTAATGGTTTAAATCCGTCTAATTCTGCAAGTAATTGCATAAATGTTCTTTGAACTTCACGCTCACCACTAGTTCCTTGTTCAATTCTTTTTGAAGCTAATGCATCAATTTCATCAATAAATACAATAGCTGGTGCTTTTTGTTTTGCTAATTGAAATATTTCTTTAACAATTTTTGCACCTTCTCCTATAAATTTTTGAACTAATTCACTTCCAACTATTTCAATAAATGTAGATTTTGTAGCAGATGCTACAGCTTTAGCAAGTAATGTTTTACCAGTACCTGGTGGACCGTGTAATAAAATTCCTTTTGGTGGTTGAATTCCAACTTTTTCAAATAATTCTGGTTTTGTTAAAGGAAGTTCTATAACTTCTTGTAATTCCCTAATTGTATCTTTTAATCCCCCAACATCTGACCAATCAATATTAGGTTTTTCCATAATAACAAATTTTTCAACTCCAAATGAACTTGATCCATTTATTTTTTTAACAATGTTTAAATTTTTCTGTTCAACTAAAACTGCATCACCTGGTTGTAATCCGATTACGTCTTTACTAATATTAACATAGAATTCATTTCCAGTTTTCAAATGCAAAATTGCAGTATCACCTAATACTTCTTTAATTTCTGCAACTAATAATGGTGCTTGTCTTAATCTATCAATTTCTTTTTTTAAATGTAAAATTGTTTCTTTTAGTAATTTAGTCTCATCTTCTAACTTTGAATTTTCAATATTATATGAATAAATTGCTTTTTTTATTTCTTCAGTCATATTTACTTAATAATTTTTACATTTATAAAATTTTTCACTTTTTTTTCATATATTTTTTATAGTATATTTTATAAAGCAAAATTGATATTTTTATTTATGATTAGTTTTTATAATTCAAAACACAGTAAAATTTATTTATTGTTATTTTTTATATTAGCAAGCTTTTTATTTAGTTTAGATATTTCTTATGATGAAAATTTAATTGCATATTCTGCTCAAAATTTATTTGCAAAAATTAATTATGATGATGTTTTAAATGGAAATTTTATTGTGGAAGTTTCTAAAGATTTAGAAGATTCTAATATTATTAAAGTTCCAATTAATTTTAAATCAGATGATTTTGATGAAGAATATTATTTTTTTAGGGATAATATATTTTACAAGTCAAAAGTAAACGGTTTTTTTTCAGCTACAGAAACTAATGAATGGAGAAGATTTTATACTCCAATAAAAGATGAACAAACTGTTGTACTAAATGTACCTAGAGATGATTTAACTGGTAAATCTTATTTAACAATTGGTACTTATTTTTGTAAATGGCAATCAGGTGATTGGTTATGTTCATGGAAATATTTCAATTTAAATTATAATTTAGAAGAATTAGAATCTTTTAATAAAAATTTATTAAATTTAAATTCTAAACAAATTTGGAAATCAAGTAATGATGATTGGGATGTTGTTTATTGTCATGAAAATACAAAATATGATGGTTCAAAAATTTGTGATTGGCCTGAAGCTCAAGATTTAACTGGAACTGATTGTTCAGATTATGAATTGGGTTTAATAGTAAAAACATCATATGAAGTTGGAGATAATTTTGAATGTGTTAATAATGAAAATTATAGTGAATTAAATATTGAAATTGAAGAAAACTATAATGAATTAGATGTTGAAATTGAAGAAATGGATATGGACAATTTACCAAATATAAAATAAATTATATTTAAAAATTCTATTTTAAAAATATTTTGATACAATTATTTTATAATCCCTTTTTAATTTTAATATTTTATGATGGGGAAAACTCACATAATGTGGGGTGTTTTTTGTGCTTTGGTTTTTTATTATTTATATTCTGATTTATTTTTAATTTTTAGATTATATGAATTAATTTTAATTTTTATATTTGTTATTTTTGGCTCAGTTTTGCCAGATATTGATCATGGTAAAAGTATTGTTGGTAGAAAAATAAAAATTATAGCTATTTTATTTGAACATCGTGGTTTTTTTCATTCAATTTTGGCTATAGTGATGTGGTATTTTTTATTTTTATTATTATTAAATAAAATTTATGTATATGCAATATTATTTGGATATATTAGTCATTTATTTATAGATTGTTTTAATCATTATGGTATTAGTCCTTTTGCCCCTTTTAATAAATTTAAAATTAAAGGCCCATTTTATACTAATGGATTTGTGGAAAAAATATTTTTTTTAATTCTTAATATATTTAATATACTTTTATTATTTTTATTGGTTTTTTTAAATATTTAATTGAGCATATAATGATTTATAAATTGTAAATTTGTTGGTTTTTTTATGGAAACTTTGTATGGAATTCAGCAATCTAGTGAGGATTTTATCCCTTTAGATATAAATTCTGAATTTTCTTTATTTTCATTAGATGAGCGAACTAAGAACTTATTTAGTAATTATTTGCACTCTGGTAAAACTGATTTTTTTTCTGAACATACTTTAAAATTAAAAAATTGGGTTTGTGGTATGGATTTATTAAATTCATATTTATTAATTGATATTTCTAAAAAAAGATATGATTGTGTTTTATTTGATTCTTTAGATGATTCCATTTTAACTGAAAATTCATTAAAATCTATGGTTTTTCCTTCAGATGAATATTCTTTATTAAATGATAATTTTAATAATTTTTTAAATTCTGAAAATAAAATTTCAAAAGATGAATTAAAAAAATATTTATTTATGTTTAAAAGAACAATTAGGGAAATTACTAATGAAACAGATTTGGATTATAAAGATCAAAGAGTTTTATTACAAACTTTTGAAGAATTAAATTTTTCTAAATTTTTTAATTCTGATACACATAAATTATTTGTATGTTATTTTTCACAAAGGAAACCTAAAAAATTAAACTTATTGATTCCTACAAATGTATATTCTGCAAATGCAAGAAAAAAAGAATTAGAAAATATAAATTTGGAACTTGAACATAATTTAAAATTTTATGCACCTCAATATTTTAAAAATATGCCAAAAAGTAGTGTTTTAGAACAAAGAAGGTATTTTGGTGGATTAGAATTTGTACGTGCTATTAGAGGTGGAACTGCAATAGCAACATTAGGTATTAAAACAAGAACTAATCATGAATTAATTCATTATAGTTATTCTTTAAATAAATTGTAAACTTTATTTAAATTTATTTCACATATTGCAACAGGCATTTCTAATTTAAAATTAATTAATACTTTTGGCTCAATTTCTCCAATAATTCCAATTTCTTCATTATTTATTATAATTTTACCACACCTACCATTAAGAAAACTTTTATGATTACTTTTTTCAATTTTAGCATTTTTAATATTTAATTGTAATATTAAATAATCAAATATTTGTTTTATTTGAGTAAAGCTAATTTGCGTATCACATATACTAATCGCTAATTTTTCAAATTCTTCTATATTTGTTTCAATTATTTTATTATTTTTATGATATACTTTTTCAATTCCAAATATATTTTGAGGATATTCTTTATCTTGATTTTTTTGATATACTTCTAATAAACAAGGACTTAGCCAATATCTTAATGCATCAAATTCTTCAGTTAAATTATTTTTTAAAAGAATGATGTCATAATTATTTAATGAATTTTCATTTTGGCTTTTACTATTTACTATATCAAATGTTTTAGTTTCAATCAATTGTAAACCTATTAATATTTTTGCAACTTTTCTTTTAAATAATTCAAATTTACTTTCTTGTCCAATAGTTGCAATATTTGGTATTTTTGATTCAAAATTGTCTGTTCCATATTTTTTAATAATATCTTCAACTAAATCGATTTGATGTAAAATGTCTGTTCTATATGGAGGAATTAAAACTTTATCTTTTTTTACATCATGTCCCATAAATTCTAATAATTTTTTAACTTCGGATTCTTTCAAATTTAATCCAGTTATTTTGTTTACATAATTTAAATCTAATTTCATTTCTTGTGGTTTAAAATTAGGGCTAATTATTTTTTTATTATCGGTAATTTCCATTTCATAAATTTGTCCACCCATGTCTGATAATGTGGTCAAAACTAAATTTAATGTTTTGGAACAAATATCAAAATCAAAGCCAGAGCATTCAATAAAAATATCAGTTGTACCAATTTCAACACAACCAATATCTTGACTATTAATTAAAGGTGGCATGGAAAGTATTTTATTTTTAGAGTCTACAAAAAGTGGATATTCATTTAAATCTTTTAATAAATGTGCAAATTCTTTACATTTTGAATGATTTTTTAACATATCTTTAGCACTCATTTCTTTTTTTGATTCTAATGGTTGAAATTTAATTTGTTCTTTTTTTTTTGCTAAATATGTGATTGGAAAATTTATTTTTTCTAAAGGATAAATTCCAATTGCAACTTTTTTTCTATTTCTTCCCCAACTTACATGTAATTTTTCTTGTAATTGTATAATTTCTTTTATTTTAGAATCTGTAAAGTTTAAATTTTTAACAACTGCACATGCAGTATATGGTCTTACTTTTTTTACTGATTTATCTACTATTAATTTATAGTTGGATTTTTTTACATTATATTTTTTAAGTCCTGAATCTAATTCTAAAAATTGTCTAAATGATCTAATAAAACCATCAATTGATAACATATCAGGTCTGTTTGGAAATACTTCTACATGGATTTCATCTTTATCCATTTTATCTAAATCAGTTCCAAATAAAGCAATTTTTTCTTTTAATTTATCTTCACTTAGTTTTAAACCTAGTTTTTTTTCAAATTCTTTTCTGTCAATTATTATAGTTGGCATTTTCTTTTATTTAATGAATGTTCTCATATTCTTGATTTGTTCTAAATCATTTTTGTAAATATCTCTTAAGTCTGTAATATTAAAATAAGATGTAATTATTCTTTCAAAACCTTGTCCCCATGCAAGAACTGGGCATTCAAAACCTAATAATGTTTTTGTTACTTCCGGCCTAAATATTCCTGCACCACCTAATTCAATCCATGAATTTTTTTCTTTAACAAATACTTCAATTTCAATTGATGGTGATGTATATGGAAAATATGCAGGTCTAATTCTTATTTTATCATAGCCCATTTTTTTATAAAATTCTTTTAAATAACCTAATAGATTTTGAAAATTCGCATTTGGATCTACTACAATTCCTTCTACTTGAAAAAACTCAAATAAATGTTTCCAATCTAAGGTTTCATTTCTAAATACTTTATTAACACTAAAATATTTTTTAGGTAAATCTTCTTTTTTTAATTCTGATAATTTTTTTGCACTAAGTATTGTTGTATGAGTTCTTAACATTAATTTAGATGCTTCTTTTTCTGACCAATTATATCTCCAACCAATTGATCCAGTATTAGCGCCGTTTTCATGAACTTCTTTTACTTTTTTTGATATGTCTTTAGGTAATGTTCCTTTTGAAGGATTATCAATATAAAATGTATCTTGCATTGTTCTGGCAGGATGATCTTGTGGTACAAATAAACTATCTAAATCCCAAAATGCAGTATCAACACAAGTCCCTTCAAGTTCTTCAAATCCTAAATCAGTCCATATTTTTTTACAATACTCAATTGCCTGATTAACAAAATGTTCTTTTCCACCACTAATTTTTGGTACATTTAATGAAACGTCATAATGTCTAAATGTTTTATCTTTCCAATCTCCTTTTTTTAGCATATCACTATTTAGATTCTCTTCTAATTTTATTTTACTCAAATCTTTTTTTATTAATTCAAATCCAATTTCACTAATTGTAATTATTTCAGTTCTTTTTACTTCTTTTTTTAATATTTGTTTTCTTTTAAGTAAATCTTTAATCAAATTTAATTCATCTTTATTTAAACTATCTTCATTTTGATCAATTTCAATTTTTTTTAATAATTTTATATATGGATTTTGTTTATTTTTCAAACCAGCTTCATTTGCTTTAATTTCAATTCCATTTTTTCCTTTTTGTATCTCAACAAAATTTAATTTTTTTAATTGTCCAATTGTTGTATTTACTTCTACAGGATCAAATTTAATTTTTTTAACTAATTTATTAACATCTTCAAATTTATTTGTTAAAGATTTTAAAAATATATATTCAGGTAAATCTGTTTTTACATACTGTTTTCCATATTTTTCAAGAATTATGATATTTTCAAATGTTTTGTTTAAACTTAATACTCCTTTATTTGATAACCATTGTAAAGCTCTCATAACTTCAACATCTTTTAATTTAGATTTAATAATTAATTCTTCAAAATTAATGTCTTTCTTTAAAAAAAGTGCTACTTTTTTTTCTAATGGATGAAGACTATTTATTATTTGATCAATTTTA
Source organism: Candidatus Woesearchaeota archaeon (assembly GCA_018675975.1). GTDB lineage: Archaea > Nanobdellota > Nanobdellia > Woesearchaeales > JABGXB01 > JABGXB01. The sequence goes on from JABGXB010000002.1 coordinate 435,222, forward strand.
TTAGATTTACTCATATCTTTCTTGGTTATATTTATTTTATAAGATTTTGTTTTTAATTAATAAAAAGAATTAATTTTAATAAAAAAATTGTAAAATAAATTAATATTTAATTATTTTAATGCAGCCTTTGCAGTTTTCATGCCTTTAAAATTTTGAGTAAACATTTTATCCATTGCTTTTGCAAAATATGGTGAATTTGAATGTATTCCAATATCATTTTTTGGATGTACTTGATCATTATCAAGAACCATATATGTTATTGCTTTTCCATCAATTACACTAAATCTGGCATTAAAATCTTTTGAATCTTTTACTTCTGCATATTTTGATAATGATGCTACAGCATCTTCACAACTTTTATTTATTGGTGCTGCAATTCTAACTTTTACATTATTTTGTTTTGCAACTTTTAATGCTTTTTTTAATTCTTCACTTTTTTTAATTAAACCAGTAGAACTAGTAAATAAATTTACTGAGCTTTTTGCACTCATTATTTGTTCAGATAAATGATCTAAAATATTTTTCTGTCCTGTAATTGCAAGTGAAACTTCAGAAGGATTAATTGTTTCAACTCCTTGTGTGTGTAATAAATTTAATTCTTTAATTACTTTTGATTTTTTTAGGCCTTCAAGTTTATTAATTGACGATTCAGATTCTTTAACTACTTGTCTTTTCAATCTTTCAATAACATTTGATGGAGCAATTGCAACAAATTTCAATGGTTTACCTACTTTTTTTATAACAAAACCTTTTTTTGCAAGTGTTTCTAAAACATCATATGCTCTTGATCTTGGAACATTCCCAATATCTGATAATTCACCAGCAGTTGATACGCCCCTAGATAATAATGCAGTCCATAATTTAACTTCATATTCATTAATTGAAAATTCTTTTTGTAAGTCTTGCATTAAATCCCTATCTATTAATAATTCTTGATTTTTAACCATGATAAATCTACCCCCTAACTTTTTTTTATTACTACTCATTAATAAATATTTCTTTTTACTTTTTAATATTGTTAATTTTTTTTGAGTAAATATTTAATTTTTATTTAATGTTTTTAGTTTTACAGAATATAGCCAATATATAAATAAACTTGTATTAAATTGTATATTTATATTTTATGATTTTATATAATATCTTTTATTAAATTATATTTTTCATTTATTTATATTGTATAATTATTATGTATTATATATTATGAATCTTTTATATGTTGAACTTTAATAATGCACAAATGCCTCCTATAGCATCTATTTTTTTTCCATTTTGTTCTTTTGAATTTATGATTTTTATATTTCCTTTTGTATTACTTACTTTTTTTAAAATATCATTTATTAAATTATATTTTTCTTTTTCTTGATATTTAAAAATTAAATTATCACTTATTATTAATGTCTCAATTGCACCACTTTCTGCAGCTAATTTTACATCTTTATACCCATAACAAACTTTATTTTCTTTTGATAATCTTAATAAAAATTCTTCAATTAATTTAACATTTTCAGCTATATTTTTATTTTTTAATATTCCTTTTAATTCTGGATTTTTAAGTATTTCATAAACTCCATTTTGCGTAATAGAATTTGTTGTAGTAAATGTTGTAATTTTATTTATTGATTCACCTAATTGTTTTTTTATTTCATTAGCAAATATTTTACTACATCCAATTATAATGTGAGTAATTTTTCTATTTTTTTTAATATCTTCAAGAGATTTATTAATATCTTCATAAAATGTTGATTTTATATTAATTAGTCTTTTATCTTTTTTTGCGACTTCACCAGTCAAATTAGTTATATTTTCTATATTATTTTTTCCAATAATACATAATTTTGCAGTTTCTCTATCTAATAAACAAATAAGAATATTATCTGTATCTGGTTTTGTTGCTTCATGGATTTTTTCTTTTTGATAATCCCATATTTTTAATTTAAGTAATTCAAATATATCATTTATTTCTAAATTTATTGATTGATATGTTCCATTAGGTATTTCATTATATTTAGATTCACAAATTATTCCATTTATTTTTAAAAAATGAGTATTTTTTTCAATATTAATATTTTTTACTTTTATTTTAATATGATATTTTTTTTTAACTATTTTTGACTTTGCATCTCCATTGGAATCATTTGATAAATTGATTTTTCTATATGTACTTGCCATTATATAATCTTCTTCACTAATGATTTGTGATAAATACCAAAAATCTTCATCACTTGTAACCTGTATTTTGAAATAATTTTTATCTTTATTCAATATTTTCATAGTTTTTTATTTTTTATGCAATATTTAAATCTTTAGCTAGTAAACCTTTATAAATGAAAAAAAGTAATTTTATTTAAGAGAATATAGAGGGAATTTTATGAAAAAAAAAGGAACTGCTGGCATGGCTGCTTCATTAGTTGGTTTATTAGCATTATTAATGTTAATGTATCTTTTTGTAATTCCGCCTGAATTTAGACAGGCATTATTAGAAAATAATCAAGCTCCTATTGATGGGGACGGTATTGATGGTAATATTAATAGACCTAATTTTGGAAATGGAGTTATTGTTTCAAAATTTATAGGCGAATTAGATTTTACAGCTGATGATTTTGTTGGACATTTTTTTCCGTCAATTAATTTGATTGAAAAAAAAGAAATTGAAATATTTAGTCAAGCAAGTTCTGCTTTAATAAGAAGATCTATATTTTCAAATGAACCTAGATATTTTACATTTAATTTAGATAATCCAAAATCTGTTGAAGATATTAAATTAGGTTTTGCAATTTCAATAAATAAAGGCACATTAAATATTATTTTTAATGGACAATCAATTTCTGTAATAAATGATGGTCAAAGTAAATTAATTGATATTCCACCTGAACTTTTATCAGAAAAAAACGTTGTCGAATTTCAAGTTAGTAGCCCAGGAATATTCTTTTGGTCAACAAATGAATATTTAATTGACAATTTTAAAATAATTGGAAATGTGGTTAATTCAGAGGGTTTAGAAGCACATTCAAATTTTATTTTACAAAAAGCTGAATTTAATAAATTAGAAGAATCTGCATTGAGTTTTTATGTAGATTGTGCAAAAGTAGATTCACCTTTAGAAATTGAAGTTAATGGAAATAATATTTATTCATCCATTCCTAGTTGTGGTGGAAGTTTAGGAAAAATTGAATTTGAGCCTAATTTTTTAAAAGAAAATTCTAATGAATTAAAATTTAAAACAAAATCTGGTAATTATTTTATTGATAGAATTCAAATTAGAAATAAATTAGAGGAAAGTGATAGAGTTATTTTTTATTTTGATTTAACTAAAGATGAATTAGAATTTATATTAGATAATGCTATTGCAATTGCAAGAGCTGAATATACTGATGATTTTGAAGATAAAGATATTGCTGTTTATTTAAATGGACATTTGTTTGATTTAAATACAAGAACTGATTTTTCAGAATATGATGTTACACGATTATTATCTGTTGGAATAAATTCTGTTGAAATTGTTCCACAAAAAGATGGCATTAATATGAAAAAATTTGAAATTTATATTGCAAATGAATAAAATATGGTTTATGATTATACATATGGTGGTGGAAGAAGACCGAATTCAGATACGACATTAATTTTTATTATTTTATTTATTATTATAATAATATTTAGTTTTTATTCTTTTATTAGTCAACCAGGTACATTTTCTCAAAAAACTATTGGTGTAATGACATCAACTATTAATTTTTTTGTAGATATACCTATAAAATTGAGTAAACTTTTTAGTGATGCTTCTGACTCTGCAAAAAGAAATATTGCAAATGTGGATGTTAATTTGGCAACAGGTAAGGAGCAGATAGAAGGCACTGCTGATGTTTTAAAAGATGCCAAATATATTGGTCAATTTAAAACTGAAAAAGTTAAAATTCCACTTGGTTTTGAAATAGAAGCAAAATCAGATAGAGTTACTAGTGTAGATGGAAGTTTGGAATATAATGTACGGCCAATTTTTCCAAGTTATATTATTGACAAATTTATTAATGAACCAATTTATTTTTCATGTAAGCCATTAAATGCAAAAACATCTCAAAAATTTCATGCATGTCAATCAAAAGTTGATGGTGAGGACTTAGTTCTTGTGGATAATTATAATAAACCATTTGATTTTAGATGTAATTTTTTTGATTTAACTAAGGGTTTAAAATCTTTTTATATGAAATTTGATTTTCCAATGAGTCAATTTGGTTATAAAGTATTAAGGATTGTAAATGATCCTAAGGGTTTAATGAATAGAAAAAATGATATTGAAGATTATGTAAATAAAGATTTATTAGAGGATTCTATACCAAAATTTTCTCTTGCAAAAAATTCTGCAGGTCCTTTAGATATACAATTTGATATTCCGAATATTTTATCTTTTGATATTAATCAAGATGGGAATTTTTTAGAACTATCAAATAAAGTTGAAATTAAACTTATGAATTTTCCAAAAGGAAATTTAATTGGGGCTGAACTTAGTTTTCCTAAAGATAGTTATATTAAAGATTTTAAAAATTTCATATTGAAAGTTCCCACATATGCAAAATTAAACTGTGGTGATAAACAAACTATTAAAACTTATGTTAAAACTGAAAATAATCAAAAATTGAATTTTTATGAAATGAATATGGATTATATTATTGATAATGGTAATGGTATAATAAAACAAGATCATGTGTCAATTTCTTGTAAATTATTTGTAGAAAAATCATATTTAATTGAAAATAATTATAATGTTCACTTAAATCTACCAATATTATTTGAAACAGATTACCAATATTTTTTAACACGTTCTGAAAAATTTAATGTTATATATGATTTAGATGGTGAAAGTAAAAAAGAAAGAAAATTCTATAGGGATATTTTATTTTCAATTGGTCGAGGTGGTATTGAAAATACAAATGTTGAATTGACTAAAGATCAAATAAAATTTAAGAATTATTTAATTGAAAAAGAATATGAGAATGTAGATAATCGTGTATCTTGTATTTCTATTAATGATTTTAATTCAGAAATTAAATCTGCTAAAGGCTTATTTGAAGATTTTAAAAAAGAACCTGTTGATGGTGGTGAATTAACTTGAAATTAAATTATTATATTTTACTTTTATTATTTAGTACTTTATTTTTATATGGATGTAGTGGCTTTTTTGATAGTACTGAACAAAAACAAGCTATTGATTTTGATAAAAATCTAAAACCAATATTAGTTGAATTAGATTTGAGTAAAAATGAATTAAATAGTTTTAATGATATTACTACATTAAAACTAAATATTGAAAATAATAGAAATGATAATAGTTTGGTATATATTACAATACCTGATGTTCCTATTATGTCAAAATCTAAAAATTTTAAAAATGAATATGAAGTTAATTTATATGGTAAAACTGATGAAAATTATATTCCTTTATTTGAATATGGTGAGCGCATAGAAGATTTAACTTTTGGTTCCTTAGCATTTGGAATTGGGGAATATATGGACGATTTAGACACTGATTTGATTGCTCATGTTTGTACAAAATATAAGGATGAAATTTATGCTTTTGTTTGTGTTAATGAGGATGTTTGTGGTAAGAGTAGTATTTCAAATTTTAAACAAAAAATTGGTGGTCCAATAGACATAAAAAATATAGAATTTATTAATCATTTTTCTTCTTCAACTACTGGTGTTTTAGAAATTAGTATGCATTTTGAAAATAATGCTAATGGATTTGTTTTTACTTCAAACAATTATAAAAATGCGTGTAGAAATAATGTTTTAGAAAATAGTGATTTTAAAAGACATGAGTATAATATTGATTCTATTGAATTAGAAGGTGTTGAGCTGGATTGTAAAAAAACACTATTTACTGATATTAAAGGAATTTCAAAAATTATGTGTTTACTTGACCATTCTTTATTAATTAATGATATAAAACAAAATATTGACCAAAGATTATTGACTATTAAATTTAATTATAATTATAAACAAGCATTTAAGGAAAAAATAAAATATAAAAATGAACAATTAATTTCTGATTTTAATTTTGAGGTTATAGAATAATGAGATTATTTATTTTATTATTAATGACATTTAGTCTAATTTTATCTGGTTGTAGTTTTTTTGGTTCAAGTAGTGAAATGTCTGGTGTAAATTTAATTTTAGAAAAAACAAAATTTAATGCAAATATTGATGAGGATATAAATGTTAATTTTAAATTAATTAATAATAATGAGGCCTCATATTCGGCTGCAAATACACTATTATATTTTCACGGTGTTGGTAATTCTGATTATATAAAAATTAGTCCTTTTGAATATAGAAATAATCAAATAATGGGTATTATTGAAAATGACGTAGATTTTGATGAAAACTATTTTACTTTAAATTTTAAATTACCTGGTGAGCGTAAATTTAAATTAAATAGGTGTGATTTTATTGAACAAAAAAAGAATTTTATATTATGTGTTGATTCTGCTAATGAATTATGTTCTTTTTCTCAACCAAATATTGAATCAGACAATTTACCTTTAAAGTTAAAATCATTTAAATATGATGTTATTGAATCTGGTACATCTAGAAAAGTAAGGGTGATGTTTGATTTTAAAAAAACTAGTAAATATTCTGTAATTAAAAGACCCAGCTCAAGTGAGTCAAATTCTATTTTATCAAATAAACCTAATCTTGGTTCACAAAATAATATTTGTTTAAATTATGAAAATGGTAAATATTTAAATCATGGTGTGTGGTTTGATGTTAAATTATTTAGGACTGAGGGTGGTAGCTTTGAAAATTTAAATTGTAGAGTTAATTTTTTTGATTTTGGTGAATCTAGTACGAATAGTAAACCTATATATTGTGACTTTAATATAGATCAAAGTGATAAAAAAATAAGAATTCAAATTGATTATTCTGCTTTTGTTATTAGTCAAAATGAATTAACTTTTAATATTAATAACTAATTTTAATATAATAACTAATCTATTGGTTATTTAGTATTGCAGGTAGTTTTATAAATAATTTTTCTATATTAAAAGTATAATAAAAGTGGTGATTGAATGAAATTTACTAAAAGATTAATATTACTTGTATTGATTTTATTTATTTCAGTATTATATGGTTGTACTGAAACTACTAGTGAAAATACAAATATTGAAGCACAAAAAAGATTTGTTGGTGGATCAAGTGGTGTTGTTACTAGTGTATCAACAGATAAATCTAATAATTTAGTTGGTGTTGGTGAATCATTTTCTTATATGGTTGATGTTAAAAATACTGGTGAATATGATTTACAAGCTAATGATTATATTGTTAAATTATTAATTCCTCAAGACCCTGGTGTTTTTGAAGGTGGTACTTATGGTGAATTAACATTAAATAATGAAAATGTAGCTTCTGGTACTGGTTTGAATCCTGATGGTAGTACGATACCAAATGGCGAATTTGAAATTAAAACAATACCATTAAAATGGGCAAGCGTTACTAAACCAGTTGATTATGATTTATCATATAGATATTGTTACAAATATGAAACTCGAGCAGATTCTATTTTATGTAAAAAATCAGATTTACAAGGTAGAATTTCTGATGATGAAAAAAATACAGGTTGTTCTTATCCTGAATTTGGTAGTAGTATATCACAAACAACTCATAATTCAAATGGACCAGTACAATTTTCAAATTTAGTTCAAACAATACAAAATGCAGATTCTATGAGATTTACATTTGATTTAAGTATTATTGGTGGCGGTAATGTAGGTCTTGCAGATCAAGGTAGAGATGAATTAACTAGATGCGAATGGAGACCAAATGATGTTACAAGCGATAAGGTTACAGTAACAATTAAATCAGAAGCGGGATTAGTTGAATGTGATAATTTAAAACAATCAACTCATAGCACTGAAGGTAATTTAGATGTATTAGTTGGTATTGTTGAATTTAACGATGAATCTTCAACTTCTAAAAAAATCAGTTGTAAATATAAACCTGAAAATATTGGAAATGCGCATGATAATTTAGAATTGAAAGCAACATATGATTATGCTAAAACTGAAACATTATCAGAACAAATTAAATTTTTAAAATAATTTTTTTTTTTTTTTAGAATTAAGTTAATTTTTTTTCTATTATTTTTTCTATTGCATTAGCAGTATAATTTTCTTTTTCATCTAATTGATTTTTTAATAGTTTTATTTCATCTTCTAGATCAGAAATCAAATTATTTTTCATTTGAATTTGTAAATCTTTTCCATCTAGGTCAATATTAATCTTTTTTATTTCATCATTTTTTTTAATTTGACTAGATTCAAATAATGCTGGATAATATTTGTCCTTATCATCATTATTTTTTAATAATTGATGAACACTCTCAGATAATTTAGAAATGTGTGTATTTAAACCTCGAATTTTATCTTTTAATATTTTATTTTCTTCTTTTAATAATTCAATTATTTTAATTGTTTTTTCATGATTATCAATTTCAACATCAAATTCTTTTTTTAAATTTTCATTTTCTCTCAAACCTTCTTGGATTTGTACATTTAATGTAATTTCATTATTTTCATAATTATGAAATTTTTGTTCTAGTATTGATTTTTGTCTTTTTTCAATTTCTAAATCTTGAGACATAATTTCATTAATTTTTTTAAATTCTATTACTTTTTCATTTAATTCTTTATTATTTTCATTTAATTCTTTATTTTTATTTAAAAAATTTTCAAATTTATACATTAAATCTTTATTTTTTATTACTAGTTCTTCATTTTCTTTTTGCTCTGTTTCAGTTTCTTCTTTACTTTTATTTATTTCTTGAGCACTATACTCTTCTTTTTTTTCCATTAAATCTATTATTTCTGCATTATTTTGAATTTTTGATAATTTTTTTCTTAATTCTTGATTTGTATTTAATTCTGATATTAATTGATTTTTAATTTCAAAATATTTTTCTTCAATTTTATTAATTATTATATTATATTGCTTTTCTTCTTCTTTATCTAAATTTATTGTATCATTTAATTTATTAATATAATTTTTAATATTATGTTCATTTTCAATATCTTCTTTTTCTTTTTGTTTCTTTATAATTTCTAATTTTTTTATATTTGGAATTATTTCTTTTATTTTATTTAATATATTTGAATTTTTAGAATTTAGGATTTCTTTAATTTCAGATTCTTCTTTATCTGCAAACATATCCTCAATTTCTTCTTTTTCTATTTTTTCCCCTTCATTTAAAAATCTTTTTTCAATTTCTTCTATTTCTTTTTCAACTTCTTTATATTGATCCATTTCTTTTTTTTCTATTTCATTAGCAAGATCTTTATGGGTATTAAATTTCATATTTAATATAATTATTATTAACTTTATAAATTTGTTTTTTATTACATAAGTGTTTTTAAATGAATAATTTATTTTTATTTTATGAAGTTTGTTTTATATGGTAGGAAAGCATCAGGTAAAAATATAATTTCTGATATTTTAAAAACAATTTTAAAAAATGACCATAAAATTTTAGATTTTGGTAGTTTTTCAAGGGATCAAGTTAAAACAAATGGTGAATTTTCAGATTATTTAAAAAATAATTTTGCTAAAACTGATGATGATGGTCAACCTAATTTTTTTGATGATATCAATTTTAGGATGAAAGCTGTAGAACTTTTTTATAATATAGGTGGATTTTCAGATGATACAATAAATATTGGTTTGCCGCGTTCAGTTGATCAATTAAAAGAAATATTAAAATTAAGATTAAATCCTCAAGATACATTTTATATTTTTTTAAATGTACATGATCAAATTCAAAAAAAAAGATTAATTGAAAGATATAATGATGAGGGTATGAGAATTTGTGAAACAAATGTTCAAAAGACATTAGATTTAGATAATATGTTTTTAAAATATTCTAAAGAATTTAAAAATTATGTAATTTCAAATGATTTACCTTATATTGAATTAAATACATCAGTTCAAATTGATCAAAATGATTTTGAAAATATAAGTTTTAATAATTTAAAGCAAAAATTAATTGACAAATTGAGTGTATTTGATTTTATCGATTTGAAATAATTTTATTAATCACCCATATTTTTTAAATTTATGAAAATTTTATTTGTTTGTTTAGGGAATTATTGTAGAAGTCCAATAGCTCATGCAATAGCAAAACATATTTTTCCTAATTGGACTATTGATTCTTGTGCATTATCTCATTGTCATGAAGGTGAACAAATGCATATTAATAGTAGGAAAATATTAAAAAAACATGAAATGTTTTATGATGTTATATCTAAACACATTTCAAAAGTTAATATTAAAAATTTTGATTTAGTATTATGTATGGATTTTTCAAATTATGTAAAATTAAATGGTTTGGGTATTAAATGTGAATATGTAACTTTTTTAAAAGATAATAGTGAAGTTGAAGATCCTTATGGTGAGAATGTTGAATTTTATGAACAAACATATAAAAAAATATATAATTCTATTTTAGAACTTAAAAATTATAAAAATTAATTACAAATATATCCCATGTATGCCAATAATGCATTTAATTGTATATATTGGTCACTTCCTTCATTCAATCTAAATTCCGTTTCTCCACATTTATCAATTATTTTTAATATTTTCATTTTATCAATTTCTAATTTTAAAACTTCTTTTTGGATTTGTTTAATTATATCATTTCCACTAAGGCCAGTTTTTAACATAATATCTAATAATACTCGTTTTGCCTCATAAAAATTAGCTTGAATTGCAAAAGATAATAATTCATTTAATTCTTTTGGTTTTGCAAGATTTGCCATTGAATATATAGTTTCTTTTGAAAATTTATTTTCTACACTACTAATTGTTTGCATAATATTTTCTAATTTTCTTGCATCTCCATTACTTATTTCAAATAATGCTTCTTTTTCTTCTTCATTTATTTCTAAATTTTCTTTTTTAGATATCACATCAATTAATTCAAATATATTTTCTTTTTCTAATGGTTGAAATTTAAATATTGTACATCTAGATTGTATTGGTTCTATTATTTTTGATACATAATTACAAGATAAAATAAATCTACATGTTAATGCATATGTTTCCATTGTACGTCTTAATGCTTGCTGAGCTTCTTTTGTAAGGGCGTCACACTCATCTAAATAAATAATTTTAAATGGAACATTATTAATTGCTTTTGTTCTTGCAAAATCTTTTACTTTTGTTCTAATTACATCAATTCCTCTTTCATCACTAGCATTTAATTCTAAAAAGTTATAATTCCAATTATTTTCAAATAATTTTTTTGCAATAATTAATGAAGTTGTAGTTTTTCCAACTCCTGCTGGGCCTGAAAATAGTAAATGTGGCATAGTTTTATTTTTAACAAATGCTTTTATTTTAGAAATTGTATTTTCTTGACCTTTAACGTCTTCAAAACTTTCAGGCCTATGTTTTTCTACCCAAATTGTGTGTTTATTTTCTCCCATAACATAAGCACATTCAATTCATTTTTAAGTTTATTGTTAGAATCTACCAGTGGATCCAAAACCACCATCACTTCGTCCAGTTTCATTTAATTCTTCAACCATTTCAATTTCTACTCTTTCGACTTTTTGAATTAAAATTTGAGCAATTTTTTCATATTTTTCAAATGTTTGGGTTTCTAATCCTATATTTATTAGACCAACCTTAATTTCTCCTCTATAATCTGCATCAATCACTCCACCCATTAAAGTTAATTTTCTTTTATTTGCAACTCCACTTTTATCCCATATTAAACCAACGTGACCATTTGGAATTTCAAAACACACTTTTGTATCAATTAATGTATGTTGTCCCGGTTCGATAATTGTTTTTTCTCCGGCAAGTAAATCAATAGCTGCAGCATGTTCAGAATGATATTTTAAATCTGGCATATTTGGATCTAATGTTTTAATTCTCATATCTTTTTTTGAATATATAGTTTTTATAAGGGTAATGCTTTTGAAATTACGATAATTTTATAAATAATTTTCAAGCTATGTAATTATCAAGAGGTATTATATGGAAGACGAAAAAAGATTATCTAAATCATTACTTGGAAAAACAGTTGTTTCTGAAACTGGTAAAATTTTTGGAGATGTTGGTGATTTAGTTTTTGAAACTTCATCAGGTGAAATTATGCACGTTGTATTATCCAATCCTGCTACTCATGCATTAAAATTAGATTTAGAAAAAGATAAATCTGGAAATATTCTTATTCCTTTTACTGCTGTACTTGCAATTGCAGATTATTTAGTTATTCGTGAAGAAGATATAATTTAATTATGTATTAATTATATGTAATAATTTTTTCTTTTAAATTTTTAATTTCATTATCAATATCTATATTTTTATTTATATTATTTACATTAACTTCAATTTGATTTGTAAATGAATTTAATTTAGAATTAGCTTTTACTTCAACCAAATCTCCTTTGATGGTTTCTAATTCATATGTGATTGCATCAATATCTTCTTTTAAATTTACTATTTCTTCATCTGTTTTTCCAATTAATTTACAAACTTGTTCTCTAAAAAATGTTGCTCTTATGGTTTCTGTTCCGTCATCTAATATTGTAGTAATTACATATGCTATTTTAGGTTTTACTTCTCCATGCACTTCACATTGAAATTTATCTTGAACTAATTTTGCTCTTTTATTACATTCTGGGCAAATTTCAAAAAACTTTATTGGAAAAATATTTACAATATTTGCCTTAATTTGAACTTTTTGATTTTCTTCTTTTATTTGACTAATATTTACTTGTTTATAATTTGAAGATTTATTTTTTAATTCTTCAAAAGGTGGTATTGATTCATCTTCTGTTTTTGTAATAGTAGAATAATTTGAACAATGAATTTCTACTGAATTATTTCTATTTTCTTTTGCATAAGCATTTTGAATACTAATAATATCTCCTTCTTTTATATCTTCAATAGAATCAATTACCTCATTCCAAAGTACAACCCTAGTTTTTATATTATTATTTGCACACCAAAGTGATTTTACTCTTCCTTTATTTTCTTCTTTATTAAATTCAATAGTATCATACATATTTAAAATTCTCAAATTAATATTTATATTTTTCATTCCAGGAATTATCTTATCTGTAATTAATGCACTTCTATTTAATTCTACACCTAATGAATTTGCAATAATAAAAATAGCACCTTCTTTTGAAATTAAACCATCTAAATCTTCGATTTTCTTTTCTATTTTTTTTTCAACTTCTTCTTTTGAAATATTTTTTTCTGCACATATTTTTTCTATATATTTATCTATCACATTTTGTGAAAAATTATCTTTTTTATAAAATATTCTTTCATTTTTTAACTATTGTTTTTAATAATATATTCTGTAGACTGGTCACTGGACATTCTGTAGTTTTTCTTATAAGTAATTTTTGCTTAGTTAATGTATGGCTTGAAAATTTCAAGTTAAATACTTAAATGGGTGATTATTTTTATGACTAAAGCAAAAAAAAACTTTGATGATGATACTATAATGAATAATTTAATTAATAATGATAATAATACTGAAGATGATAATTCTTTAAATGAAGAATCTAATAAAGAATTTAATGAAGGGTCTGAAATTATTAAAAAGAAAACTAATTCAATTCCAACTATTTTTGAATTACCTGGTGTTGGTCCTGCCACTGCTGAAAAGCTTGAAGCTAGTGGTTTTTCTGATGTCATGAGCATTGCTGTTGCAACTCCATCTCAAATAGTAGATGCCACTGGTATTGGTGAAGCTGCTGCAAGAAAAATAATCAAATCTGCACGTGATTTATTAGATATGGGTTTTGAGAGTGGTCTTGTTGTTCTTGAAAAAAGAAAAAGTGTAGAAAAAATATCTCTTGGTTGTTCTTCTTTTGACAATTTATTAGAGGGTGGTTTTGAAACTGGTTCAATAGTTGAATGTTTTGGTGAATTTGGTTCTAGTAAAACTCAAATTGGTCATCTATTGGCTGTTAATTGTCAAAAATTAGCTGATGATGCTGTTGCAATTTATATTGATACTGAAAATACATTTAGGCCTGAGCGTATAATTCAATTTGCAAAAGGTTCTGGATTGGATCCTGACAAAGTTTTAGCAAATATTAGAGTAGCAAAAGCATATAATAGTGATCATCAAATGTTATTAGCTGAAAAAGTTAGTGATTTAATTAAAGATAAAAATTTAAATGTAAAAGTAGTCATTATTGATTCTTTAATGGCACATTTTAGAGCTGAGTTTATTGGTCGTGGTTCTTTATCTGAACGTCAACAAAAATTAAATAAGCATATGAGTGTATTATCTAAATTAGCTGATACTCACAATTGTTGTGTTTATGTAACAAATCAAGTTATGTCTAAGCCTGATACTTTCTTTGGTGATCCTACACAAGCAGTTGGTGGTCATATAGTTGCACACGCATCTACCTTTAGATTATATTTGAGAAAAGGAAGAAAGGGTGCTCGTGTTGCAAAATTAATTGATGCTCCAAATTTACCTGATTCTGAATGTTCTTATTTTGTTGAAGAATCTGGTTTAAGAGACGCATAATTTTTTTATTTTATAATCTTTTTTTAAATTAATTATCTAATAATGCTTTTTGACAAAGTTCTTCTGGGAACGCACAATCTTCTTTTTTTTTATCAAGTTTAAATGGTTCAACTTCTGAATTTGGCCATGTAAATCTTGGTTGAAAATCATGAATTAAATATAGAACTGCTCCAGTTAATTGATGATTATTTATTGAAGTTAAATAGTCTGCTAATCTATTTGTTGCATTTACAAATTCTTGATATTCTCCTCCACCTTTTTTCATCCTCATTTTTAATATTGAATTATATGTGGATGGGGACGTTTCAAATAATCTTAATTTACTTTTTGTACTTTCAAGTGTCATAGTCTGAAATGATTGTGCTTGGCTATGCAAATATTCTGCAAGATCACAAATATTAAATTCACTATCTTCTCTAGTTTGTTTAATTGACTTACCAATTAATTTTGAATTAACACCAAATAAATGTAATTTATATCTGTCAATATTTTGACCTAATGAAAAATTTAATTGGGATGCTTCTTCATCTTCAAGAATTCCTATTTTTTTCATTACATCTCTTTCATTAGTAATTAATTCTTTTATTTCATTTCTTAAAAATAAATAATTTTCTAAACCTTTTAATTGTGTTAAATAATATAATTCATTTTCCATAAATAGTTTTTAGAGTTTTGTTTTATATATTTTTATATGATTTTATTTATATTTAGAAATATCTTATTATAAATCAACAAAGTCTTCTATTTTATATTTGAAGTCTTCTTCTTTTTCAATTAATTTTTTTTCAATCATATATTGTCTTGCAATTAAGAAGTAAACTAAATTTAATGATTTTCTACCTTTATTATTACAAGGTATTGCAAAATCTAATTTATTGTGGGTATTATTTGAATCAATTAAACCCATAATTAATATTCCATTTTTATATGCATCATTAATTATATTTTTATCTAACCAAGTATCTGATGTAAATATAATTTTAGATTCAGTATAATTTTTTAAATTTGTATTTGTTAATAATCCAGGAGGATATCTTCCTGTAATAATATTCATTCCAGTAACTTTTGAAAGTAAATTTAATCCTTTCCAACCACTTTCACGTCTACATACAACATAAATTTCTTTTGGTTCAAATTGTGCCAATAGTTTTGCACCTAATTTTATTCTTTCATCAATTTTATCTAGATTTAATACTGCAAGACCTTCTGGTCTTATTTTATGAATGTAGGGTTTCATTGCTTTAGTTTTAAAAGTAGTTCCTATATGAATTCCTGTTTGTAAATATGTTTCTGTATTTATTAAATAATTTTCAGTTCCTTCAGTCATTATTAACCCTATTTGCAAGATTTTCTTTTCATTTATAAAACTATTTATATTTTATTTGTCAGTAGTTTTATAAATCAAATTATGTTATTTTGCTCTAAGGGGTGAATATTGAATAAATACTTATTATTTATTTTGTTAATAATATTTTGTTTTTCTTTTGCTAATGGTAAATTTATTGTTGATGAGAGTATATATTTTGATCAAAATTTAGATGAATCATTTTATGCATTTGGAAATAATGTTGATATTTATTCTAATATTTCTGGTTCTTTAATAATTGCGGGTGGTACTGTAAATATTAATGATGGTTCTTATATTAAAAATAAACATACTACTATACTTGCTGATAATGTAAAAATTGATGGTGATTTGAGTGGGGATGTTTTTATTATTGCAAGTAGTGTTTATATTTCAAAAAATGCTTTCTTTAATAGTGATGTAAGAATTACTGCTGCAAATGTTTATTTTTCTGGTGATGCTCGTCATTTAAGTGTAAATACAAATAAATTAACTTTAGATGGTAGGGTGCGAGGTGATTTATTTGTTAATACTAAATCTATTGAATCTGATAAAAATACTTTAGTTGAAGGGACTTTCACACTTTCTGCCGATTACTATAATAAAAATGCTGGTACTTTTAGAAATGGTATTTTGGGTTTTAATAAAAACAAAAAATTTGATATTGGGTTGCAAGGTTTAAAAAATGCAATTTCTCTTTTAATTTTTGGATTATTTATTATTTGGTTTGCAAGTAAAACTAAAAAAAGTTTACAAAAAATATATGATTATGATTTAACTCGTTCTTTTTTATATGGTATGATAACTTTAATTGCATTGCCAATAGTAATTTTATTATTATTTTTTACAGGTCTTTCAAGTATTTTATCATTATTATTTTCTGGTATTTTTTTATTATTATTGATTATTGGATATTTTTTAGGTACATTAAGATTAGGTTATGAATTTTTAAAAAGAACTAATGTGGTTAGTAATGATGTATTTAATTTATTTATTGGTGTTTTAATTTTATTTTTATTTAGCATAATTCCTTTTATCGGTGGTATTGTTTCAATAATTGTAATTATTTGTGGTATTGGTATTGCAAAAAAAATATTGTTAAATGTTTATTATGGAACTCCAATTTTTGTAAATAAAAAGAAAACGATAAAAAAAATAGTTAAAAAAAAAGTATCAAAGAAAGTTAAAAAAACAAAAGTTAAGTCTAAAAAATCTAAAATAAATTAATAAAAATCAGATTTACTTATTTTTCTTTTAATGTCATAATATTCTAATGATGAGCTATCTATTTCTTTTATTCCTTTATTACATATTTCAAAATATTCTGATTTTCCTTCGGGTATGAATCTATTTTTTATTATAGATACTTTTCTAATTCGATTTAAATGTTCATAATCATCAATTGGCTTTACTATTTTTAATTCCATTAATGCTTTTGATGTATATTTTAATATGTCTCCACCAACCATATTTACAGTTTCTTTTTTTTCAAAATTAGCATAAACTTGATTTGTTAGCACTACTGGAATGTTTAAAATTCTTGCTATATCGGTTAATATTCCAATTTGTTTTGCAAGCATTTGATTTATTAAAGGTATATTTTTATTCTTTGCCATTTCAAGTCTATATAAATATACAATTGAATCAACTAAAATTATTCCAATATTTTTTTCTTTTAATTTTGAAATCATATCATTAATATTTGAAAAAACATTATTTTGCATATTAAATGAAGTTGGTTTGAATAAATATGTATTAGATAAAATTGTTTCGTAATTTTCACTATTTATTTGTTTTAATCTTTCTAAACTTAAACCACCTTCTGTATCTACATAAATTACTTTTTGTCCATTATTAATTACTTGATTTAATAGCATAAGACAAAAATTTGTTTTTCCGGATCCTGAAGGGCCATAAAACGTAGTAATAATGTCTTTTTCAATACCACCACCTAAAAAATTATTTAATAAAATATTACCAGTATTTAATTTTTCTTGTTTAAGATTTTTTAAATCAATAAGCTCCATATTTGTAAAAAGTGATAAAGCTTAAAAGTTATAGTGTTTTCGTTTATTTGTTGTGAAAATATCTGACTCAAAATATATAAGCCATTGGCTATTTTTTATTATGATTTTTGTATTTCTTTTTAGAATGTATTTTAGTTATGGTATATTTGGATTTAATGATGATTTTAGTTATAAAACTGTATTTAATATAGAACAAATAATTAGTGATCCTTTAAACATGCAATTTAATTTATATTATTATTTACTTAGTTTCTTTTATTATTTATTTCCATTTTTTTTAACTTTAAAAATTATAAATAATATAATTGCAGTTTTAATTATTTTATTGAATTATAAAATTGCAAAATATATTACTAATGAAGAAAATAGTAGTTTATTGGTTGCATTAATAAGTGGATTTATTCCTATTTTTGTAATTGAAACATTTAATAGTTTAAATTCTTTTAATTTATTTTTATTTTTATTTGTTTTTCAAATATATAATTTTATTAGTTTTAAAAATAAATATAATATTCATTTTTACTTATTTATTTTAATTACAATTATTTTACCTTTTGTAAGCCCATTATCAATACTTTTAGCATTTTCACTTTTGCTTTTTTTAGCTTTGGCATTTATTGAAGGTTTAGATGTTGTAAAACATAAAGTAGATTTAATAATATTTACTTCAATTTATTTAATATGGGCACAATTTTTAATTTATAAAAATTTATTTTTAAATTTTGGTCCTGATGTAATTTATCAAAATATTCCAAATTCTTTAATTGAAAATTATTTTATTGATACTAGTTTAAGGAGTATGATTTTTGAAATTGGTTTTATTCCATTAGTATTTGGAATTTTTATTATTTACTTTTTTATTTTTAAAAAACAAAGATTTTTACTTAGTTTATTTCCATTTTTTTTAGTCTTTTTATTTTTGATTTTTTTTAGATTAATTTCATTAAAAATAGGTTTAATTTTAATTGGTGAATTATTTGTACTTATATTTATGTTTTTTTTCAAATTAGCATTAGATTGGATTAAAAATTCAAAATTTGATAGGGTGTGGTATGTGTTTTTATTATGTTTCTTTTTTATATTTTTATTTAGTTCATATATTCCAATTCAGTCACAATTAATAGAAATATCCCATGATAAAGAAATTGAAAATAATGAATATTTATATGAATTTATTAAAGAAAATTTGAAAGGTAAAAAAATATTAGCTGATTATAAATATGGTTTTTTTATACAATCAGTAGGTGCAATCTCAATGTTAGATCAAGATTTTTATAAACTTAAAAATTCTCAAAAAATATTGACAGATATTAAAATATTTTATTCCTTTACAAGTTCAGTATCATCTTTGAGAATACTTGAAAAATATGATGTTGATTATTTTTTAATAAATAAAAATATATTAAAAAGTTATGGTCAGGAAAGTTTTAAAATTGAAAATGATTTATGTTTTAAAGATACAAAGAGTTTTGTAAAAATATATGATGATGGCTTTAATCAAATATATAAGGGGAATTGTTTACTATGAGTGAGAAAATATTTAGATTTTTGAATATGGATTATTCTAAATTATCGAAAAAAACAATCTTATTAGTTTCATATACAATTTTATTAATGGTATTAATTTTTTGGTTTAATTTTAAGGGTGTAGACAATATTATAATTAATAGTGAATCTACATTAAATAATTTTGAATCTGTTAAATTAATTGGTGAAGATAGTTTAACTTTTGGATCAAAATATTATGGATTTGGCTTAGAAAATTTATTTAATTCTTATATTAGTAAATATATAGATAATTATTTAATATTAATTATTTATTTTCTGATTTTTGGATTGACACTATTCATATTATATGATTTTTTAATTAAAAATTATGTTAGTAAAGATATTATTTTTTTGTTTTTTACATTTTTTTCTATAAGTCCTATTGTATTATATAATTTATTTTCTTTAAATGAATCTATAATTTCTTTTTTTCTTTTTTCCTTAATTTTATATTTAGATAATTTATATAGAAATACTAATTCAATTTGGTATTTGATTCTTTACTTTCTTTTACTTATTTTTATATTACCGTTTTTAACTTTATTTAATTCTTTAATTTTTTATTTATTTTATTTATGTTATCTATTTTCATTAAGAGATCAAAAAAAATTATTTTATATTTTTTATATATTGAGTATTGTAATATTTTTATATGTTTTAAGTGAATATATTGTCTTTTTTGGTTTAGCTAATTTATTTGTATTTCATAATATTTCATTTTTTGAATTTTTACAATCTTTAATAAGTGATTTTGGTGCGAAATTTGGAGTAAATATTTTCTTTTTTATATTATCTTTTGTTGGTATATATAAATTATGGATTATTAAATACAAATTAAGATTTATGTATGTTTTTTTTGTTTTTTTAATATTATTTCATATTTTTTTTAATCCATTTAATAATTTTTATTCGAGTTTATTTATTTGTCTTTTTGGTGCAGTTGGATATATTATTTTTAAAAATAGGCATTGGTCTAATTTGAATATTAAGTCATTTACACTTTTATTATTATTTTGTGGATTATTATTTTCGACAATATCATTTTATGTTAGATTACCGAGTTTTGATATAAATGAGGATCAAATTGCATTTTTGAAAGGTATAGATGAAATTGAATATATTAATATTGAAGATGGTAATATTAAAAATTCTTTTTTAAATAAAAAAGATGGGATTTTTTCTGATGCTACAATATTATCTCATCCAAAATATTCAAATTTTATTAAATTTTATAATGGTAAGGTATTGGCTGATTTAAATGATATTAGAATTAAATCTATTGATTCTGCTGATGATCAAATTGATTTGTTGATGACTCAAAATATAAATTTTGCATTGAAATTAATTAAAAAATATGATATTGATTTTGTTTTAGTATCAAAAGATATGGAAAATGGAGATCTTTGGTATTATAGAACTGATGGTTTACAATTATTTTTTAATGAAAAGTTTAGGGGTGAAAAACTTTTTGATTTAGTTTGGTTTAATGCCGACTATAAATTATATAGAGTTGAAAAATTATTTTTTCTTGAATAATTTGAGTATAATTTTATAAATGTGCTTTTTTATAAATAAAATATGAAAAAAGGTGATATTGATAGTACTACTGTCTATATTATAATTACATTAATTTGTTTTATATTAGTTTCAGTTTATTTTGCAACTGTTTTATTAACATGAAAAAAGGTCTTATTGAATTTACGCGTGCAACTATAATTTTATTAGTGGTTTTTTTTTTATTACTTGGACTGATGTATCAATTTTCTACTTTAGCGGAAAAGCAATCCAAAATTGAAAAATGTAAATATATAATCAGTCAAATGAGATCAATTGCTGAGAGTTCATTTGGTTTTGAGAAAATGACTAATTCACTTTTGAGAACTTTAATTGATATTTCCAATATTATGAAAGATTCATGTGTTACATATGAAAGTGAGTTGGGTGAACCTTTAATCGAAGATAAAAAATATTATGATAAATTAGATGATTCTTTTTCAAACTGTGCAAATATTTATTATAATAATAAAAATCCATTTTTTAAACTTCCTACAAAATTATCTTATGTAACTGATGGTAAAAAAGATATTTATGGTTCAACTTTTTGTATTGTTTGTGAAGATATTAATTTGCCAAAGGAAATTGAATTTGATCATTTAGATTATTATAAACACAGAGATTCATTAAGTTCTAAGTCAAAAGGTGTAAGTAAAAATTTTAATTATATTGGAAAATTTCATGAAAATAAATATACTAGTGATTTTTTGAGTATACAACCTATTACCTTTACTCAAATAAAACGTATTTATGATAATGAAAATGATGTTAAAAGTAATTTGAATTTACTTGATCAAAAAGTATTAAATTCATGGACTATTAAAAATTTAAATTTTTTTAATGATGAATTTTCTAAACAGAGTTTTAATGAAAAAGATAGTATTTCACTTGTACTTTTATTTAGTGATTTTAATTTAGATGCATCCAATGATGCCCCAATTATGGCAGTTTTACCTAAGCGTAAAACTTATTATAGATATTTACCTTCATCAGATTATAAGGAAAAATTAATTGACAATATTGATTTACAAAATTCACAAATTGAAAGTGATTTGTATGTGCCTTGTACACGATTTAAAACCGAATCACTTAATTAAAAAAAATGGATCTCGAAAAACAAAGATTAATTGGTATAATTTTATCAATAGTATTTTTAGTTTTAACTACGTTTTTGATTACAAATACTTTTAATGAATTTAATAAAATTGATGATAATTTAATTTGTAAGCAATCCATATTACTAAACTCTAAACTTGAAAAATTAACTGGGAGGGAAGTTAAATATGAATGTAAATCTGAAATAAATGATGTAACAAAATTAAATCAAGAAGAAACTTTTGATTTTATTTCAAATGAAATGAAACAATGTAATAGTTTATTTGACTATGGTAAATCTAATATTTTTCCAAATGCACCTAGTGGTAAAACAATTTGTGCTATTTGTTCATATAATAAAATTAATTTAAATCATGATTATTCAAAATTTGATGATTTTGTTTTTAAAAATAATAGGTTTAAGAATATTTTTGGAATTGAACATTATAATAATAATAAACAATTAAATTTTTTTAATTTAAAATTAAAAGATGAAAATATGGCTATGATTGTTAAATTTACAAAAGTAAGTGATGATTTTGCTGATGTTGCTGGCGAGGGAGTATTAAACTATGTAAGTAAAAATGTTGCAGTAAAATCATTAATTGGTGCATTTCCGGGTTTAGTTTTAATGACTTTTTCAGCGCTTTCTCCAGACCCCATTTCAAAACTTGCTCTTAGTGGTGAGGTTGCATTAATTGGTGCTGGTGCAATTTCTGGTGCGGGTTATGGTATAATTCAATCAATTGATAATATAGTAAATTCAAAGGAAATATTTTTTACCACAATTTTTATAGGTGATTTAGATATTAGTAAATTATCTTCAAAAGAAATTGGATGTGATAAGGTGATTTTTTGAAAAAAGGTGATTTTGAAATTAATACTCTTGGTATGTGGATTTTAGCAATTATTTTTTTATTTATTGGTCTTAGTTTAACAGTTGTATTATTAAAAGAAAATGGATCGAATTTGATTTTAAATTTCTTTTCAATTTTTGGTGGATAAATGAATTTAGGAAAGATTGCATCAATTATTTTAGTTATTTTAGCATTATTTGCAACTTTTGGTATTTTTTATAGTTTTTACAATCCATTAAAAATTGAATGTATAGGTGGAGAATTTAGAGATGAATGTAAATCTAAAGAAGAAATAATTGCTTTAGATGGTGAAAATTCTAAAGAAACAATTACATCTTATACTGATATATTTAAAAGTGATGGGCGACCAATAATGCCTGAAACAGATAAAGAAATTGAACGAAATGTTGATGATTTTTGTAATCAATTAAAAAAAGAAGGTAAAGAATTACATCCCTCTTGTGATGATGAAAATAAAGGAAAATCTAAAATATTTAAATAGAAATAATAGAAATCTTTAAAAGATAAAAAGCTACAAAAAAGATAGGTGATATTAATGAAAAAAGGTCAAGGACTTTCAATGAATATGATAGTTATCGCAATAATTGCTATTTTGGTACTGGTAATTATTTCAGTTATTTTTACAGGAAATTTAGGTAAAACAAAAGCAAAACTTGCTGATTGTTCAACAAAAGGTGGTCAATGTATGACTAAAAGTGAGTGTAATGAATTACAAGGTATTTCAGATCCTACGACGGCATGTAGTGTTGATACTGCGGTTTGTTGTTTAGGTGGAAATGAGCCAGCTAGTGAATCGCAATAATTTTTTATATTTGAAAATGAATAAAAAAGCAAGTGGAATGTCAATTGAATTGGTTGCCATTTCAATTTTAGTTTTACTTGCTCTTGCCGTCATGGCTTGGATTTTTGTTAGTCAATCAAGTGGTACTAGTAAAACTTTAACTAGTATTTCTAATTCTACAGGAATAAATGTTTGTGTAAAATATCCTTTGCCAAAAATACCAAAATGTCAAGAGTGTTTAGAAAAGAAGGTTGAAGAACAAAAAAAATGTCTTGAAGATTTAGGTAATTATCATATTTCTCAATAGATATATTTAAAATTTAGATTGATAAAAATATTATATGGAAAATAAATCTTTGGGTTTAATTATTGGTATTATTATTGCGATTTTTGGATTAACCTTTGTTTTATATAAAATAGTATTTCCTTTATTTTCTACTACAAATGTTAATTTAAATTATATTGTAGATCAATTTGATGAAGCAATTGAAAGTGATTTATTATTGCATGGGTGTAGTTTACAAATTCCTTTGTATAATGAAGAATCTATATTATTATTTACTAAAACTATGAATAAAATTATTTATGGTGATGGGAATGTGATTGCAAAACCATCGAAATTTATGAATAAAAATATAATTTGTGCTTGTGATGATGTATCTGTAGATATTGTTTGTCAAAATAGTTTATTATGTAGGGAGATTGAATATGTACCTAAACCGTTTCAAAATACTAAATATTATGATCCTAAAGCAAAATATTATTTTTCTTCAAAAACAGAATTGTCAAAAAAACATGATCTTTTTCCTTTTGTGAATATGATGTATTATTTAAGACTTCAAGATTCTGAATTGGAGATTTATCCTATATTTGGCTTAAGTTCTAATAAAATTCAAGAAGTATATGATTTAGATCGGTGTATTATTAATTAATAAATTATTAAATTTATAAATGTCATTTCATTTATTCTTAATATGAATTCAAAAGGGGATGGTGAAATACTTAGTTTACAAGTTATTTTATTATTAGTTTTAGTTATTGGTATATCAGTTTATTTGTTTTTTTTATTTAATTCATTAAATAATTTAAATTATATTTATGATGAAATGGATTTTGAGAATAATTTTTTGGCTATTCATATGCTGTCAAGTCAAAATGATGGTTTTTTTGTATTGGATTATAATAGAAAATCTAATTATTCTTTTAATAATGAATATTTTACTAAACGATCTGCGGCTATAACGAATAGGCCTTTATTTTTTAATTCAAAAATAAATAATTTTGATTTTAGTATGGATAATATTAAATTATTATTTAAATCACAAAAAATATTAAATTTTAATTCGGATGAGTGTCAAAGAGATTTTTTTCCACAAAACGTTAAATTATTGTTTGATTTTGATGATTCGGATTGGTCTAAACAATTTATGGATAATATAAAAAAATTATTTGAAAATAAAGATATTATTATAGATGAAAGTTCGAATTTTAAAATTAATTTTATTTTTTCTGATAATAATGAAGTTAAAATTAATTCTAATACAAATAAATATTTTTGTGATATTTATACTGTTAAAGAACAAAATTATAATATTGTATTTAATTTAAAAAATAATGATGATTCAAGTTATGCTAAAATTTTAGAGTTTATGGAGGAAATTCGAATTGAATAAAAAGGGTGAGGGGTATAATCCAATTTTTTGGATGATAATTATTATTTTTACTATAATAGTTGTAACTTTATCCAATATATTATTATTTAATATGAAAAATATTAGTTTAGATATGACTAAATCTGAAGTAAATGTAATTGAATTTAAATTATTAAACTCATTTTTGATGACTGATTCAAATAATCTAAATTATAATAATTTTAATCAAAATTATATGAATACTTATTTTAATATTGATGAGAGAAATGATTTTTCTGCTAAAATTATATTAAAAATAATGAAAAATAATGAATTATTAGAAACTAAAATATTATATTTTAATAAGGATAAATATGATAGAGATATTATCCGAATCGATTCTAGTGGGAGTGGGAGTAAAAAAATAATTTCAAAAAAAAGACAAATCCCTATTGAAAATTATAAATTTGGAAATTTTATGGGTCTTGTTGAAATGCAATTTTTGGTGAATAATTATGAATAATAAGGGTGTACTTGAATATTTTACATGGGGCGTTTATTTACTTATTATTTTTATAATATTTTTGTCTGCTTCTATAATTTTAACTTTTGTAATTGAAGATGAACAAAAAATAATTAAGAAATCTGACAGTTTATATTTTAATGATGTAATTAATGAATGGAATAGGGCTTATTCTGATTTTGGAAATACTAATTATGATGATGTGAATGCATATTTGTCAAAAGCTTATATCAATAGTGATATTGATATGTCTAAAAAAATGCAAGATAATATATTTTATGAATATGAAAATGAAATTAATATCGATAATATAAAAAATGAATTTAATAATTATTTTAGTGCTATTGATTTCAATTACACTTTAATTGTTAATGTTCCAGATTTTTCGGCCATAGCTAAAAATAAAAATATTAATGAACGAAAAAGAAGTGTATTGTTTTGTTTTATTTTAGAGAGTGAAAATTTTAGATGTTCACCATTTGTTAAACAGAGTTATTTAAATGGAGTGGAAAATATAATTTATTCAAAAACGGTAAAACATTATGTTTTATTTGAAAATGATCCTATTGAATATGAGGTAATATATGAAATTATTGAAAAGAAAAGCTGACGGTAATTTTTATTATGTATTTTTAACTGTATTTTTTATTTTGTCAGTTTTATTTGCATTTACTACTTTGTTAAATAATATTAATGAAATACAAAAAACTGAATATTTGCCTTTTGTAAATTCTGCTAAATTATTATTAGATAAATATAATAATAATAAATTTGAAAAAACTAATGTAATAAATATAAATTCTCAAAATTCAATTTTAGATTTTTATACAAATGAAATTTATTTAAATAATTGTGATAAAATAGATTATGCTATTATTGGTGAATATTGTGATTTTAATAATAATTTAAATTTTTATTATAGGAATAAATTGTCTAATTTTGGTAATATTAAACAAAATGAGGAAAATTTAATTATTGATTCTTTTTTAGATAAACCTACTGTTCAAGTAATTGGTGGTAGTGATGATATTAAAACTTTTATTTTAGATCCTAAAAATAATATTAAACCGCGAATGATTTCTAAACTAAAGTCATTTAATAAAAAATTAAAAAATAGTGATGACTTTGATAAATTAAATAGATTTCTTTTAATGGTAAAAAATGAATTATTAAAAAATCCTATTGATGGCTTTGATGAGTATGATATTATGGGTTTGATTAGTCAAGAAAGTGATTTTAGATCTAATATATATAGATGTGAAAAAAGCATTTTAGATAAATATAAGTCTGGTTCATATAGTTCATTAATTAATAATTGTGATAGTTGTGAAAAACAAATTAGTGAATTTAAATTATCTTTAATTAAAAGTGGTGGTTTAAAGGATTGTCCTGCTATTGCATCATCAGGTGGTTTAACTCAAGTTTTACTTCCAACTGCACGTGGTTATGATAAATCTTTTGAGTTTGAAGATTTTTTTATACCATCTAAATCTATTGCAATAGGTATTACTGCATTAAAATCAATGAAAAAATCTGTTGGTGTTGATGATAAAAATTCTGTTTTTGTTGCATATAATGGTGGTCCTACAAGACTTAGAAATTTAAAATCTAAATTTAATGGTGAATTTAAATTAAATAATTATTTTAATGAATATACTAATACATTTAAATTAACTTTGCCAATTTCATATGCAATAAGAGTGAGTTTGCAATCATTAATGATTAAAGATTTATTTGAAAATGGAAAATTAGAATCTTTTGATTATTATTTAGATTTGTTTTTAAATACAAATAATAATTTAAAAATGTCAAAAATGTCTGATGGTAATATTTCTTATTTTTATAATAATCAATTAAGTAATGAAATTGTTGATTTATCCAAAAAATTTAATTTTAATAATAATTGTCAAATAGATGGATCGGAAGAAAAAATAAAAGACTGTATTAAAAAAATTGACAATTTTAATGTTTATAGTTATGAATTAAATGATAATATTGATTTTTATAATAATTATTATAGTAATTTAAATAATTGTTATTTTGATTTCAATATTAATAATGAAAATTTACAAAAATATAATATTAATACGGGTTTATATGAATTAATAATCAATGAACCTAGTTTTATTGAACCCAATTTAAAGTATAGTGTGAATAGAATTTATTTTGAGTCAACTGATGGTGGCTCAAGGAAATTATATATTAAAGATGGTGTTCCAAGAATAATCAATTCTGATGATAATTTAATTAAATGTAATAGTTTTTCAAATTTTGTTTTATTAAATGGTACATTTAAGCATTCATTTAATTCTTTTAATATTAAAAAGAAATTCAAGGGATATGTGGATTTGGGTAAATCTAGTTCTAATTATGGTCTTGAAATTGATATTATGAATGTAAAAGGTACTAATAAATATGGTGCAATTAGATTTGATTTATTTGATGATTTACCACACTCTATTCAATTGAAATCTAATAAAAAATCAGCCGATTTTAAATTAAATGATTTTGAATATATTAATTATAATGATTTAAAAAATACTTTAAAAAATAATTTTCCTTTTTTTAATAATGGTTTAATTTATTTTAATAATAATATAAAAGTTGATTATGATGATACAATATTTGTTTATTTAGATGAAAATAAATTATACTATAACTTGGCAGATGACTATTATTATTTAATTTTTAATTTAAATGATTATAATTTAAATAATATTGAAAAATTATTTTTAAATTTTAAAAATATAAATGATGAGGTTAAACCCATTACAGAATTTATATTATCAAATGTTGGTGTAACTTCAATATTAAAGCAAGTATTAGTTGAAGAAATTATTATTGATGGTCATATTAATTATAGATTTTTATTAAATTTAGGTTCTAATTCTTGGGATAATAATCAAGTCTATGGGGATGTGAATTCAATTGAAATGGTTAAAAGAAATTTTAATACTGTGGAAATGCCTGATTTATTTAAAAAAATAAATTCTAAAATAAATGATTTAATTAATTTGGAAAATGAATTAATTGAAACTAAAAAAGTAAATTTTAATAAAATTCAAGATGGGGTTTATGAAGTTATTTTAAAAGATTTTAATTATAATTCTGCCATTGGTTTTAAAATAGATAATAATCCATATATTTTTATGTTTGATTTTAGATAGTTTTAGCATATATTTTTAAATATGTTTTTTTAGTTTATTTTATGGATTATAAAATAAAAATTGTTGAGTTGTTAAAAAATTGTGGTTTTGATATTAATGTTGATTTAATTACTATACCTCCAAATAAAAAGTTTGGTGATTTTTCTTGTCCTATGTTTTCATTTGCAAAGGAGTTAAAAAAAAGTCCAAATCAAATTGCTCAAGATTTATGTTCAAAACTGTCTGATTCAAATTTTGAAAAAATTGTTAGTGAAGGGCCATATTTGAATTTTTATATTAATAGAAAAGAATTTATTAAAGATGCAATTAATAAAATTTTAAATAGACAATTTGATTATTTAATTAGAGAGGATTTGAAAAAAATAATGGTTGAATATATTTCACCAAATTCAAATAAGCCTTTACATATTGGTCATTTGCGAAATTTACTTTTAGGTCAGTTATATTCTAAATTATTAAAAAAAGTGGGAAACGAAGTTGTTGAGACTTGTTTAATTAATGATCGTGGACTTCATATTTGTAAATCAATGGTTGCATATAAAAAATTTGGAAATGATATTGAACCTGATATAAAAGGAGATCATTTTGTGGGGAATTATTATATTGAATTTGAAAAACAATTAAAGGAAGATCCAGATTTAATTGAAGAAGCTAATCAAATGTTAATTGATTGGGAAAATGATAATTTAGAAGTTAAACAATTATGGAGAAAAATGAATGATTGGTCTGAGTCTGGTCAAAAAGAAACGTGGCAAAAATTTGGTATAAATTTTAATCAAATATATTATGAGTCACAAATGTATAAATTTGGAAAAGAAATTGTTGAAGAGGGTATTAAAAAAGGTGTCTTTAAAGAGGATGATGGTGTGATAATTGCTGATTTGTCTGATTATAATTTAGATATTATTGTAGCAATTCGTGCAAATGGTACAAGTTTGTATTTAGTTCAAGATTTATATTTGGCAATATTAAAAGTAAAAGAATATTCAATAGATTCTTCAGTTTATGTTATTGGAAAAGAACAAGATCATTATATGCGACAATTATTTAAAATTCTAGAATTATTGGGTTTTGATTGGGCAAAAAATCTTTATCATTTATCTTATGGTCATATTGAATTAAAATCGGGTCGTATGAAGAGTAGAGAAGGAAAAATTGTTGAAACTGATGATTTATTAAAAGAAATAACTGATTTAATTTCTGTGCAATTAGTTGAAAGAAATTCAAATTACTCTAGTGATGAATTAGATTATTTATCAAAAAATATTGCGATGGCTGCAATAAGATATTATATATTAAAATTTGATAATAAAAAAGATTTTACTTATGATGAAGAAAGTAGTTTGCGTTTTGATGGGGATACTGGTGTATATTTATTATATACTTATGCAAGAATTAATTCTATTATAGATAAAATTAATTGTGAATTTAATTTTGATAATATTAATTTAAATTTATTTGAACATGATATTGAGTTTGAATTAATTGAAAAATTAAGTAATATTGATGAAGTTGTAAAAGAAGCAACAAAAAAGCATAAGCTTTCATATTTATGTAATTATTTTATGGATTTAGCTCAAACATTTAATACCTATTATTCACAGGTACAAATACTTGATGGTAATGATGATAGACAGAAAACAAAATATGTTTTTTTAAAATGTATTTTGATTGTATTTGAAGAATTATTTGATTTATTATCAATAAAGCCACTTAAAAATATTTAATTGATTTTATTTTTTTAAATTGTCTATATTTTTTATATAGTGGTATTTCAATTATTTTATTTGTATTTTTGGGTATTTTTTTAAAAGAAATGAATGGATATAGTATTTTTTGTTCTATTATTTTATTTTCTTTATCTAAAAATATTATATTAATTTTGTAGAATACGAAAAACATGTGTACTAAATCATATGTTTTTATATTATTAAATAAAATTGGCCGGGGGTTTATTTGAAACATTAAACCAATTGCATTTTGTAAAACATTTTTGCTATTTTTACATATAATTGTTTGATTATTTAATTTTATTTTCATTTTATCTTTAATTTACAATTTTATTGAAATCTTTTTAGTTTAATTAATTTTTTTTTGATTTATTTATAATTATTATTTTTAAGTTTTAATTTATATATATATTATGAAAAAAATAATTTTTATATTTTTTATAATACTTACTGCTTCATTTGTTTTTTCTTTTTATTTTCAGAATGAAGTTACATTGGATAGTGATTTTGAAATATTAGATGTTTTTTTTTGTCCTCATGATTATTGTGGTAAAAAATTAATTTCTTTTATCAATATGGCAAATAAATCATTATATTGTGCATTTTATGATATTGATGATAAATATATAATTAATTCTATAATAAATAAAAGTAATGAAATTGATGTTTCAATTTTAGTTGATAAATCTAATGACATTGAGTTTTTTAAAAAAATTGATCAAAATGGTTTAATGCATCATAAATTTTGTTTAATTGATGATGAATATGTATTTGTTGGTTCATATAATCCTACAATAAATGGTGCATATAAAAATAATAATAATATTATTATTTTAAAAGGAAAGTCTGCCTATGATGAATATTATAATGAATTTTTAAGATTAAATGGACTTGATTATAAATATAAATCTAAATTTATTAAATTTAATAGACATATTTATGAAACATTATATAATAAAATTAAAAGTGCAAATAAAAGTATAAAAATAGCGGCATTTACTTTTACAGATCCTGATTTGGCTGATTTAATTATTGAAAAGCATTTGAGTGGTATTGATGTAAAAATATTGTTGGAAAAACGCCAAATTTCAAAATGGTCTCAATATGAACGTTTTTTAAAATATGATATTGTAAAAAAAGATTTTAATAAAAACAATATGCATAATAAATTTTTTATAATTGATGATAAACTTGTAATTACTGGGTCATATAATCCCACTAGAAATGCTAAAAATAGAAATAGTGAAAATATAATTATTATAGACGATCAAAAATACATAAATGACTTCATTAGTGAATTTAATTTCTTATATAATCCAAATAATTATGGTGTGAATTATACTCTTTTAAAAAACAAAAATTATATTTTATATATTGATATAAATTTTAATAAAACAATTATTAAAAAAATAATTTTAAATGATAAATATAATTATACTAGAGTTTATTTTGAAAATGATTTTTTTCTTATAAAAAATAATAAAAATTATTTTGATTTAATTGATAGTAATAATTATGTCATTAAAAGAATAAGTAAAAAAGAATATTATGAATTAATTTAAATCATTTCATTTATTATATCTTGGCTTTTTTTTGTTGCTAATTCTATACCAGGATATTTATTTTCTAATTTTTCTAAAAATGTTTTTAGGATTTCAAAATCTGATTTTTTTATTTTAAAATTATTCATAAATATTTTATCTAATTCATCTATATTTACGTTTTGTAATTCTAATTCTTTATTACTTACATTTTCAAATAGAAATATAATATTATCAAATTCAATCTTTTTATTTAAAATAAAATGTGAAAGTAAAATAATGTCTTTGTAAAATGCACTTAGTGGATATATAATTTTTTCTTTTGTTTTATTTAACTCATTTTTTCCAATTATTTTTAATTCTGATTTTTTATTATTAATTATAATTTTTTTAATTAAATCCGTGGCATAATCATCTATTTTAAAATCTGTTTTCAAATACAATAATTTAGTTTTATCTTTTATTGTTTTTTTTACTCTTTTGTATATGTGGTTTTTTAAATTATTTGAGTTAACTATTTTATTATCTTCTTGACCAATTATGTTTAATTTCATATTATTGATCAATTTAGAGTATTTATATAATTATTCTTCTGTATTATGCTATGTTATAATGCTATATTAGTGGATTTGATTTTGTTTAAATTTGTTTATGAATTAAAAATATATAATCTAATATATTAATTTTGTATTGATTTTATTTTTAAATACATTAATATATTTAATTTTTGGTATTTCACCTCTTTCCCGGATGAGTTATTCATTCGGGAAATATTTTTAAATTAAAACATTCATTTTTTTGTAATGAGATTAATATTAGAAAAATTAAAAGAATATTTAGATATTCCTGCTGTAACTAACTTTTCTGAGCCATTTTTAAAATATTTATATAAGGATTTTTCTAAATTTTCTGATTATGAATTAATTTTATCAAAAAATCTTTTAGTAGTTAGAAAAAAAGAAAATAGGTCAAATAAATTTTTTTCTGCACATATTGATAGGCTTGGTTTAGTTTTAAGTTCAAAAGGGGTTGAACATTCTAATTTTTGGGGTAAACGAGAATATAATATTAAAATTGAAACTGGTCTTGAAATTTTTGATAGAATGGCTATTGCATTTAATGAAGAGCATTTTATTCCATATAATGAAATTTATGATGAACTTCGAAAATATACTAATGTAAAAGTTAAATATGTAAAAACTGATTTTGTTAAGTATTTTATGGAATTTATTTTTTATAATAATAATGATAATTTTAAAGGTAAAAAAAATTTAGCATTTATGTTAGAAAATAACTTTTTTTTTGATGGTAAATTTATTGGTGGGCAAATTGATAATGCAATTTCAGTTGCTTGTTTATATAAATTAATAAAAGATGGTTTTGATGGGACGGTATTATTTACTTGTCGTGAGGAAATTGGTTTGAGTTGGAAATATATTGAAGAATATTTTAAAGAGGAAAATTTGAATGTAAAAAATTTAATTGTTTTAGATACAACACCATATCCTAGTTCATCTGATTTTGAAAATGGTAAAATTATATTTAGGCGTGCTGATTCTAATGGTAAATTTAATATTGCATTTATTGATAAATTAAAAGCATATGCAAAAGATCAAGAAATACCTTATGCAATTAAAGTTCCAAGAGGAAAAACCGAATTAGGCAGATTAGTTGAATTTACGAATGGCAATTTTAATGGTGCAACAATTCAAATTCCTTCAACTAATTATCATTCAAATAAAGAGATGACAAATGTAAAATGTTTAAAAAACTATTATAAGTTTATTAAATTAATAAGTAATAAAGAAGAATTGTTTCATTAATATGATTTGATTATAATTATTTTTATAAATTAAATAATTTTTTTACATTTATGGCTTTACACATATTAGATTCGAATCCTTCTGATGATTATTTAAACCCAGGTATTAAACCTTGTTTTGAACATAATTTGGATGAGTTAAAAAAAATGTATGATCCAACTCAAGGCAGAGATAATGTAAAATCTATTTTAGATAGTGATCCTTATAAAAATATTATTGCAATGGGGGTTAGAGTTTTTCCTTTAATGGAAGCTTTTTATGATGTTAAATGTGACGAACCTTTAGAATTTTTTAAAACAAATCTTTTTGGATTCATGATTAGTAAAATTTCCAGAGGAAAATTTAATTTTGATTTACATTCAAATGTTAACGATACTGATTCTGGTTTAATTGGAAAATTATTAACAAATCATATAAAAGATTGGTTAGTTGAAAATAAAGGTGGTTATTTTTCTGCGCCTGCTCCAAGATTAACTGAATTAGTTATTCCTGATGATAAGGATGAGGCTTCAAAAATATTTCAAAGTTTAGAAACGAACCATTTATTGCTTTCTTCACATGCTTATGGTACTTTTAGAGGTTGGATAAGTTCAGCGGGCATTTATGGTATGAATGTAGATGAGGAAAGCCATAACCCTAGGAGAATAGAATTTTGTAGTTTGAGCTCAACCAATTTAATTATTGATTCGAGAATGGGGATTTATGCTGGAAGTGGTAGGTCTTTTGATGCTAAATATGAAGTGCGATTATATAAATATCCAGAAGTAGAAAAAACAGTTGACTATTAATATATTTTATAAGTTTTAATTATATTTTTTTTTTATGAAATTTAATAAAACTTTAATTAATTTAGGACTATTATTTTGCTTATATTCTACACCAAATTCTAATGATGATAATAATCCATTTAATGTTCCTGAAAATCATTATTATGATAAAATTACAATTCGGTCAAATCATAAAATTCAAAATTTTTGTTATGTTGACTTTAATATTGATACTGGTGAATATGATGCAGTAGCTCCTTTAAGTTTAAATGGTTTGAAGGGTCCTTTAATGCAAGTTGATTTTAATTTGTGTATTAATTATAAATCAATTAGAAATAATGGTTTTGGATATTCTGTAGTTCGAGAAAATTATAATTGGCATAAAAAAATGAGACCTAGGCATTCTACAACTTTAATTAATTTGCCCTTTACTGTTTTTAATAATATATTGAAATTTTCTACAAGTACAATAACTAATATTGGTTATTATTCTCTTGATATGGCTGTGGGAAATACTTTTAAAGTGGCTGATTTTACTACTAATACAGTTGGGGGTATTATTAATTTAAAATGATGATTGCAATTTTTGAAACAAATGTGGGAACTTTTAAAATAGAACTTTTTGATAAAACAATGCCTTTAACTATTGGTAATTTTAAACGATTAGTTGATCAAGGTTTTTATGATGGGTTAATTTTTCATAGAATTATAAAAGATTTTATGATTCAAGGTGGATGTCCAATTGGAGATGGAACTGGTGATCCTGGTTATACTATACCTGATGAATTTACGCCAAATAATAGAAATATCAAAGGTACAATTAGTATGGCAAATGCTGGTCCGAATACTGGTGGCTCTCAATTTTTTATTAATGTTGTTGATAATAATTATTTAGATGGTAATCATCCTGTTTTTGGAAAAGTAATTGATGGTGCAGATATAGTTGATAAAATAAGTAAAATTGAAGTTGACTCTAGTGATAGGCCAATTAATAAAGTAATTATAAATAAAATAACAATTGAATGATTTATTATCAACTTTTATAAATTAATTAAAGTAAATATTCTTAGAGGTGTGATGTTTGAATAAATTAGTTTTATGGGCAAAAGATGTAAATAAATCAATGGTTGATATTGTTGGTGGAAAATCTGCAAATTTGGGTGAATTATATAATATTGATATACCAATTCCTGATTGTTTTTTTTTAACTGCTCAGTCTTATGAATATTTTATTAAAGAAAATAATTTGTGGCCAAGAATAAAAAACATTTTAGATTTAATTGATTATTCATCTCCAAAATCATTGGATGTTGCTAGTAATAATATATCAAAATTAATTTTAAATACTCCTGTTCCAATTAATATTAAAAAAACAATAAT
Source organism: Candidatus Woesearchaeota archaeon (assembly GCA_018675975.1). GTDB lineage: Archaea > Nanobdellota > Nanobdellia > Woesearchaeales > JABGXB01 > JABGXB01. The sequence goes on from JABGXB010000002.1 coordinate 471,569, forward strand.
TAAAAATTATAATTTAATGAGTGAAAAATTTGTTGCGGTTAGAAGTAGTGCGACGGCTGAAGATTTGCCTGAAGCAAGTTTTGCGGGTCAACAAGCTACTTTCTTAAATGTTAAGGGTGAACTTGAAGTTGTAGATGCAGTTTTAAATTGTTGGGCTTCTCTTTTTACTGCACGGGCAATATATTATAGACATAAAAATAATTTTGATCATTCAAAAGTTTATATTGCTGTAGTTGTTCAAAATATGGTTAATAGTAGAAGAAGTGGAATTTGTTTTACTAATAATCCTGCAAATAGTAATTCGCAAGAAATTGTTGTTGAAGCTGGTTTTGGTTTGGGTGAAACTATTGTTAGTGGTTCAGTTAGTCCTGATACATATGTATTAAATGGAAATAGTTTTGAAATTTTATCAAAACATATTGGAAATCAAGAATATGCTTTAATACGGAATGATGATGGTGGTAATGATAAATTAAATTTAAATGATAAAGAAAAAAATAGTCAAAAATTATTAGATGAGGAAATTGTAAATTTAGCTGAATTAGCTAAAAAAATAGAAAGACATTATGGTAAACCACAAGATATTGAATTTGCTTTTAATGATAAACAATTATATATTGTTCAATCTAGGGCAATTACTACAATTAAAAAAAATAAAACTGATGTGGAAAATAAAATCAATGCAGAATCAATTTTAAAAGGGCTTGCAACAAGTCCAGGTATTGTTAGTGGTAGGGTTGTTTTTGTTAAAAATTTAGATGATCTTGAGAAAATAAAAAAAGGGGATGTTCTAGTTACAAAAATGACTACGCCGGATATGGTTCCTGCGATGGAAAAATCTGTGGGTATTGTTACTGATGAAGGTGGTTTAACTTGTCATGCTGCAATTGTATCTCGTGAATTGGGTGTTCCAAGTGTTGTTGGTACTAAAAATGCAACTTCAATTTTAAAAGAAAATGATTTGATTACAATTGATGGGAATACTGGATTAATTTATATGGGTAATTTTGTTAAGGATATTGATGCAAATAAAAACAAAAATGAAACTGAGAGAATTATTGGTAAAACAAAAACTAAAATTAAATTAATTGTGGATATTCCTTCAACTGCAAAAACAAAAAGTAAATTATTAAGTGATGGTGTTGGTCTTATTAGGGCTGAATTTTTTATTAGTCAAAGTGGGGTTCATCCGATTCATTATATTAAGAGTGGTTTGGATAAATATTCTCAAATAATTTATTCAGGACTTAAAGAAATTGCTGAAGCATTTAAACCAAGACCTGTTTGGTTTAGGACTAGTGATTTGAGAAGTGATGAATATAGAGGTCTTAAAGATGGGGATAAAATTCATACAGAAGATAATCCTATGATGGGTGAACATGGAATTAGATTTTCTTTAGCACATCCTGATTTATTAAAAGCAGAATTTATTGGAATTAAAAAATTAATTGATGAGGGATATAAAAATATTGGTGTTATGTTACCTTTTATTATTCGTAGTGAGGAATTTACAGCTTCTAAAAAAATTGCTGAGTCTATTGGTTTAAAACCTAATGTTGATTTTAAATTAGGTATTATGTGTGAAACTCCTGGATCTGTATGGATTATGGAAGATATAATTCGTCAAGGTGCTAGTTTTATTTCTTTTGGTACTAATGATTTAACTCAATTAACTTTAGGTATTGATAGAAATAATCAAAATATTGCTCAATTATTTAATGAACTTCATCCCGCGGTGGTTGGTCAAATTGAAAAAGTAATTAAAATTGCAAATAATTATGGTGTTGAAACAAGTATATGTGGACAGGCTGGATCAAATCCTGAAATGGCTGAAAAATTAGTTAAGTTGGGAATTAATAGTATTAGTGTTAATAGCGATTCTTTTTACAAAGTAAAAAATACTGTTTTTAAAGTCGAACAAAAAATAAATGATTCTAATAAATAATATAAAATTATATAAATGAATTTAGTTGATTAACTGTATGTATATTTTTAATTCAAATTATAAATTTTCACAATTACATTTTAGAAGTTTGGGGTCTGAGAATATAGAAAAAAAAATATCTGTAATATCGGATGTTTCTTGGCTTAATATTTTTGGAGATAGTTTTAATGGATTAGATTATTTTGCAAATCGTGAACGAAGTTCATATGATTTAAATGAATTTGAAAATCATAAAGGTGAGAGTTGTGGTTTGGGCGATGTTATTATTTCTCCTTTTAAAACTGATTTACCTGATTTATCTTTAAAATTAACTACTAGAGAAACAGAGAGTTTTGATTTTAAAATATCTTATTTGGATTATAGAAAATTATTATTTTTTAGTGATTCAAACGTTCTTTTGGATTTAGTTTTAAAGCCAGTAATTTCTTATATTTTTCAAAATGATGTTTTAGCAGTTTTGTATGATAGAAGAGTGGAACTGTTGAATAAGTTGGATAAACTTGAATTGGGTTTTAAAGAGACAGAGAAAATTAATAATTTTGAATCATCTTCGGAGTATTGGATTAGGGATTTATCATCAAAATCTTTTATTAGATGTGGTGGGGATAAACCATTTAATGATTTTTAATTTTTTATAATATATTTTATGATATACTCTTTATTATAACCTAATATTGTTGTTTACATATGTTTAAATATTTGTTTATATTATAGTATTTAAGTAAATGGTAAATATTCAATTTGTTCCTTATGATTCTTTTACTAAAGTAATTGATAATAAAACTTGTTTTTTTATTACTGCTAAAACTTTAGATAGAAAAAGATTGATTTTAAATATTGATATGAACCCTTATTTTTTTTTATGTGTGAATGATGAACATATGAATTCTTTTGAGAATTTAATTCTTCCTAATTTAAAAAAGTTTAGTCAAATTATTGATGGTATTGAATTTAATATTGTAGATGTTAAAAAAACAGATTTTAAAAATAATTGTGGTGTTAATTATACTACTTTTAAAATTGAGATTAATAGGTTATTAAAATTAAATAAATTTTCTAATTTAATTTTAGATTATTTAAAAGATAAGGGTGTTGATTCTTCTATTATTTTTGAAAATATTAAATTAAAAGATATTATTTTTAATGAAAAGAATATAATTCCTTTTAAATTATATGAAGGTGATTGTGAAGTTATAGATGATTTGAAATTTAAATTATTTAGATGTGATTTTGTTTTAAATTTAAAAAATTGTGATTTAATTAGAAACTTAGATAATTCTGAAATTGATTATGCAATTAATATTTTATATTTAGATTTTGTTTTTAAAAATGCAACGATTTTTGATCAAAATAATCCTTTATTATTAATTTCTTGTCATATAAGAAAGTTTACAAAAATTTTTCAATGGAAAATTCCAAATTTAAAAAATTGTGATTTTTGTGAAAGTGAGAGTAATATGTTTGAACAATTTTCTGATTTTTTAAATAAAATTAAACCGGATATTATAATAATAAATGATAATGATAATAAATTAAATTTATTTAATAATAGAAGTGATCGATATGGACAAAAATATTCTTTTTATTATGATTTAAATGATTCGAATTTTAAAATAAATAATAAAAAAGGTTTAATTTTATTGGATTCTAAACGATTTCATAATAAGTTGCATTTATTTTCAAATGTGAATTATAAAAATTTATATTATAAATTTTTTAGGGTGAAGTTTGACCCAATTTCAAAAGAATATATTTCTTCTATGTTATTGAATAAACGTGATGAAAATATTTTTTATATTATTGAGGAAAATAATAAATCTCATTATAATTTTTTTATTAATTTTTATTTGCAAATAGTAAAGGATTTGTGTGAGGAAATTTTATGTGGTTTAGATTTTTTATCATTTTCGGATAGGGGTACTATTTTAAAATATTATCTAAATAATAAATATAGGCAAAATAAATATATTTTAAATAATTTAAATGTTATTGCTGATTCAGATAATTTATTTTATGATTTTGCTCAAAAGAATGGAATTAAAAATAATTTGTTTCAATTGGATTTGTCATTTATTTACTCAAAATTAATTGCTGATAATAATATTTCTTTTAATAATGATAATAATATATCTTTAAATAAAATAATTTTGGACAATTTATTTAATGATATTAAAACAATATATAGTGATGAATTTAGTACTTTTTTATTTTCAAATGCGATGTCATCTTTTTTTAATTTAAAATTTGAAACCTTTAACTATGGGCGTCCAATTTTTTTTAAATATTTAACGAAATTATTTTTATATAATAATGTTGGTAAATTTATTTATTCTTTAATTGAGGATAAAGATGAATTTGATTGTGCTTTAATTGATTTTATAAGGACTTTTTTGAGTAAAATTTCAGGTTCAAATTTTGAATTGATTTCTTTTAATAAAACGTTAATGTATTTACAAAACTCATCTTTGATTGAATTAAATGAATCGGCCAAGGATACTTATTTAAAATTAAATGAATTTTTATTGGATATTTCTATTTTATTAAAGGAAATAAATATAATACATTTATTTTGTAATTTTAATTTTTTTATAACTAATTATATTTTTGATAATAATCGTATTTTTGGATTGGATTTTGATTTACTTCTTTATGGAAATATTAAAAAAAATATTAAAATTCTTGAGGTGATAAATAAACGAATTGCTTTTATTTTATTGGATTATGATTATTATAATGAAATAAACAGTTATTTTAATAATATGGATTTTTATAAGGAACATAATTTTTCTATTGATTTTAAAAAATCTGAGAAATTAAATTCGATCAATTTTTATAAAAATACGATTTTGACTCAAATGAATAATAATAAAATTGATTTTAATTTATTATTGTCTAAAAGAAAAATTAATATGTCTTCTTCGGATTTTTTAATTGATTTTAAAAATAATAAGTTGTCAGATTTTTATGATGGCGAGTCTATAATTTATTTAGTTATGTTTGAAAAAACTGAAACTGGTTTGATTAGTAAAAAAATAATAATTAATGATCCTTTTGAATTTAAAGAAAAATTAAATCCTAATTATAATATTAATATTCATTATTATTATATTATTGTAAATAAATATTTTGATTCAGTTATCAATTTATTAAAATAAGAAATAAAATTAAATAAAAAATAAAAATTTAAAGTGCTTTTCTTAATTCTTCACTTTTCATTATTGCAATGTCAAACATTTTGTCAATGTCGTCAAGTGTAATTGAACTATTTCCGCCTTTTTGAACTGAGCATATTTTTTGATCTGGTAATATTCCAACAGTTAATCTATCATCTAATGCTTCTTCTTCTTCTTTTGTTGGATCAGTAATATAATAATTTCCAATTCTTACCACTGTTACGGGTACTGGTTCAACATTTATTGGTAATCCAATATCACTTTTAGCATCAAAATCAATGTCATCTCCATTAATTACTGGGAATCTACAATTTTTTATTGCTGCAATTGCTGCAAGTCCACATGCATCCATTAAGTTTCCTGAGTCATTTATTGAAACAATATCAATCGAAACTTGCCAAACTTTTCCATTTTTTAGTACTAATTTTTTAGTGTCAATTGCTTTTCCTTCTCTAATTCCTCTATCAACTACTCTTGCAAGTTCTATTGCTTTAAATTTTGGTGGTCCCATTTCATAATCTTCTCCTGATAATGGTATTAATTCAACATTAACCATCAATGTACCTTCGTCAGGTGAATCAGAATATGGTTCTACTGGTGTTAATTTAATTCCTGCAATTACTTGAGTTTTTCCAATATTAACTTTTGCTGAACCCATTGCAGTTTCTATTACGTCATATTCAACTTTAACTTCTCTAAATTCAACCGGCCCTCTGCCATCAAATCTTGCATTTTGATTTAATAAATTATTTATGTATTTTTTATTATAACTCATTTTTTATTCCCCGCTACTTCGTATCTTTCTTTTATTGCTTTTACCATAATTTCTTTTATGTGTTCTGCTGCAGGTTTTACTTTTGTTAATGCTTCCATTAACTCGTCTTTTGAAATTACACCATCTACTTGAAGTAATGTAATTTCTCCTGTGCTTGGTAATATTGCACATGGTACATCTACTCCATGTTCATCGCTGTCTTCGATATAATCTAAATCAACAATAAGTTTATCTTTATATTTTCCAACTCCAACTGCAACTGGTAAATCTAACATGTCTAAACCCGCTTCAGCAAGTGCCATTGATGCTGCACAAAGTCCTGCACATCTAGTTCCTGCATCTGCCTGTATGATTTCAATAAATACATCTATTACAGTTCCTGGGAATTTTTTTAAATTAACAACTTTATGTAGTGCTTGAGATGTAACTTCACTTATTTCTTTACTTCTTCTATTACCACCAGGTCTAATTCTATCAGAACCACTTCCTGAAAATGGCATCATATTATAATTACATCTAAGTACTGCTTCTTTTGGATTTTGTAAAAATTTTAAATGTAAATTTTTAGGTCCATAAACTGCCGCAATTGCAACAGTTTTTCCAATTTTAAACATTGCTGATCCATTTGCATTAGGAACGACATTTACTTTTGCTTCGCAAGATCTTAATTCATCTGCTTTTCTTCCACTTGGTCTTGCTGTCATTTTATTGTTCCTCCTTTATTTCTTCTTCGTTTTCTTTACTTTTTAATTCACCATAAATACTTACGAAATGTTCTTTTATTCTTTCAGTTAATCCTTGTGTATGACTTTCTTCTTCAATTTTTCTTATTGCTTGTGATGCAATTAATTCATTTTCAGCTTCTCCTTGAATCCAAACAATTCCATTTTGTCCAACAATTAATCTGCAATTTGTGTATTGTTTAATTAATTGTATCATGGAACCACCTTTTCCTATAATTCTTGGAACTTTAAAACTACCAACTTTAATTATTCTTCCATTGTGTAATCTTCTAAGTCCTGGTCCCTTTAAACTGATGTCAACTAAATTTTGTCCAACAAGATTAACAACTTTACATGCGATATAATCTCCTGTATTTAATATTGCTTTAAGGTCTGCACCTTTAGGAATAAATTCATTTGTTGCTTCTTTTAATGAAAGAACTGCTGAATATGCTGAATTAGTTTGTACTCTCCATCCGGATATTAGTATTTCTGTAATCTGACATATTATTGTATCTCCAATTTTTGGAAAATATTTTCCATTAATGTGAATCAACTTTATTGTTTTATCATGTAAATTTACAATTCCAACTCTATTCGCTAGAACTTTATCATCCATTTTTCTTGTACCATAACTTGCTATATATTCATCACCTTCTGCAAGTACTTCTCCTGGTACGGCTATTTTTTTATCTTCTGTTAATAAACCCATTTTATTTCTCCTTTATTTCATATGAAACGCTACCGTGCGTTAATTCATTTAGTTTTGAGTGCAACTCTTCTGACTTACCTGCTGGAACTTTTACTTTAATTAAAACATTTCCCTGATCATCCCACAATTGAGATGCATTAGGATAATTATTTTTTATAATTCCTATTGCTTTACTTGAGTATTGATGAGCGATTCTAATTTCAACTTCAAAAATTTCAAATTTAATTGGAATCAATGTTTTTATTTTTTTAATTATTTGTTCAATTTGAATTTCGTCAGTTTCATGTTCATTTATTTTTATATTTAATTCTTTAAAACATAATTCAATTCTCTGTCTTGGTATTGGAAGTTTTGTTTGTCCATCAATTGAGTTGGATACAATAGTACCAATTATTTTATTTGTTTTTTCTTCTAATAATGTTTTTTTATGATTTGCAGTTATTTGAATGTCTCCTTTTTTTATTATTTCAATTGCGATTTCTTCTATATTTGAAGTTCCAAATGTTTCAACAAATTTTGATTCAGTAGCTAAAAACCCTTTTTTTGCATCGGAAAAAATTTTATAATCTGCAATTATATCTGCTAGATCAACATTATCTCCTTGTCTTAATTTTAATGCGTTTTGACAGTCAACTAATACTTCAAAACAGTCTCCATTTTTTTTTAATTTTGCAATTATTGCTTTATCTACTGATACCATTTAAAATCCTATTTTTTTTAAATCATTTTTTCCCATTAATACAAATTTTTTATTTTCCTTTTCAACTATTCCAACTTCCATTCTTTCTAAACTAAATTCTTTTTCTAAAAATAATTTCATTGCTTTTATTCCTAATTTAATTCCTTCATTAATTGAAATATTTTCTTTGTATTCTTTTGTTAAAAATTCTTTAATCGTTTGTTCTCCTTCACCAATTACGCATGCTTTATATTCATTGTATATTCCACTTGGCTCTGTAATAAATAATCTTGCTCCTGTTGAATCAATTCCACCATAAATTATACTAATTCCAAATGGTCTTATTCCACCTGATTGCGTAGTATATTGTTTTAAATTTGCAGTGTCTTTTACAATGTTTAAAATATCAATATCAGTATCGTAAGTTAATTTATTTTGTTGTGCTTTCATTTGTGATCTTTCAATTAATACTCTTCCATCACTTGTGATTCCAGCAGTTGCTGCCATTATGTGTGTATCAATTTCGTGTATTTTATCTACTGATGAGCTAATTTTTAATTTATCTACTACCCTTTTGTCTGCTACAATAACAATACCGTCTTTACATAAAAGACCTATTGCGGATGTTCCATTTTTAACACATTTGTCTGCATATTCTACTTGTAGTAATCTCCCTTCTGGAGAGAATGTTGTAATTGCTCTATCATATCCCATTATTTGATGTTGTAAAGGTTGCATTTTTTCACCTGTTTTTTTTATTTTATATTTTTTGACACATTTTCTTTTTTTAAATCTGTCAATATTTTATTTAATACACCACTTGTTTTAGTGGAATGTATTATTATTGGTTCACTATTTACTTTTTTTATTGTACTTGCAATTGTTTTAATAAAATTTAAATATTTAGTATTTGTTTTTACTACAATATTACTTTTATCTGATAATTTTTTAATTATTTGAAATCCACTCATATTTAATCCAAATAATCCGATTATTTTTAATATAGAATTTTTAAATTCAATAATAATTTGATCTAAATTTATTTTGTTTTTTGATAATATTTTAAATAAAATGTATCTTTTTTTAATTCTCAGGCTTGGTTTTAATATTTTTATCTTTTGCATTTTTATAACAATGTTTTTCTTAATTTAAGGTTTTTTTGCCTATGGAAAAAATCCTTCCTTCTTCTCTCACTTATATCTCTTAGAATAGGAATTAATATATAAAGTTTACTTATAAGTAATATATAGTTTTATTGTGATTTAAACCATTTTGAGGCTTTTATGCCTTTTTGACCAATATATGAGCCTACTTTTTCTGTTTCTAATTGGTCTGTTAATACATAAAATAATTTCATATCGCTAATTACATAAACTCCTGGTTGAAATAGTTTATTTTCAAATACATCTATTTCATGCATTGGTTGTCCACAAAATGTTGTGTGGAATGCTGTTGCTGAATTAACGCCTGATGTTCCAAATACTTTATTTGGATATCTAGATAAAAATCCCATTAAATAATTTGGAAAATCAAAAAATTCACAACCCCTCATTAATAATGAATCAGGGAATTTTGCTCTAAATTTGCCATTTTCTATTTTTAATTCTTCAAAATAATCTGATGATTGATATTGAAATCCGTCGCTATTGTAAATTTTAAATAAATCAACTGTTAATGCCTCTTCCCTTCTTGCTCTTAATGCAACTGTTTCTCCTTCATTTCCTCTAAGGTCTACATAAGTTAATACATTATTTGGTTGTTCAATTGATCTTGGATCTGTGATGTCATCTTCCATTTTTTTTTTAATCCAGTCTTCGGATTGATATAATTTATTTAATTCAAAAAGATCCATTGGGCTTAAAATATTATGTCCTAAAAACCCTTGAGTTACATTTAGTGTTGGATAAATTATGGTATTAAAATCTTTTGAGTGTATTTTTACCCATATTTTTTTTTTATTTTCATCTTTATTTTCAAATGATACAAAATCTAATTGTCCACTATAGTCTGCTAATGCCTCTACTTGTATAAATGATCTTGCAAACCCGCTTTTTCCTGAGAATATTAAATATTTTGGTCCGTGAAATTTTTTTTCTTTTGGATCTGTAATCTGACTATCTACTGATATGTCTAATTGACAATAAACTATTCTGTTATTTGGAATTTCAAGTGTACCATCTAAATTTATTTTTGAAAATCCGCCACTACTTTCAATTATTTCTTCTATTGTTTGATTTGGACTTGGATAAATTCTATATTCGGGACTATTTGACATATATGCTTTTCCTGCTTTTAAAACAAAATCAAAACCATTTTTTGCTATTTGTTTTTTTAAATTTAGATTTCCAGAATCACTTTTTAATAAACCTTGATCTATAAAACTCTTTAGAACGTGGTTTCCTAAAATATAACCTAATTGTTTTGGTATTTTTTCTTCTTCTCCATTTTTGAAAATATTAATTAATGGCATAATTTAATTCTTTTAAGATCATTTAAATATATATATTATTTTTTATTATGTATTTTTAATTTTATATTTTATTATTAATTAGTTTTATAAATGTGTATTTTGACTCCTAATTATGGTAAGAATCGCTATTGTTGATAAGGAAAAATGTAGGGCTCCTACTGATTGTAATTATATTTGTATGCCTGTTTGTCCTATTAATAAAACTGGCGGGGAGTGTATTACAAAAGATGCACTTACAAATAAAATTAATATTGTTGAAGAAACGTGCATTGGTTGTAATATTTGTGTTCATAAATGTCCATTTAATGCAATTCAAATAATTAATTTACCTGAAATGATTAATAATATTCCAATTCATAGATATAGTGAAAATGGTTTTGCTCTTTTTGGTTTACCTGTTCCTTCTTTTGGTAAGGTAATAGGTGTCCTTGGTAAAAATGGGATTGGTAAATCTACTGCAATAAAAATTCTTTCTGGTTTAATTAAACCAAATTTAGGTGAAGTTGGTACTGAAGCGGAAGTTTCAAAAATTATTAATTATTTTAAAGGTACTCCCGCCCATAAATATTTTGAAGATTTAAATTCGAGTAAAGTTACTGTTTCATATAAGCCTCAACAAGTTGAGTTAATTCCTGATCAATTTGATGGTACTGTTATTGATTTATTAAATAAAGTTAATGAAAATGATAAATTAAATTTATTAATTGATAAATTGGATTTAACTAATATTTTAAATAGAACATTAAAACAAATTTCTGGTGGTGAGTTACAAAGAGTTGCTATTGCTGCTACTTTATTGAAAAAAGCTAATGTGTATATTTTTGATGAGCCGACTAGTTATTTAGATATTAAACAAAGAATTAAAGTTAGTGATTTAATTCGTGATTTATGTACTGAAGATATTGCAATTCTTGTAATTGAACATGATTTAATTGCATTGGATTATATGACAGATTTAATTTACATAATGTATGGTACTTCTTCTGCTTATGGTATTTTAAGTAGTGTGAAGTCAACTAAAGAGGGAATTAATGTTTATTTGTCTGGTTATATTAAAGAAAATAATATGAGATTTAGAGATCATTCCATTAAATTTGAAAATTCTGCTCAAGAGGGATTACCAAAATTAGGTAATGTAATTGATTGGGATAATATTGATATTGAATTGGGTGATTTTAAACTTAAGGCCGAGAGCGGTGAAATTCTTAAAAGTAATTTATATGGTATTCTGGGTGAAAATGGTATTGGTAAATCTACTTTTATGAGAGCTTTAGTTGGTGATGTGAAATTATCAAAAGGTAAAATAAATGGTAAAATAAAAGTTTCATATAAGCCACAATATCTTAATAGTGATAGTTCAATTAATGTACTTGAATTATTAACTGATCAAATTGAACAATTTGGTTCACAAGAGTGGGAATATAATTATGAAATTCCTCTTGACTTAAAATCATTATATGATAAAAAATTAAATGAATTATCTGGTGGTGAATTACAAAGACTATCAATTTCAATTTGTCTTGCAAAAGATGCAGACATATATTTACTTGATGAGCCTAGTAGTTATTTGGATGTTGAGCAAAGATTAGTTACAAGTAGATTAATTAAAGACAGATTAATTTCTATGGGTAAAACTGTATTAGTTATTGATCACGATTTATTATTTGTAGATTATTTATGTAAAAGTATAATTATTTTTGACGGTATTCCATCTAAACAAGGTGAAATTCAAAGTCCATTATTTATGTCTGAAGGTATGAATGAATTTCTAAAAATATTAGATATAACCTTTAGGCGAGATGAAGAAAATAATAGGCCAAGAATAAATAAAAGAAATAGCGTATTAGATAAAAAACAAAGAGCAGAAGGGAATTTCTATTTTATTTGAGTAAATCATTAATTTTTTTATATAATTTATTATTATTATTTAATTGTAAAATTTGATATTTGAAGTCAATACTAAATAATTCATTTTTTAATAACTCAAGTATTTCTAAAAACATTTTTTCGAAATTAATTTTATTTTTTTTAAAAATTATTTTTTTGTGATTTATTTTATCAAATACAATTTTTTCTTTTTTTGTAAAATTTCTATTTACTTTTACATTAATATGGGGTGATTTCTTCCCTTCATTTGTTTTAAAGTCTAAAACGATATTAAATATTGTTTTTTCTATTATTATATTAAAAAAACAAACCCTACTGTCTTTTTCAAGTTTTTCAATCCCTGGACATTCAATATCAATATTTTTTTAATCAATTATTTCTATTAAAAAATTTTGAACTTCGTTTGAGTGTCTAGTATATATAATGTTTGAAGAAAAATCAAAAATTGTATTCTTATGTATTTCATTTAATTCTCTAAATTTATGTCCAAAATCTTTTTTGATAATTTTAATATTTGGATTGACTCTGGATGTTTCTATTGACATATTTTCTGTATTTGCTTTACATTTTATTAAACTTTGCAAACCCTTAGCTTTTTAAATAAAAAAAATCACATTGTTTTATGTTTTATAAAAAAGTATTATTTGATAAGAAAACGGACAAACGATGGTTAGTCTCAAATTTAGATTCTGAGTATTCATGTAGCCATGGTTCAGTTTCAATTGAAGATTTAAATAAATCTTCTGGTTTAATAAAAACTAATACTGGATATGAATTATTTATTTGGGATGCTAATTTTTATGATAATTTCAGCAAATTAAAACGAGGTCCTGCATTAATTATTTCAAAAGATATTGGAGCAATTGTTATACATACTCTACCTAAACAAAATGGTGTTATTGTTGACGGTGGTTCTGGTTGTGGTGCTCTTGCTTGTTCAATGGGTTATTTATTTCCAAATGCAAATATTTTTTCTTATGATAATAGAGAAGAACATATTAAAATTGCAAATAAAAATAAACAACAATTAGATATTAGTAATGTTGAATTTATTCATGGGGATTTGCAAAGTGATATTAAACAAAATGAAATAGATTTGTTAACTGTTGATATGCCTAATCCAGAACTGATTTTAAATTCAGCTAGTAAAAAATTAAATACTGGTTGTTTTATGGTTTGTTATTTGCCATGCATTACACAAGTTCAAACTTTAGTTGAAAGTCTAAATGATTTTGATTGTTTTTATCATCAAAAAACTATTGAACTTACTGAGCGAGAATGGAATGTTGAAGGTAAAAAGGTTAGACCAAAACCAGTTAGTATTGGTCATACTGCTTTTTTAGTTTTTATTAAAAAAATAAAATGAAACTTAATGTTATTAATAAAAAAAAATATAATCCTTGTATTATGACAGGGTATAATTGTTTTGGTTGTTGTTCTGTTAATTTAACAAATATTAAAGAAGTAGAATGTGGTATTGATAAAAATACTAAAGAGTATTCTGAATTTAAAAATAATAATAAAGGTTTTAGAGATAGGTATGGAAAAGATGAATTAGACAAAAGTGGAATTTGTTTAAATTTAATTAGAAAAAATGATATTAATGAAAATGGTGTTTGTGCCATTTATCCTAAAGACAATACTGATGATTTGAGATTTGGTTATTGTAGTACTACATTTGAATGTGTAACTTTTATAAAAATACAAAATTGGAATGAAAAAAAAGTAAGTTTATTTAATTTTTTTATTAAGGAATTATTTGAACAAAATAAGTTGAACAAATTATCTTTTTCAAATGAAATGTATAATAATACGATTATAGATAAATTTGAATTATGGTTAAAAATAAATAATGAGAGAGATGGGATTTGAACCCACGAACCCGAAGGACTGGATTTTGAGTCCAGCGCATTTGACCAGGCTTTGCTACTCTCTCGCGTATTAAATCAGAAAATTAATTCTTTTTAAATATATGTATATGTATACTTAAATATCTAAATATTTAAAATATGTTTTTTTTGTAAAATATTATGAGAGTTACAAATATTGAATTAATTAAAATTGATTGTCTTATTAGACATTCTTTGATTAATTATTCTAAATTTCATGATCGTAGATTAGAATTTGGTCTTTTTAATACAATGCAATATACTCCTGATGGACCATATACTGCAAAAACAACTGTGCCGGTTTCTTTTGATGGGAAAAATATTGGTGATATGAATATTATTGGTTTTAGTCCGTTTGATGGGACTGGTAATGATAGTTCTTATAATTTAAATCAAATAGATTTTGGTAAATTTAAAACGGACAATTATGATTTAAATTCATTAATTCCACGATCAAAACAAGATATTATTTGTGAGGGATATTTTCCTCTTTTTTCAATAAAGCAAAATGGAGATCATTTTTTTCATTTAACACAATTAAAAGAATTATTACTTAAAAAAAATGGTGATGAAAAATATAGTATAATTCCTAATTTTATGTTAGGTCCTGATAAAAAAACATTAGATTTGATTCTTTCTGGTGCAAGATCCCCAAAGCCAAGGGTATATTTTACAACAGTTGATATAAATGGCATTGGAAGATTTGGTGATCCGCATTCTGTTTGTAGAACTTCTTCATTAGAAAAATATTTGCAAGTTGGTGGTTTTTTATCCATAAAAGATAAATGTAATCCCTTACTAAAATTAGCAAAAGAAAAATGGATATTGCCAAAAATGAAAAGGATGAGATAATTATCTTCCTAAATTTTTTAATTTAGATTCAATATCATCTAATTCATTTTCTAAATCATTTAGATTTGTTTTTTTACTTTCATGTATATTTAATTGAGCTTCAGTATTTTTTTTTGTAGCTCTTTTAGAAATAGGTTTTTTTCTAATTGTGTGTTTATCTTCTTGTTTAGTAGTTTTTCTTTTTTCATTATATTGAAAATGTGTTTCTATTTTTGGTAATTCTTTTTTTAAATTTTCAATCAAATAATTAATGTCTTCAACTAATTTTTTTAATTCAATTATTTTTGTTATTTTTTGTGATCTTTTAGATTTTATCAATTCTATTCTTTGTAATATTTTAATTGTACCTTTTGTAGATTCTAAAATATTACGTCTTAATAATTGATGATCTTCTATTCCAACATAATAATCTGATTTTTTCATTTTTAATTATTGAATAATATACTTTCACTTGTTTCAACTTTTTCTTCAATTTCTTCAATTTCGCTAAGCCATAATTCAATTTCACTATCTTCTTCTGCTTTTAAATTATTTATTTGATCGATTGTTGATTTTGCTTGATCTAATTTTGATCTAATTACGCTTATTATATCTACAATATCTTTATAGTCATCTATTTTGACATAAATTGGTACATCTTTCATTTATTTCACCTTATTTCAAAAACAACTTTATCAATATAAAGTAATTTTTTTTGTAATTCTTCACATGTGCTTGCAAGTTTATTTATTTTTGAATCTTCTTGATCTTTTATGTGTATTATTGAATTAAATTTAGATTCAATTACAGCCACATTTTTATTAATTGATTCTAAATCTTTAATCATTTTTTCATGATCTTTAGTTTCAATAAAAATGGGCTCTACATTATTTCTATTATATTTTTTTTCTCTTTCTTTTAATTTTATGTTTTCTTCAATTTTTGAAAATAATTGTTCATTATTATTTATACTTTTTTGTGGAATGTCATGATTAACTGGAATTTGATTGTGTATTGGTTCATTATTTACAATATTTTGTGTATTGTGTTTAAATGAATTTAAATCTTGATTTGTATTTGTGTGATTGAAATCTTGAATTAATTCTTTATTTCTATTTTCGATATTATTTATGTCGGGTTCAACTTTTTCAAGACCTATCTTTCCAAAGTGAAAATTATTTTTAGATTCATTACTATTAGAACTTAAAACTGGTGCCTCTGGCATAGTTTCTAATAAATCCTTTTCACTAAGTTCCTTGTCTTGATTCTTTTTGCCCAGAAAATCTAGAAATCCGATTTTTCAACCTCTTTTTTTTATTTTTTTTGTATATTTCTATTATTGTATGTAATCTTTTTAAATCTTATGTAAAGATTTCAATTTTATATCAACAATCTATATTTAAACCAAATGTATATTAACCATATGAAATTAAAAATAATATTAATAATGGTGGCTATTTTTTTATCATTTTTACATATTAATGCATTAAATATAAGTAGTTCAAATTTTACTATTTTAAATAATAAATTGATTTTAGATGATTTTGAATTTGAAAATTTAAATTTAATTATAAAAAATAATACTTTTTTATTTGTAGAAACCTGTACTTATGCCCCTAGAATTAATGAAACATTTATTTGTATTAAAAATAAAAATATAAGTATTAGATATTTTAATTTGACTGAAACGATTGTTAATAATACAAATATAACTTATAATAATAATTTGAGTAATGATAATATTAGTAATAATATTCAAATAAATGTTTCAAATAATTCTAATTTGACAAATATAAGTATAAATAAAACAAATATTTTAATGAATGAATATTATGATTTTAATAATAAAATTGTATATGAAATAAATATTTCTAATAATACAATTGATAAAAATGGAATTTATATTAATTTGAGTATAATAAATTATTTTGATATAAATAAAAATATTGATTTAATTTATTATTTTTATAGACATTCTCAAAAATATTCTAAAGTTTATGATAAATCATTTATTGTAAATAGTCGGAATATTACTAAGATCTCTTTTAATTTATTTCCTGAAAGTATAAAAAATGATAATTTTAATTTGAAAATTAAATTAAAAAAAAGTGAACTTAAGACATTTAAGGAATTTAAATATGATATTTTTTTTATTAATAATTCAATTAAAGAAAATGATATTGATGAATTGGTGAACGTGTATATTCAAAATGATAGTAATGAAAATAAAATACAAATTAATGATATAAATGAAATTAAGATAATTAATAATTCAAATAATTATAGTGAATTAAGTTCTTTTTTTGAGGAATATGGTGAAAATATAGAATTTATGGATGGTAATAAAATAAAATTAAAAAATAATGATATACTTTTAAATGAATTTAATCAAGTTATGCCATTATTAATGCAAAAATTTGAAATAGATGATAAATTAAATTCTAAAATTAATTTAATGGATTTAGTTGAATCTAAAAAAAATATACAGTCTTTTATTTCATATAAGGTCATTATTGTGGGTTCTTTTTTAATTCTATTATTGAATTTTTTTGGTTTATTTAAAAAGAAATTTTTTGATTTTTAAATGAATCTCATTTATAAATAAAAAATGTAAATTTTATCTCATTAAACTTATAAATTGAGTGTTTTTTGAAACAATATGGTTGATAGATTAGATAAAGACACAATTGAAAATTATTATTCTAAGGGATATTTACATATTCGATCTACTGTTACAATTATTGGTAGACCAAAAGAACATATAGAGGACACTTTGAGTAAATATTTAGAAAAGTTATTTGAAGATAATTCTATTGTATCTGTTCAAGTAGATTTATTTGAAGCAAAAGAAAGTGAAACAAATGATGGTTTTTATGAATGTTTTGCAGAGTTTGAAGCATTATTTGAAACTTTAGATAAGGTAACTCAATTTGTTATGAATTATTTGCCTGGTACAATTGAATTTATTTATCCTCAAAAATTAGAATTTTCAAATTTAGATGTGAATACGATGTTTACTAATTTATTACTTAAATTTCATCAAGTTGATAGGGCATTAAAAGTACAAATACTAGAAAATAAAAAATT
Organism: Candidatus Woesearchaeota archaeon; assembly: GCA_018675975.1. GTDB lineage: Archaea > Nanobdellota > Nanobdellia > Woesearchaeales > JABGXB01 > JABGXB01. The sequence continues at coordinate 489,739 of JABGXB010000002.1, forward strand.
AAAAAAAGAGGCCAATATTGAAGAACAAAATTGAGGCGATTTTATTTGCTAGAGGTAAGATTGTATCTATTGATGAATTAAAACTGTTATTAGATTCAGATGCAAGGCAAATTAATAAAGTAATTTCTCAATTACAAAAAGAGTATGATGCTCGAGATACTAGTTTACAAATATTAAAATATCAAAATGGGTTTAAATTATCAGTTAAGTCAGATTATTTTGATTTAGTAAAAAATCTTATGCCTGAAACTGAAATGCCAAAAGCAGTAATTGAAACATTAGCAATCGTGGCTTGGAAACATCCAAAAATAACTCAATCCGAAATTATTCATATTCGTTCATCAAATGCTTATGATCATTTAAAATATTTAGAAAAAAAAGGTTTTATTAAAAGAGAGCCTGAGGGTAAATCTAAACGTATTATTTTAACTAGTAAATTTTTTAATTATTTTGATATTGATGATTTAAAAGCATTTCAAGAAAATTTGAATAAATATGATGAATTAGAAGATGCTTATAATAAAAAAATAAATGAAGTAAAAGATGAAGAATTAAAAATTAAAACTTATAATAATTTAGTTAAAAAAGTTTTAAATGAAGAATCAAAAAAAATAGATAATTTGAAAAATAAAGATATGGATGATGTTTTAGATAAAGAAGAAGAAGATTTAAAATTAAAAGGTGTACAAGTTAAATTGGATGATTCTAAATCAATAGATTCGGAATTTTTATCAAAAAAAATAAATGAAGAACTTGAAAAAGAATATGTTGAATTAGAAATTAAAAAGAAAGAACTTCAAAAAGAATTTGACGAATTAGACGAGAAGAAAGAATAAGTGTGATATTATGGAAGAACCTTTTGCTAAAGAAATATTAGAATGTGATATCAATCATGAAGTAAAAACTGCATTTATGTCCTATGCAATGAGTGTTATTGTTTCAAGGGCATTACCTGATTTTAGGGATGGTTTGAAACCAGTTCATAGACGTATAATTTATAGTATGAATCAAAATAATTTATTGTATAATAAATCATTTACTAAATGTGCAAGAATTATAGGGGAAGTTATGGGGCATTATCATCCTCATGGTGATATGGCAATTTATGATTCTTTAGTAAGAATGGCACAAGAATTTTCTTTGCGTTATATGTTAGTTGATGGTCAAGGTAATTTTGGTTCTGTTGATGGGGATTCTGCTGCTGCTTATAGATATACGGAAGCTCGACTTAAGAAAATTACGTCTAATTTAATTGAAGATTTAAATAAAAATACAGTTGATTTTAAATTTAATTATGATGGTAAAGAAAAAGAACCAGTAGTTTTACCTGCTAAATTTCCAAATTTATTATTTAATGGTTCAACTGGTATAGCTGTAGGGATGGCAACCAATATTCCGCCTCATAATTCTACAGAAATTTTAAATGCATTAATTGCATTAATAGAAAATCCTGATTTGGATGTTGAAAAATTATTTGAAATTGTTAAAGGTCCTGATTTTCCAACTGGTGGTATTATTTGTGGTGTGAGTGGAATTAGAAGTTATTTTTTAACAGGTAAGGGTAAAGTTATAATTAGATCAAAAACTAGAATTGAAGAAAAGAACGGTCGTGAAATTATTATTGTTGATGAAATACCTTATATGGTAAACAAAGCAAATATGTTAATGGCTATTGTTGATTTAATTAAGGATAAAAGAATTGATGGTATCTCTGATATTAGAGATGAGTCAAATCGAAATGGAGTTAGAATTATTATTGAAATTAAAAAAGGTGCAGAAGCTGCAGTTGTTTTAAATAAATTATTTTTATTATCTAGATTACAAGTTAGTTTTTCTGTTAATATGTTGGGTTTGAAAGATCAAATCCCTTGTGTTTTAAATTTACCTCAAGTTTTAATGAATTTTAATAATTTTAGATTTGAAGTTGTAACTAGAAGAACTCAATTTGAATTGGATGAATGTTTAGCTAAGCTTCATCTTGTAAGGGGATTAAAAATTGCAGTTGATGATATTGATGCAGTTATTGAATTAATTAAATCATCAAGTAATTATAATGATGCTTTAGTTAAATTAATGGATAAATATGGGTTAGATGAAATTCAAACTAAGGCAATATTGGATATGAAAATTAGTAAACTTACTGGTCTTGAAGTTGAAAAATTACAGCGTGAATTAGAGGAACTTGAAATTCTTAGTGAAAAATTACGTTTTATTTTAGAGCATAAAGAAGAAATATATAAAATAATTAAAGAAGAATATTTAGAAATATTAAATAAATTTGGTGATGAGAGAAAAAGTGAAATTAGTTATGAAGAACTTGGTGATTTTTTAGATGAAGATTTAATTAAAAAAGAAAAAGTTGTAATAACAATTTCTAAAAGTGGTTATGTTAAAAGAATTCCTTTAAATACATATAAAATACAAAAACGTGGTGGTAAAGGAGTTATTGGTGCAACTACTCGTGAAGAGGATGTAATTGATCAAATGTATGTTTGTAATAGTAATGATAATTTATTATTATTTACTGATACTGGAAAAATTCATTGGTTAAAAGCATTTCATGTGCCTGAAGCAACTCGTACTGCAAAAGGTAGGGCTGTTGTAAATTTAGTTAGATTGGCGCCAAATGAAATTGTAACGAGTTCAATTATGGTAAGTGATTTTGATCCTAATAAGAATTTGATTTTTTCAACTAAATCTGGATTATTAAAGAAAACATCATTAAAGTATTATTCCAAACCGCGTTCTGGTGGAATTACAGCTATTAATTTAATGCCTAATGATAGTGTTGTTAAAGTATTATTAACTGATGGGAGTGATAAACTATTACTTGCAAGTCGAAATGGTTTAGCTGTTAAGTGTAAAGAATCTGATGTGCGTTCTGTTGGAAGAAATAGTAAAGGTGTTCGTGGTATTAGATTAAATTCACATGATTATGTTGTAGATTTTATGAAAGTTTCTGATGATCAAGATATCTTAACTATAACTGAAAATGGTTATGGTAAAAGAACTAAGTCTACAGATTATAGATTAATTAATCGTGGTGGTAAGGGTGTAATTAATATAGTAACATCACCACGAAATGGTAATGTGTGTGCAGTTCGTCCAATTAATGGTGATGAATCTATACTTTTAATTTCTAAAAATGGTATACTTATTGGGGTTAAAGCCTCTGATGTTTCAACAATTGGAAGAAATACTCAGGGTGTAAGGATTATGAAATTATCTCAAGGTGATGTTTGTATATCAGTTACAAGTTTTAAAAATGAGGATGAGAATATGGATGAAAATTTAAATATAGATGACACTAATGTTGAATTTAGTAGTGAGAGTGAAGACACTAATGTTGATGTAGAAGTAAAAGATAATGAATTAGAGTTAGATGAAAATGATAAGATAGTTAGAGATGAAGATTTTAATCAACATCATGCACATTCTGAAAATATTGAGAGTGGCGATAAAAAATCAGATGACTCTGAAACTAGTAGTGATGATCAAAATTATTCTGCAGAAGACGAAGAAAGTTTTGATGAATCAAATATGGATCGAGAAAACGAGAGATAATAATTTTTTTATTATTTATATTTTTTTATAATAATTTTTATAAGTTAAATTATTATTATTATTTTATTATGGTGATATTTTTTGACTAAACATACTGGGCCTGTTTTACATAGGGATTATAATTCTACTGTTAATTTTTTATCAAGTTTATATGGTACTGATTTATTTGGTTTAAATATTGGACAAATTAATAGTTTGTCAGAATTATATGAGCAAAACCCATTAGCTAAAAGTTCTATTTTAAAATTTAATGGTCTTAGGGGTAAAATAATTAAACCCATTTCTTTGGAAGATCAATTATCTGTGAGTGAGGTAGATTTTAAACATTTTGTTGATAATTCTAATGGCTTATATGATTTTTTAGAAATATTAGAAAGTGAATATGATCATGAACTTACTAATAACTGTGGTACTTCAAATTTAATGAGTTATTCAAAATTAAGTGATTTAATAAAACCTAAAAATTCAAAAATAGTTTTTTCTATTTTAGGTTATTTACATAATTTAAATAGAACTGGCCATGATTTTACTGTTGACCCATTTGTAATTATTAGTTCACTTGATTCTCATTTAAGAGAATTTGAGCCAGTTAAGGAAAAATATTATGATCTTTTAATAGAATTAAAAATTGAAAAACAGCATAAAAATTTAGAATTACCTGAATACAAAAAAGTTTTACAATTTGATGGAAAATCTAAAAATATTAATTTATTTTTTGATCAGATAACAAGTTTAGGTTATATTGTTAATCGATGTGTTAATGTTTTTGAAAATGTTTGTGAGGTTTTAGATCCAAAATATTTGTCATTATTGAATGTATTAAATCAAACTAATTTTGATTTATCTACTACAAAAACTCCTTCAAGATTTACGAATTCAGCATTTCGTTTTTTAAAATACATGGGTGATATTGATGGTTTTGAAAATTTTCTAACAAAGTTATCAGATTATTCATTTGTTGATACGAATTATGCTTTTGATGGATTAAATATTACTTCTTTTGAAAATATGAATTTTGAAAAAACTATTGAGTTTTGTGAAATTGCAAAAAGTTTAAATTCAAAACCAATATCTTTTAAAACTTTATTTGAAAATAATAAAAATATTTCTAGATTTGTTGATGAACAAGATTTAATTAAAGAAATATTTTCTGTATTTGAATATGATGATAATTTAAATAATTTTATTTTAAATTATATGGGATTTATTTGTGATGATTTTCAAAATTATAAAACGATGTTATTTGAAATACGTGATAAAACTGGTAAAAAAATTAAAATGGATTTTATTAGAAATTCAAATGTGAGTACATTTTTTCAAGATTATGATTCTGGAGATCAAAATGCTAAAGATGAACTTATTGAAAACTTTAAACATTTTTATTCTGATGATATAGCTCATGAGGATTTGAGTTTAAATTAATTTTTTATTATTTATATTTTTTTACAATAGTTTTTATAAGTAATTTTTTATTTTATTTTATATGTCTTTAGAAACAGAAGTTGTAAGTTCAGAAACTCTTGGGGGTACTTTTAATCAGACTTATTCCTTTCTAGAGAAAACTTATGGTAAAGGTGTTTCTAAATTAAGAGTGGATAATATTTTAAAAATTGATTCATTATATAATAGATATCCACAACTTAAAAAAAAAATTACTAAAATTAATGGTTTGAAAGGGTTAATGGCTGAACCTTTTTCTTTAGATGATCATCTTTTAAGAGAGGGAGAATCTATTGATAATTTTAATTGTTTTTTTGAAAATATTTATGGTTTTTTAGAAAAAATTGAATCTGATTATAAGGATGTAATTGATAATTCTAAAAATCCTGTTTCAATTATGGATAATCCTTTTAACTTTGCTCATTCAAATGCTAAAGAAAGGTCAGATATTATTTTTTCAGTTTTAGATTATGTGAAAAAAGTAAATAAAGATGGACATAATTTTAAAATTAATCTTTCCACTCTGGTTAGTGATTTTAATTCATTAGTTGCACTTAATGATAGGAAAGAACAAATTTATAATACTATTATTGAATTAGGTGTTTCAAAAGAATATAATATTTTTTACTTGGGTGATTATAATAAATTATTAACATATAAAGATAAAGCAGAGAAAATTTCAACTTTTATTTCTCATGCCAAGAGTTTGGATTATAAAATTGAATCTTGTTTTGATACTTTGGATGATGTGTATGGTATAGTGGATTCTAATTGTATTCCTTTATTGACTACATTAAGGGGATGTGATATTGGAATTTCAGAAGACAGATCTGATTCCGACTCCCGGGATATGAATAAAAACTTTTTTTATGTTTTAAAAAAAATGACTCAGAAACAAGGTTTTGAATCTTTATTATCTTATATGCAAAAATTACCTTTTTTAAAAACAGATATGACTTTTTCTAGAGTTAACGGTGAGGGTTGGTTAGAGAGCTTTAATGTTGAAGCAACATTAGATTTTTGTAAATTTGCTGAACAATATGGTGCCAAAAATTTAAGTTTTAAAAGTTTATTTTTTTATAATGGCTTTGTTGAAGTATTTTCAGAACATAAAAATAATATTATTAAAATGTTAGATTGTTATGATTTTGATAAAAATTTAAGTGGATATTTACAATCTGCTGAATGTTTAAATTATACTTTTGGTATTTATGATGATGATAAATTTAATTATGAAAAATCATTAGGTTTTATTATTAGAGATATTTGTAAAAAGACTAATAGAAAATTTAAATCAAAATTTGGTTCTGGAATGACTATGTTTTTAAATTTTATAGATGAATTTTCACCTTTTACAAAAAATTATGAGGTTGAAGAATTTATTGATTTTTTAAATAAAAATGCAGAAAAAGAGGGTGTTATTACATATAATGATGTTGATTCTTTTAAAAAACATTAAACTCTTTTATATTTAATTATTGTATTGGTTTCTTTTCCAATTATTATTTCATGTTTACTTTCAATTTTAAAGCCAATGGGTTCTAAATAATATCTGTCTGATTTTAATATTAATACTAATTTACTTTGTTTATTTTTTTTTAATAAGTAGTCAATTCTAATCCAAAAGTTTTCTATTTTTTTCCCAATTTTATCACTTTCTGTTTTTTTAAATGAAATGTTTGGTTGTGTGATTATATAGTCAAATAAATGTTCTTCATATTTTATATCGATATCATTGAATAATATTTTTGTGAATTTTATTGGTTTTAGGCCCATTACTTTTGCATTTTTTTGTGAATATAATACATTTTTTATTGCACTGTCATGGCCTATGAATTTGGTTTTTAATTCTTTTAAATTGTCAAGTGAAATAATATATTCTAATATATTAAAATCAAATAATTCTTTGATTTTTAAAATACCAAATATATTCTTTCTATAATAATTTGTTGACATTTCTTTTTGTGATAATGCTGATTCTATTAATGTTATTCCTGTATCACAAAAAGGGTCTAATATTGTTTTATTTGAAATCTTTTTTTCATTTTCAATTAAAATTTGATATGCGGCATATGCAATATTTCCTTTTAGTGAATTAATTGAATTGTGTAATTTATATTCTCTTTTTGATAAATCTATTTCTGAAAAATCAATTCCTACCATAAAAATTGTTTTGTCAATATATCCATAAAAATTAATGGTGGGATTAGATAAATTTACTTTTATATTATATTTGGTACATATTTTTGTTCCAATTTCTCTTTCTAAGTCTTGTTTTTTATAATTTTCATTTTTTGAAATAAACTTAGTTGCCATTGATTGAGTTTCTAAATTAAGTTTTTTTATTATTGAAAATTCAGAATCATTAATTTCAAAAGAGTTTTCAAAATCACTTAATTTTATTTTTGTTAAGACTAATCCAATTTTAAAGAATGATTTTGATAAATATATTAATTTAATTATTTGTTTATAGTTTTCTACTTTAAAAATTAAACAATTATTTAAAGTTTCAATTTTATCTGTATTTAAAAGAGATTTTATTTCATCTATGGCAAAACGTTCCATGCCATTACTTATTATTCCAAATGCTTTCATTTATGCTAGTATCTCATTTCTATTATTATTGTTATTAGATTTCATTATATTTTTACATTTGGGATAATTATTACAACCATAAAATGTTCCATAAATTCCTTTTCTTTTAATCATGATTCCATCTTTACACTTATTGCATGCACTTCCTTCAATTTCATCTTTTTCATTTTCTTCTGATTCTTCTTTTCCTGGACATTCTTTATTTATACATAAAATTTGTTCGATTTTTCTTCCTTTTTTATTTGCTAATTTAATAAGTGGATAATTATCATGTTCACAAACTTTGTCTGTAGATATTATTTTTTTTCCACTAGGTATACTAATTGTAGTTTTACATTCTGGATAACTATTACATGCAATAAATTCTCCAAATTTTCCTTTTCTCAAGGATAATTGTCCCATTTGACATTTTGGACATAATCCATAAGTATTTTTTTCATTTAATGCAATAATATTGGCTTGATAGATTTCTTTTCCAATTTCTTTTTCTTTTTTAATAAATTCTTCACAAACTTTTTTAATTATTTTTTTTGTTTCGTCTAATACACTTTCATATTGAATTTTTTTGTCATATATTTTTTGCATATCTTCTTCTAATTTTCTAGTCATTTCTATACTTAAGATTTCAGGACAATATTTTTCTAATGTTTCAACTATTTTTTGTCCAAGTTTTGTAACTTCAATTGATTTACTATCTAAATATTTTCTTTGAAATAATTGTTGTAAAATTACGGATCTTGTTTGTTTAGTTCCGATATTATTTTTTTCAAGTGCACTTATTATGCTAGCTTCAGTATATCTTTTTGGTGGTTTAGTTTCTTTATCTTCTTTTATTGTTTTTTTATTTATTACGATTTCATTTTTTTTTATATCTGGTAAAGTAACTTCTTCTAATTTTAAATGTGGTCTGTATAATTCATACCATCCTTCTTCAACTGTTCTTGTTCCTTTTAATATGAATGGTTCTTTTTCAAAATCTACTGTAACTGTCATTGTTTCTCGCGTAGCATCGCTTCCAAATACTGCAAAAAACCTTTTTACAATTAAATCATATACTTTTAATAATCTTTTATCTTCAGTACCTGGTAATATACCTGTTGGATATATTGCCGGGTGTGCAGGATCATCTTTTTTTCCTTCAGTTGGTTTCAAATCTGTACTTAATACTTTTTTTGTTAATTCTAAATATTGTTTTGATCTTGCAAGTGCATTTAATATTTCTTTTAAATCTAAATCTTTTGGATATTTTTGTGAACTTGTTCTTGGATAACTTATCCATCCATTTGAATATAATTCTTGTGCAATTTTTAATGTATCTTTAGGTGGTATTGCAAATACTTTATTTACTTCTAATTGTAATTGTGTAAAATCAAATGGAACTGGTGGTTTTACTTTGAATTTTTTTCTTGTTATGTCTGTAACTTTACCGTCTTTTTTATTTACTTTATTAAATATTTCTTTAGCTCTTTTCTCTTCTTTGAATTTTTTTTCTTTATGTTCTAATTCTATATTATTTTTATTAATTTCACCTTGAATTTTTATTTCATGATATGGTTCTGGTATAAATACAGAAATTTCTTTTTCTCTTTCATTTAGAATTTTTAATGTTGGTCCTTGTACTCTACCTGATGACATTTGAATATGTTTTCCAGTAGCTGCTTTAATTGAACTTGTTAATGCTCTACTTATATTAATACCATAAAACCAATCTAGAAAATGTCTTGCAAGTCCTTGTTCTGCTTGACCCCAATTAAGTGTTTTTTCTTTATTTTCATATGATTTTTTTAATGTTGGTGCGGTAATTGCAGAATATTTCATTCTTTCTGCATCTTTTTTTTTACATGCATATTTTAATACATTATATCCAATTATTTCTCCTTCAACATCATAATCGGTTGCAATTGTAAATTCGTCCGCTTCTTTTGCTAATTTTTTTACTGTCTCAATATATTTTCTAGTATAATCTGCATCTTTATTAATTTCATAAATTGGTTTCCAATCACAATCAAAAATTGGATATTTATTTTTTACTTGGCTATTTAATACATATAAGTGACCTGCTGCAGCTGCTACTATGATTTCTTTATCTTTTATTTTTAGCCTATAATATGGAGTTCCCTTAAAATTTTCTTTTTTTGCTTTTCCACCTGATATTGCACCTGCTATTTTTTGTGCAACACTTGGTTTTTCAGCAATTATTAATTCAGTCATATTTTTGTTAATTTTTTTTCTTTTTTAAATTTATTCAATTTTTAGCAATATTATAAGGATAATCTTTAAATATTGGACAAAAATCTTAATTTTATGATGAATTTAAGAAAAATATGTTTTTTTTTAATATTAATTTTTGCTTGTAATTTTGTTTATGCAGATGAATCGGTTAATTTGCTTGCTGTTACTGAAATTGGTTTAAATAATCAATCTATTGGAACTTTGGCAAAAATGAAATTAAATGTTAATAATGGGACTGGAAATATTTTTTTTAATACTTATCCTTTTTCGAGAGTAGATACGCAAATATCATCAAGAATTGCAAATAGTGTTGCTTGTAAATATATTTCTGATTGCAATCATTTTGATTATTACTATACTATTGACATTGATAGTTCATCAATTGGAGGGCCTAGTGCTGGTGCTGCAATTACTATTCTTACTATGTCAAAACTATTGAATCATGATATACATGATGATTTTGCAATAACTGGTACTATTAATAGTGGTGGTATTATTGGGCCTGTTGGTGGTATTGAAGAAAAAGTTAAGGCTGCAATAAATTCTGGTATGAAAAAAATTGTAATACCGTTTGGTGAAAATAAAATTAAAAAATTTAATGAAACAATGCCAAAATTATATTTTGATAATGTAAAAGTTTTTTTTAAATCATATGAAAATTTTTTATTTTTTAAATCTAAATTAGAGAATGATTCTTTATTTGTATTAAACAATTCAAAACTTGATAATTTTAAAAAATCATTTAATTATACTGATGTTACAATTGTATATTTAAATCATGTTGAGCCTATTTTTAAAATTGATTTTAAAACTGAAGTTAAGGAAACAGATCAATTTATTTCTTTTTTTAAAAAAAATTATAAGGCTCTTATAGAAGATTCAATTATTGAATATAAAGATGTTAAATTTGATTTTTATGTATATAATGATAGTGTGAGTTTTAATAATATTTCAAATTTAAATGACTTAAGAAATGATTTTGATTATACTTTTGATTTAATTAAATTTGCTAATGAAAGTGGGGCTGATTTAAGGACTTATGTTAATATTCTTGATGCATATGAATTTGCAACTGATTTAAATATTTTAAATGATACTTTATTTAATTTATCAATTTCAAACAAATATAGTGATATTTTAAATATTCTTGCTGATGATTTATGTGGTGAATTTAATAATAATTTTAATGATTTTAATTTTGACAATTTAGACTATGAAAAATATAGTAAAATTGACTTCATATTTAAAGATAGAATGGATTTATTAAAAAATAATTCTTTAAAATTAAATGAGCTATTAAATTTAAAAAAGTATTATACTGCTGCGAGTATTTGTTTTTCAAATAGTATTGCTTTGGAATATATTAAATCAATTATTAATTATTCTAATGGTTTAAATGAATATTCTTATTATTTTAATGAATCTGATATACTTTTGAAAAATTATACAAATTATAAAATTGAAATAGATAATTTGAAAATTAATAGTTTAATTGATATTCAAACAATTGGTATAATAAAAAATAGATTAATTGAAGTAAAGACTTATTTAGATTTTTTAACTCAAGATTCTTTTAATAAAACACCTGATGTTTATTTGTATAATTTGGCATTTGCTAAATATAGATTTAAAACTTCAAAGGCTTGGAAAGTTTTTTATAATACTGATAAAAATTTAAATTTAGATGATTCTGTTTTACAAACAAGTTGTAATTCAATTTTAGTTGAAGTTCAAGAACGATTTTCATATATTTCAACAATTTCTAATTTCCCTTTAAATGATTTAAAAAAAGAAGTTGACAATTTAAATAAATATTATTTTAGTGGTGATTATGTTCAATGTATTTATGAGTCGGCAGTTTTGAAGGCAAGATTAGATAATGTTTTAACTTCTGGTGGTTTTAGTACTGATGATTTAATTGGTTTTTATGAAATTAAAAAATCAATTGTTAAAAATAATTTAAATGCTCAATTAAATAGAGGTTATTTTCCTATTTTAGGATATAGTTATTTAGAATATGCAGATTATTTAAAAAATGATTCAATAGGTCAAGCATTACATTTTTTATCTCTTTCACTTGAATTAAATAATATTGATATTTATTTGCCTTCTGATTTGAAAAGTAATGGTTTTTTAAAACCTGCAATTAATGGGACTTTTATTATGGACAATGGTGATTTAAATAATTCATTATATTTTAGTATTTTTTTGATTTTAACCTTATTAACTTTTTCATTTTTTAGAAGAAATACTATTAATTTAAAATTAAATAATGAACAAAAAAAACAATTAGAAGAAAAAAATAATATTTTAGTTGTAAAGCCAGAGCATGATAATTTATTATTTAATGAAAAATTAAATAAAAAAATAAATACATTTTCAAATGATTTATTTGATGATAGTTTTAGAAAAAAATTATTTAAAAAGTTAAAAAAATAATTATTCAATTATTTTAGTAAATTCATGTTTTTCTAAAATTATGGTTTTTCTATCATCATCCCATGCCATATTTTCTAAATTGTCATGATCTTTATTTTTTGCTTGTTTAATTGGTTTTATATTTTCAGTATAAAATTTATGGCTATTAGGTATATTGAAAAATGCACTTACTAAAAATGAAGATATTAGTAAAAGTCCATCAACTCCCAAATTATAGAGTATTTCAGTTCCTGATGATATGTTTTGATTTTGTAAATACTCCATTATACCAAACCCAATTACTGTTCTCAGACCATAACCTTCAAGTTTTATTTTTTCTTGATTTTGTAAATTCACAATTTCAGACATTTTATCTTGTTGATTTTGATTTAATAGTTGTTCATCTTCTAATTCAGCGAATGATGTATCGATTGCGCTTGTTAATGTTATTTTATTTCCATAATTTGTACCCAAACCAGTTGATACTGCTGCATATACATCCGTTAATCCAGTTAGATAAAGTAAATAGAATGGTACTGTGTACACTGCTATATTTTTCAAATCATCCACTGTTTCTTTTGGATTGAATAGTGAACAAAGGGTTTGAAATTTAGTTGGTTCTGTTATTTGTTGTTTAAATGCACATATTTTTTTATAACTTAACATGACTTTTATTTTTTATTTGAATTTATAAAAATTATTGTGTTTTTATACATTTATTGAAAATTAATTTTTTCACATATCTTTTTTAGAATTTGATTATTAAAAATTATGTGACATGGTTCTATATTTTCTGTTTCATTATATCTTCGTTTTATATCAATTTGAATTCTTTCTAAATATGTCATATCATGTTTATGATTTTTATTTAATTTACAGTTTTTTTTTTTTCCTATTGCACTATATCCATTTTTTGAATAGAATTTATATTTGTGACTTATGTTTTGTGCAAGTATCATAATATATCCTTCTTTAATGTGCATATCTATGTGATCTAAGTTTATTGTTGGTGCTACATTTATGTCAGATAAATAATTTACTTCAACCCATGTATTTGTTTTTAATGCACAATGTGTTATATTTTCAGATTTTGCAATATTAATTATTTTTAAAGATGTTGGATTTGAATTTCCTGAATTATTATCTATTTTTATTGTTGTGCTAATACTTATGATTAAAATTATTATTATTGATATTATTGCAATGTATTTATTTACATTAATATTTGATTTATTTTTAATTAATTCATTTATTCCATATGTACTATAATAAACAACTGGTAATATTAAATTAAATAAATATCTTTCAACTTTTACTGGTACACTAAAATAGATATATAATTGTATTATGGTATATATTATTAAAATCCAATCAATTTTTTGTAATGGTTTTATTTTTATTTGTTTAATTCTTTTGTATATTCCATAAATTAAAAATGGAAATATTATATTAAATAAGATTAAAAAATTACTCCAACCCCATACAAATGGTAAATAATCTCTAAATTTTACGTTTAATGCATAACCATTTGCAATACTGGTAAAAAAATTCCCATAATTTATATAATTAAAAATAAACCATGGTGCAATTATTATTGCAAATGTTATTATATTTTTTATTATGTTTTTCTTTCTATCAAAAAAAATAAAAATTGCATTATAGAGATTGGTATATTTACATAAAAAAGCTAATCCAAACATATATCCACTATTTTTATTATTTAAGATTAATGTTATTGAAAATAATAATAGGGTTAATGATAATAATTCAGTTCCTTCTATTAATCCCATTAAAAGTGTAAATGGGTTTAACATAAATGCATAAAATAATATTTCATTTAATTTTACTGTTTTTGAAAATTTATAACATGCAATTGCAAAAAGAGATGATATTAAAAATATATATATATATTCAGCAAATTTACTTGCACCAAATATCATTAATGTAAATGGCATTAATGGTGCCCGATATGTTTCAAAATATTGTTCTAATCCTAACCAATATTTGGCATTAATTACATAGGCCGCAAAATCCCAACCCATATATATGTAGTGATATAAAATAAAAAATATTGTAGAAATTATATATAATATTAAAAATTCTTTATTTTTGAGTATGTATTCTTTAATCTTATTATAACTCATTTTTTATTTTTGTCTTCAACACTATCTAACATTATTTTTGCGATATTTCTTATGTGGTCGACCATTTGTACCATGTGAATTGTACTTTCGGGTGTGTTTTTATTATTTATGATCATTTCATTGATTTCGTCTCTTTCACCCATTATAGTATTTGCCAATTCTTTATTATTTGTAAAATATGCTTTCATTGTTTTTAAATAATATTCTTCAATTTTTAGGAAAGTATCTTGTAATTGTTTTGTTTTTTTCTTTTTAGAATCAATTTCTTTTGCTATTTTTTTTACAAAATCTGCAACATTTTCTAAATTTTTAGCCATCCACCATACTGATATGGTTTCTACTGAACTTAATTTATGTGGATTATTTGGATTTTCAAGTATTGATCTTATTAATCTTGATACTAAAAAATATAATTTGTCTACTTCATAATCTCTAAATTCTAGTGATTTTAATGTTGTTAAATCATCATTTTTAAGATCAATTATCATACTTCTTGCAATCATATCCATTCTTCTTAATGTATTTGCAATTGAAAATTCATTTAAATTTAAATAATCTCTAGCAACTAAACAACTATTTGTTTGTTCAGTTACTTCTAATGCTAAAAAATTTTGTAATATTTTTCTTATATCATCTAATTTTTCATTTAATTCTGTACCGTGAAATCTAAATACATTATAATTATTAATATATGCTGAAATAGTAGCTCTTCTTAGATAGTTTATGTTTTTTTTATCTACATTAAAAGATATTTCTTTTACTTCTTCTCTGTCAACATTTTCTGTTGTAGATAATTCTAAACAATTTTTATTTGGTTTTAAAAATATTAAATCTCCTTTTTTTAAATTATTTGCTTTAATCCATTTTTTTGGTATTGAAACTGTGTATGTATCTGCACCAGTTTTAACCAATTTTCTTGTTTCCATTAAGACCCCTTTTCAAATAACGTATTCTATATAAAATACGTTACGTATTGATATATAAAGTTTTTTATTCTAATTAATTATATGAATTTATTAGATTGGGCTGAAGATTATTTTAGACATAGAGATTTAATTCTATGTCAAATAGAAACTATTGTAAAAAATAAAGATAATTTAATAATTAGACATAATGATGGAATAGTAAAAAAAATTTATATAACTGATTATATTAATAATTTTGATTTTAGTTTAGATGGTGATGTAAATAATATTTTTGTTTTAAATAATAAAAAGAATTTAAATTTTTTAATAAATCACTGGGATGAATTATCTAAACATAAAAATTTATCTTTTTATTTTATTAATCCGGATAGTTCTATTGATAAACTTTGGATTATTTCACCTTATATTCATTCTAAAATTTGTGAGCCTGATAATATTGAAAGAAGTTTAAATTCATTATTTTCATCTGTTTGTGAAATTAAATAGTTTTTTTATTTGATTCTATTAAACATAATAATTTAAAAATTAATTTTGCTGCTGAAAAATCAGAATAATGTTCTTGTTTATTACTTGAAAATTCCATAAAGTCAAGCCCAATTATATTTTTTTCTTTCAATATTTGTTTAAATAAGTTTATGGTGTATTGCCATTCAAGTCCATTTGGTTCTGGTGTTCCTGTATTTGGAAATATATGCGGGTCAAATCCATCTACGTCAATTGTTATGAATACATTTTTTTTTATATTTGGTATTAATTTTTCAATTAATTTGGATATTGGCATTTGTTTTATTTCATGTGAAAAAATTGTACATATTTGATTATTATTTTTTACAAATTGATGTATTTCTTTTGTAATTGATCTAATTCCTAATTGAATTATATTAATATTTTCAATTTCATTTATTCTTTTCATTACGCTTGCATGTGAATATTTATTATTATTATAACTTTCATCAAGGTCCGTGTGGGCATCTATTTGTATGATTGTGAATTCATTATATTTTTCTTTTAATGCCCTTACTAATCCTAATGTTAGGCTGTGTTCTCCGCCAATCATTAGTGGAAATTTATTGTCATTTAATATTTTTTTTGAATTTTCATATACAAAATCTAATGCTGTTTCGATTTTAATATTTTCATCAAATTTACTAATTTTAAATGTGTGAATATTATTTAATTCAATTTCAAATTCTTCATCATAATTTTCTAAATATTGGCTAGCATTAATTATTGCTTCGGGTCCATTTATTGTACCTTTATTATAACTTACTGTTCCTTCATAGCCTATGGGGAAAATAATTATTTTGCTTTCTTCATATTTGCTATTTTTTCTATTTCCAACAAAATATTTTCCATTAAAATTATTTTTTAATTCCATTTTAATCTACAATTATTGTTTTTATTTTTTCTAAATTACAGAAATCTGAGGAATAATTATATGCTCCTGCATTTTCAAATATTATATAATTTCCTTTTTTTGGATTGTTTAGTCCTATTCTATATCTAAATATGTCCATTGAACAAGGCGTTTTTCCTTTAATTAAATATTGTTCTTCTGGTTTATAATTTTCAATTTCATTTTGTATAATTAATTTCATATCTGCAATTAATGTATCAATAGATGTATTGTATACTGAACAATCAATAGTGATATTTTTTTCTTCAATTGCAATTATTTGTGCTTTTAATTTTACACATGGTGCTGCTAAAGCTCTTCCAGGTTCAATATGTATTTCAATTGTTGAATTTTCTTTTTTACAGTATTCAACTAATTCTTTTATTTTATTTTTTATTCTTTCAATTGTTCTTGTATTTGTATTTTTATATGTTGATGGTATCCCTCCACCAATATTTATAATTTTTATTTTTTTATAATTTTCTTTTGTTAATGAATTTACAATATCTTCAACTAATGACCATTCTGCTACATTTTGTGTTTTTCTATGTACATGAATTCCTATTTTTTCTATTAAATTATTATTAGAATGTTTTTGAATTAATTCATTAACTTTTTTAGTATTTAATCCAAAAACAAAATATTTTCCTGTTTTTACTGTATTTTCTTTTAATTTCATTCTTATTAATAATTTAATTTTTTTATTAGTTTTATTTATACATTCAATTAAATTATTTAAGTCTGTTTCATTATCGATTACAAATTTATTTATATTATTATTTAGTAAATTAATAATTTCTTCTTTGGAATGTGCAAATGGGAAATACCAAACTCGAGTTTTGTCTTTTATTTGTTTTAATGAGTTTAATGAATGGATGTTAAATTTGCAGTCAGTTAATTTTTCAAGCAAGATTCCAACTTCTTCATTTGTTTTATGACTATATGATACTATTACATTTAAATTTTTTAATTTATTATATTCTTCAATTAATTTACTTTTTGATAATAGAAATTCAGCCATTTTAATTTATTATTTTGTTTTCAATTAAATTTTCAAGTGCATGTATCATTGCTAATGGAAATAATATTGATACGTCACCTATGACTGTTGCAGCATCGCTTTCATCTTTAATTTTACCCCAGCTTTTAGCTTCTCTTGTTGTAGCTCCACTCATTGATCCACTTTTTTGTTCTGCTGTAGTCATATAAACTGCAAACTCCATTCCGCCATTAATTAATCCTGCAAGTATTGCATGGTGTTTTGAAATGCTTCCACCTAATGAAATAATTCCTTTTTTTTCATCGTGGCTTGTACATAATACAATATTTTTAAAATCTTGAATTACATCAATCATAAAATCTGGATGTTTTTGTTGAAACATATATAGATGGAAGCCAAATGCACCGTCCGTTATTGCTGGACAAAATATTGGTACATTATTTTTTGCTGCTTGATATAAAATACTATTTTCATCATTTAGCATTAAACCAATTTCTCTAAATAGTTCACTTGGTGTCCATCTTTTTTGTTTTTCATAACATTTTTTTAACATTTCATTTAGCATATCTTCTAAAATTAAATAACTTTGATTATCAATTAATAAATTTCCGATTCGATTTAATCCTTTTTCTTTTAATTCTAAATCGTCAAGATCAAATCTACCCATTTGAAATTTTTCACCATGAGCTTTCATTATATCTTCTTCAATTCCACCAACTGTTGTTACAATAACATTTGCCATTTTTAGATTAATTAATTGTGCAAAAAATCCTCTTAGGCCACTAGTTACCATATTTGATGTAAATGTAAAAAATATTTTAGCTCCTGCCATTTTCATTTTTTCAAATACATTGCTTGCTCTTTTTAATTCAATACTTTGAAATCCAACATTACCTAATTGTTCAACTAAGTCTTTTACATTTATTCCTTTTTTCCATTTAAGATCTTTGATATATTCCATTTTGATTTTTATAATATTTTGAGAAAAATAATTTTATTTTTTGATTATTATAATATAGAGAATTTAGACTAGTTGAATTAAATTAACATTTTGCTTTTGTTAAATTATAATTTGTCATATTTGATATCTTTAGGTTTTATTTAAAAGTGTTTTGTTTATTGTTATAATACTTATTATACAAATTTATAAATTATTTTATGTTTTTAAATTTATGACAAAACGGGCAGTAAAATTTAATAGTGTTTTGAATTCTTTAACTAGTTGTTTAAGACAAAGAGGTTACAGTGTAGTCTCTGGATTGGAGTCTGAATTTGTTAGATACAAGAGAGAAAATGATTTGTTTTCTGCTGAATTTGGTTTGACGGATTCTTTTAAAGAAGAATTTGATCAAAATCGTAATTTGATCAATATAAATTTAGATTATGAATTAAAAAGTGAATTTCCTAAAATTTATTTTGATTTTATTATTCCAGCTGATCATATGATGAGTATGTTTTTTAGAAGTTTGAATACTGATCGGTTTGTAAAACGTTTTCCAAACGATTGTGGTAAATCATATTTAAATCCAAATTTTGACATTGAATTTGAAAAAAAGATTAATGATGAAAAAATAAAGAGTGTTTTGGTGACTGTTATTGATTACTTGTACAATCATTCGTTTACAAATTTTCAGATGTTATATAATACTAGAAATTTTGAATAATTATGCACTATGATTATAAATAGTAAATTTGACATTAATTTATGGCAAAGAACTTTTGGTCTAATGTTAATAAAGTAATTACTGACTCTGATTTAGTTATGATGGTTTTGGATGCGCGTATTCCTGAACTTACTTTAAATCATGAAATTGAAAAAAAAATAATGAAGTTAAATAAAAATATTATTTTTATTATAAATAAATGTGATTTAATTGATAAAAAACACGCGGAAGAAATTAAAAAAAGTATTCCTAATTCGGTTTTTATTAGTACAAAAAAACATTTTGGGGCTACTATTTTAAAAAAAAAAATTATGCATTTTGCTTCAAAAAAACAATCTAATGATGATGTTGAAATTAGGAATCGTTCTTTAATTGTTGCTGTTGTTGGATATCCGAATACTGGAAAAAGTAGTGTTATTAATATGCTTGCGGGAAAGGGTAAAACAAAAACTAGTTCTTATGCGGGTTATACTAAAGGTCTTCAAAAAGTGAGAATTAGTCCAAAAGTTATGTTATTTGATAGTCCCGGTGTTATTTCTTTTGAAAATAAAGATAAAATTAAGCAAGTTATTTTGGGTTCTTTAAATCCTGCGAATCTAGAAGATATTGATTTATATGCATATGAATTAATTAAATATTTAAATGAAATTATTCAAATTCATTATTTTGATTCTTTTGATAAAAATTTAGATGATGAAAATTTATTAATTAAAATAAGTGAAAAATTTAATTATAAAAAAAAGGGAAATGAATTCGATATAAATAAGGCTAGTGAAAAATTAATTTTAGATTGGCAAAAGGGTAAAATTAATATGGTAGTTTGTGATGTTCTTGATAAATCGGAAGATTTTTAACTATTTCTAAAATCTGTTTTTTATGGATACAGTACTTGTTAATATTAGTGATATTGAAAAGAATAATGAATTAATGAATTTATTAGATGAAGCAACTAATGTTTATAATAAAAATTTTAATGGTAAAACTTGGTATGGTAGATGTATTTTTATTTCTTGGTATTGTTCTGTTGGGGATTGTACTTTTTGTTTTAGAACTACTCAAAAACATAAAATTAAGCATCCTAAATTTTCAAGAAGGTCTATGGGATCGATATTATTAGAGGCTTTATTTTCTAAATTATTTAATTGGAGAATTGAATTTATTACTGGTGGTTATGGTATAATGTCTAATGTGGATTTATTGGAAGTGGTTAAAAATGTAAGTTTTGTATATGGTGAAAAGGTTTGGGTTAATTTGGGTGCTCTTACAAATGAACAAATAGAATTGTTTAGACCTTATATGAAAGGTATTTGTGCTTCTATGGAGACTTTACATCCTGAGTTACATAAAGAAGTTTGTCCAAGTAAACCTATTGAGCCATATGATAAAATGTTTTCAAAAATAACTGGTTTTAAAAAAAGTATTGCAGTTATTGTAGGACTTGGTGATACATTTGATGATATGAAATATTTATTTGATTTTGTAGAAAAACATGATTTGGATAGAGTTACAATTTATGCATTGAAACCAATTACTGGTGGGGCATATAAGGAAGGGCCAACAACTGAACAATATATTACTTGGATTGCAAAATTAAGAATAAGATTTCCTAAATTAGAAATTATTGCTGGTACGAATTTTAGACGTTGTGATGAAATTAATTGGTTAATGAAGGCGGGAGCAAATGCTATTACTAAATTTCCTGCAACAAAACAATTCGCTTCAAAAAAAGCTTATGAAATTACTCAATTAATTAAAGATGAAAAAAGAGAATTTACTTCAAATTTAACTGAGTTAAAAAATCAAGATATGGGTGAAATTGATTGGAATTATGAAATTGATAAGTTAAATATAAAACAAGATTATAAAGATCAAATGAAAGAAAAATTACAAAATTATTTGAATACCTTTAAAAAAAATCATTTGAAGGTTGAAAATTAATATTGATATAAATTTAAAAATCCTTTAATTCTACTTAATAATTCATTACCAACTTGAATCATTAATTCATTATCTGGTTCTAATTCTTTTGACATTACAATTTTGTTAAATACTGTTTTAATAAAAAACCAGTTTTTATTAAAATTCCATGCATCACCATAATCAGTTTCAATTATACCTTCAATTTCTATTTTTATTTTTGCATCTTGCATTAATACTTTATGTTCTGCTCTTTCTACTTCTACATTCTTTATTTCATTTGCTTCAAATTTTATTTTAAATATGTGTTTTAAATAGTCTGATAAGTCTTTTTCAAATTCAATTTTCATTTTAAAACTTTTAGAATCTTCTTTAGCAGTTTCTTCATATTCAGGGTCATCATATCCATATTGTTTACTTTCAAAAAAATCTTTTATTACTTTGTGTAAGTCTTTTAAATCTAATAGACCTGAATATTCAATTTTTTTTGTAAATATTTTTCTTTTTTCTCCCATTTTTATTCTTATATTTTTTTTAATTTATTTACTATATAATTGTATTTAAAATATTTTTAACATTATCTCTCCATTCACATATCATTTCATCCATTCTTTCATCCATTTCTGATAATTGATCTTCAATTGAATTTTCAAATACTTTTTTATCTAAATTTCCTTTTTTAGTATTTTCAAATTTATCTACATAGTCTGTTTCTTTGTCAATTTCCATTGTTATTCTTAATTTTCCTCTGCAAATGGTTTTTATTTTTTCTCCTTGTTTTATATCAACTGGGTTTTGCATTTGCCAAAATAATTTTATTGTATATTCAATTTTTGTATATGGATTTACTTTTCTAAATCCTGACATTTCATATTTATTTTCTTTACCTTTTCTAATACTTGATTTTGGACTTGATAAAAATGTATGTGAGGGTCCAAAACCCTGACAATATTTTATAATTTCATCAATATCAAATAATCCAACAAATATTATCGTTTTTTCCATAATTTATTTTAGTTAAAATTGTTTAAAAATATATGGGATATAAATATTTTTATAAATATCCATTTATAGTAAAATTCATGGTAAAAAAATATATTGGTGGTCAAGCTCTTTTGGGTGGTGTTATGATGAAGGGCAGAGAATTTGTAGCTGCTGTGGTTGAAAATGATAAAAAATATAGTTATTATATTAAGCGAATCAAACCATTACCTAATATATTTGAAATCCCTTTTATTCGGGGATTTATACATTTAATTGAAATGATGATTATTGGCTTAAAAACATTAATTTGGTCTGGTAATCAACAATTAGAAGAAGATGAACAAGAAAGTATGTCAAATTCTCATATTTTCTTTTTAATTTTAACTTCATTTATTTTTGCAATTGGGTTATTTGTAATTTTACCTTTATTTTTAACTAAAATTTTTATTAGTGATGGTAGTTTATTATTTAATTTAATTGATGGTTTAATTAGAGTTATTATTTTTATTTTATATATTGTTATAATTGGAAAAATGGATGATATTTCTGAGGTTTACAAATATCATGGTGCTGAGCACAAAACGGTAAACTGTTATGAAGCGAATAAAAAATTAACTGTAAAAAATGTAAAGTCATTTAGTACGGTTCATCCTAGATGTGGAACTACATTTATTTTTATTGTATTAATTATTTCAATTTTATTATTTTCAGTAATTAAAAGTAATGATTGGTTTGTTCAATTTGCAATTAGGGTTTTATTTATTCCTCTAATTGCTGGTATTAGTTTTGAAATATTAAGATTTACTGCAAATCATTGTAATAATTTTTTTATTAAAATTATTATGAAACCTGGTTTGATGTTACAATCTTTAACTACTAAAGAACCAGAAGATGATAAAATAAAAGTTGCAATTCTTGCAATAAATAAAGTTATTGAATTAGAAAAAAAATATAAAATTAATTAAAGTATATTTGTGTATTTTCACCAAATAATTTTTCTAAAGATTCAATGAATTCTTTATTTATTTTTGGTTTGTTTTTTATTTGAAAAGAATCTACTTGTTTTTCATATTCTTCTATATTACTTTTTTCTGTTTTATCAAATCCACCATTTTTATTTAATTTGGCTTTTAGCACTGTTTGATTTTTATTGTCTTCTAAAAATAATATGAATATATTTTGATCAAAAATATTAATAACTCCACTTTTATTTTTACTAATTACATTTATTTTGATTTGATCTAAGTCTTTTCCTTTTTTTTTCTCTATAAAATCTATGAATTCTTTAAATAAATCTGAAAAATTATTTTTTATTTTTGAAATTATGTCTGCAGTTAAAGTTCTGTTTTTATTTTCAAATATATATTTTAATTTTGTAAATAGGTTTTTTTTTATTTGACCTGTATTAATTAATTCTTCTTCAAATGTTTTTAAAATATCTTCTTCTTTAATTTTTTTAATTCCTGATAATTTTAATATGTCTCTTGTTAATGAAGTTGTTGTGTCAAATAAATCAGTTATATTTTCTTTTTCTTTTATGTTTTCAATTTCTTTATATAATAATTTTATTCTTTCTAAATACTCTTTGGAATCATTTAATAATTTTTGAATTTCTTGTCCACTTACTTTTTTAATTTCTCCATGTTCTATTGATTTTCTAATTTTTAATACATTTTTTAATGTGTCTAAATATTTCTTTTCTAATAATTTTTCTTTTTTTACAAAAATCTCTTCCATTAATTTAACAGTTTCACTTGGTGCTGGTGGGGTAAGTCCCATTAACATTAGAGCTGCTTGTGATGGTGAGTGTATTGCCCAAAAAAAATCTTCTACTGCAATTTCTTTTAATTTATTTTCTGCTCTATCTAAAAAACCTTGTCCAACGTGCATTAATTGTTCAATTGCTTCTTTACTTGGTTTAATTTTTCCTTTTTTTAATAATTGTTTCCAAGGTAAAAATAATCCTCTGTCATATAAAGAAATTCCATCTCTTAATAATGTAAAATAAATTGGATTCGCATCCCTTAGTCCTTCCCAGAAATCAGATAATAAATATGTTTGAATATTAATTGGAGTTTTTACTCCTGTTTTTTCTGCTGCTTCAAATGACATTTGATGTATTATAACACTTAATTTTTCTTTTAATTCATATCTTGGCATTCTTTTAACATCTGTATCATCTACTATAATCCAAATGTCTATATCACTTTTTTTATTGGCTTTTCCAGTTACTAATGAACCTGAAAGTACATAGCTTACTATATATTTTTCAAATTTTTGTAAAACTAAATATTTGTGTAAATTTGTAACTTTTAATGTATTTAATAACCATTTATCATAAATTACTGCACTAACTGCTAATATGTCTACAAATTCTCTTCGACCTTCAAGGCAGCTTTGCCATAATTCACTAATTAAAATTGTTTGAATGGAAAAATCTTTATCAATTTCTTGTCCAATTTTATTAATTATTGTATTTATTTTTTTATTTAATTCAATACTTTCTGCTTCTTTTGAATCTGAATCATCTACTACTACTACAATATTATGTTTGTTTTTTAATTCGTCAATTTTTTGTTTCATTTCTTGGGCATTATTTTGATCTAGTTTCATTTCTTGATCTAAATTTGGAGGTGGTAATAATGCAATAGAAATAATATATTTGTCAAATTGGTCTAATATTTTTTTTGAAAATTTATCTAATTTTTTTTTAATTTTAGATAGTTTTTCTTCCATATTTGCTTCCATATTCATATTCAACCATATGATGATTATAAACCCTTTGACTCAAAATATGGGTTATTTTAACAAAAATGTGTGACATTCAAATCAAAATTAACCTTTTTTGTCATTTGGGTGTTACAAAAATTAACAAAGTTTATAAAAGAGGTTTTAAATGGCCTTGAAATTCGATATATTTTTAAATGTGTTAAGTTAATTACCTATTATGGGTCGTAAAAAAAAAAGTCAATTAACTGGTTCTGCAGGTGTATTTTTTAAGCGAATTTCACCAAAAAAGCAAAAATTAGCTGAACCTGAGAGAGATGAAATTAAAGTTGAGATTATAGTACAAGAAGAAAAACTTTGGAAAAAAACACCCGAATGGAGGCCATTAATTTGAAATCTTTTAAATTATTTATATTAGTATTAGTTTTAGCATTAGTTGTATTATTAGGTGCATATTTTAATATTAATTCAATTGATTTTGTAAGAGAGCATGAAAATGGTTTTGAATATTCAAACAATTTTGAAATTGAAACTATTGATATTGTTGAAAATACAGATATTGAAAATCCTTGTTTATGTCCTGAACGATATGATCCCGTTTGTGGTCGAGATGGTATAACGTATCCAAATATTTGTTTTGCAGAATGTAAAAATATTCCAATTGTAAGACAAGAAATTTGTAATTAATTATTTATTTTATTTAAAGAACATATCATTATGTCACCATTTTGAGTTTTTGACATATTGTTAATTAATTTATTTAATATTTTTTGTTCATCAATTAATTTATGAAATTTTTTAATTAATCTTGGTTCATCATATTTTTTAGAAATGAAGTTTTTTAATTTTTTATTTTTGTTTTTAATTTTTTTTATTTCATCAATAAATAAATTTATTTCTGGTGAATATAAAAATCCAAAGGCCCCATCACAATATCCATTAACATCTAAATAATTTTTTAATTTTAATGGCAGCATACCATCTAAATTTCTTTTAGTTAATAAATTTACAACAATTGGTAAATAGTCATTTTCAGTTTTTAAAAATTCAGGTAAACAATATCTAATAAACGAAAATGTTTCAAATTCCATGGATGTAATTGTATGATTATTAGCTTGTTCAAATTCTTCTATTTCAGAATCATTTTTAATTGTTGTAATTTTTGTTTGAATCATCTAAATGTACACCCTGAAAATTCAGCTAAGTTTGTTAAGGATTGTGTTCCTAATAATTTGGAACTTAAATCATTATCTTTAACCCATTGTGGGTAGCTGCTAACTTCTGCTCTTGCGCATAAGTCTCTGCTTTTATCACAATCAATAAATGTTATATGTTCAATTGCTGATTTAAACATTTCTTTTTGTCTTTTACAATGAGGGCACCATTCTGTTCCATACATAATTACATTATTTTCAGTTAAGCATTTTGCAAAAGATATTAATTCTTGACTTGCAGATTCAGGTTTATTTAAATTATACATAATTAATGTTAATAATATTAATCCTAGAAATATAAAAATTAAATGTTTTGTTATTTTATTCATAATTTTTATTTTTTTTACACTTTTATAAAAGTTATTAATTTTGATTATCTAATACCCATTTTTTTAAATTAGATTGTATAAATTTTTTTAAGTCTTCAAATTCTGTTATTAATTTATATTTAATTTTTTTACTTTTATACAATTTTTTAAAGTCTTCAATTGTTTGATTCTCAATTAAATCTTGTTTTGAAGTGTATGCGGTAATATTTTTACTATATTCTTCATTTTTTTCTAATAATTTAAATTGATCTTCTATACTATAGCTTGATTCAGTTAAGTCAAAAATAAATAAAACTTGATTAGCTAAATATTCTAATGCTAAGTTTGCATGTATTTCAATTTTATTTGCTTTATTTGGTCTTATTAAAGTTCCAGGTGTATCTACAAATTGAATTTTTCCATATATTGAATCAATTATTCCTGCATTAATTTTTTTTGTTGTAAATGCATAATTTTTAATTTCTGGTTTTGATTTTGTTATTTTATATAATAATGTGGATTTCCCCACATTTGGAAATCCAGAAATACAAATTGTAAATAATTTTGTTTTTACTGCAGGAAATTTTTTCATATGAAATCTACATTTTTCAATATATTCAAATTCTTTTTTTGTTTGTTTTATTATTGAATTAATTCTACCTAAATATGATTTAAATATTAAATTTAATTCTTCTCTATTTTTTTTTCTACCTAATTGCATTAATTTTTCAAATGTGATTTTTTCAATTGTTTCAAAACTCCATTTAACTGCACCCAGACTTTTTTTTAACTTATTATAGTCTAATTCTAATATAATTAATTCTCTATAAAATAAATGTAATTGATCTATGTTTGGGAATGATTCTACGATGTTTTTTAAATATTTTTTAAAATCACCATTTATTGTTTTAATTTTATAATCATTTAATTTTTTTAATTTTGAAATATATCCTAGTTTATCTATTTTTTTTTTAATTATGCTACGATTTTTTTTAATTTTTTTTAATGCTAGGTCAAATATTTCCTGTAATGGCCTTATTATTTGTAATTTATCAAATTCCATAATTCCCCTATTTTTTATTTAATTATAAATACTCTGTTTACTCTAATTCCTTTTTCCATAGGTCACATATTTTATTCATATTATCAATAAATTCTATACTTAATCTATATTTTTTATCATATAAACCTAAATTTACTAATCCCATATTTATCATAACTTTAAGAATTCTTGAATAAAATTGTTTTCTATTATATTTTAATTCTTTAATATTAAATTTTATTTTATTTTTTATTTCATAATATTCATTACCTAATAGATTTAATTTCCCTGTATTTAAAAGATCGGCAAAATGTGAAATTTCTTTTTTTGATACATATTTTTTATTTTTTAAATATTCTATTAGAACCTTTACAACTTTTCTCTGTGTTTCTAATTGAAATATTATATCAATTATATTTGTAATTTCATTTGAATTAAAATTAATAGTCATATAATTATTATAAAATTACTTTTTAAAAAACTTAACTTATTTTTTTTTAATTTCTTTTATTAATGTATCAGTAATATCAATTTTATTTGTATTATGTTCTATTGTATTTACTGTAAATATATTATTAAAATGTTTTTTCATTTTTTTTAATGCATTTTCTACAAAAAGTCCATGAATCCCCACACAACTTACTGATTTTGCACCTAATTTTTTAGCTTTAATTGCTGCTTTTATCATTGTATTTCCTGTACTTATTATATCATCAACAATAATAACATTCTTGCCTTTTATTGGAATTTCTTTTACTAATTTAACATCTACATCTCTATATGAGTGTCTTGTTTTTTCTAAACATGTTGATTGTGTTTTTGCGATTTTTGCAATTTCATCAGCCCATTGATAACTTTCCCAATCTGGTCCCATTATAACTTCATTTTTAAAATTTTTTTCAATAAAATTACCTATTGCCTGATTTGCAGTTAATCTTTTTGATTTTATTTTAAAAATATCTGACATTTTTCTAATTCTGTGTAAATGTGGATCTACTGTAATTATTTTATCAACTGAATTATTAATTAATTCTGACATTATTTTTGCATTTATTGCTTCCCCACTATTAAATCTTTTATCTTGTCTCATAAATGCTAAATATGGAGCAACCAATATTATTTGTTTTGCCCCTAAATCTTTTGCAGTTTTTCCTGCAAAAACTATATTATATAATGCTTCATTAGAATTTGGTTGAAATGATTCAACTATAATTAATTTTTTATTTTTTATTTCTGATTTATATCTCAAATAAATATCTCCATCTGGAAATGTTTTTATTTCTGTTTCTATGTATTTACATTTTAATTTTTTTGCAATTAGATTTGCAGTTTTTGAAGAATTTTTTAAACTTGTAATTATCATATAATAAAATGGTTATTTTTGTTTTATATATTTTGTGTAGAATATAAGTTTATAATAATTTAATTTATATTTTGTTTATGGTTTTAAATTTAATTAAATCAAAAAGTGAAGAATACTATTCATTAGGTAATTTTGAAAAACCTTATGATGATGATTTCTATAAAAAAATTAATAATAAACATGCTATACTTATTGCTAAATATACAATGGAAAAAATTCCTTTTGAGGTTGGTTCTCTAACTACTGAAACTTTAAATTTTTTTACAAAAAGTGAAGATTTAACTGATGTTTTATATCATCATTTAATGTTTAGTGTTGATTTTACAAAAAAAGTTGATCTAAATAGACCTGTTAATAGATTTTTAAGATATAATAGATATTATCTTGATAAAAATCCTGGTGAGGTTGATGATTTTGAATTAGTACAATTTGAACCTTGTATTTTAGATAAAATAAAATTCCTGCCTGATTATATTAGAGATGTAGTTGGATTATAAAAATAATTAATAAAAAAAATAAAAAATTAATTTAATCCCATTTCTGTAATTAAATTTTCAAATACTTCATATGGTACTGCTCCAGAAATTAAAACTCCATTAACAAAAAATGCAGGTGTTCCAGACACTCCTAATTTAGCACCATTTGTCATACCATCATTAACATATTTTGCTTTTTCTGAACTACTTAAACAAGTATTAAATAATTCTGTATCAAGTCCTAAATCTACTGCATGTTGTTTTAAATCATTAATTGAAAGTCTTTTAGTTTCAAAAAGTACGTCATGAAATTCCCAAAATTTATTTTGATCTCTTGCACATTGTGCGGCTTCAGATGCTTTAAATGCGTTTGGATGTATTTGAACTAAAGGAAAATCACCAAATGCTAATTTAGCTTTACCTGTTTCAATTAAATTTGTTTTAATATCTTTTACAACTTCATTATATGCTTTTGAACAAAAAGGACATTCAAAATCTGAAAATTCCAATATTGTTATTGGTGCATTTTCATCTCCTAATACTGGATATTCTGAAATATCAATTTCATTTAATATTTGTAATGGTGCTCCAACTCTATCAAGTGCAAATACATAATATTCTCCATTTTGATCAAATACTTGTGATAGTTTTTGATAATTTGATGTATCAACTAAATTTTGATCGAAAAGCATTGCAGGTACAGTTTCAATACCAAGTTCATTTAATAATTGTTGACTTGTTTGGCTATCTACTCTTTCAATTTCTAATGTTGGAAATAATTCAAGTAATGCTGTTTCAATTTGTTCTGTATCACAAACATAACAATTTTCTATTGTTAATAATTTCATACTAAGTTGTGGATCGTCAGTTATTTGTTTTGGTTCAACAACTTCTTGACCTTTTGCTGCATTTATTTTTTGTAACATTTCTTCATAAGGTAAATTTCCTACACTTAATTGACCATTAATTGTAAATGATGGTGTTCCAGATACTCCAACTAATTGTGCTTCACTAAAATCTGCATCTACTTTGTTTGAATATTTTTCTGTTTCAATACATGAATTAAAGTCTTCCATATTTAATTCAAAATTTGAAGCTAATTCAATATATAATTCACTACCTAAACTTCTTTGATTTTCAAAAAGTGCATCGTGATATTCCCAAAATTTATTTTGTTCTCTTGCACACTCACTTGCTAATGCTGCACTTCTTGCATTTGGATGTATGTCTAATGGAAAGTGTTTATATTCAAATTCAACTTGATCACCCAATTCTTCTCTTATTCTTTTTGCAGTTGGTGCAAAACTTGCACAGTAAGGGCATTCAAAATCTGAATACTCTATAATTTTAATCTTGCCTTCAAAAACAGCTTGATTATTATTATTATTATTTGTATTTTCAATGCTGGCGGGATTGATTGGATTAAATGTAACAAATACTAATGCAATTAAAAGTACTGCAGAAACTATTTGCCATGTTAATACATCTTTTTTTAAATCTTTTTTAGTTTCATGATTTTCATTTGAATGATCATGCTTATGATGATGTTCATGATGAACTTTATTCTCATGTGTTTCTTTATGTTTTTCAGAATTATCTTCACTCATTTTTTGACCTCTAATATATTTACAAAAATTTTAATTTATTTATATATTTTGTGAATGGATTGTAATATTAATTTTTATAATAAAATATAAAAACGCCGAGACTGGGATTTACAGAAAATCAAAGATTTTCTTATATTCGCAATTTTATTGCTAACATGAACCCAAGGATTCAAATCCTTAATGTTTAGTTAGATTGAAATAAATATAAAATACGCCGAGACTGGGATTTGAACCCAGAATCCCTTACGGGACAAGCTTTCCAGGCTTGCGCAATACCGGATTATGCGATCTCGGCAATCACATATATAAAATATGCCACTAGAGGGATCTGAACCCTCGACCTCCAGATTATGAGTCTGGCGCTCTAACCAGGCTGAGCTACAGTGGCTTATAATTTAGATGAAACGGTTCGATTTAAAATTGTTTTGTATAGAATAAGAAATATTTAATTAAATCATTTCAATTTCAATATTAAGACCTTCTGGAATTGGCACTCTCATAATCATTCTTAATGCTCTTTCTTCTAATCCAATATCTATTAATCTTTTATGTACTCTCATTTCAAAATTATCAAAACTTGCTTTACCACGTCCTGCTGTACATTTTCTTGTAGTAACTTTAATTTTTCTAGTTGGTAGGGGAATAGGACCTTTCATTGAAACTCCAGTTTTTTCTGCAATTTCTAAAATGTACGAACATGTCTGATTTATTTTTGCTATTTCAGTACACGTTAATTTGATTCTTGCTTTTTGTTGCATTTTATTCCTCTAGGTATCTCGGAATTTATTGCCATTTATAAATATATCTTCAGATTTATTTTAATAATTTTTACTTACTTATTTCATCCTATATTGTATATTTGCTATTATTTTTATAAATATTTAAGAATATTGTTTAGTATGGAAGAGACAGGTCTGCCCTTAGCTGATTTTGATAAACCAACATTGGAATCTATAGCAAAAATTGAGAATAGTCAAAACCAATTTAATAAGAAAAGAAGTGATTTAATTCAGCATTTATCAGAACAATTTCAATCATTGTATTTCTCTTCAACTTATAATTGGAAAGCATTAAAAAAAGACACTATATTTTTTGCAGTTGAGGAAGAGAGTAGATTGGATGGATTGAAAAACTTTGGTGCAGAAGAAATTTTGGGAGAAGCTAAATATAAATTTATAAAAGATAATATGTATAGGTTGAAAGGAGAAAATAGAAATGTTTCTCCAATAACTATTCCGGCATATGGATATTTTATTGGTCTAGTAAAACAGAATGATTTATTTGATGAAGGTGTCAAATATAGTAATTTGAATTTAACAAAAAGTCATGCAGCTTTAATTTTTATGGGTGAGGGTATTCGAGTATTTCCTATTGTTTCTGCAAGGAGTATTCTTACGCTTGAAAAAAATCCTGATTTTACAACATTTATAAAAAAAGATACTCGAGATGATTTTTATTATAAATCTTCTACTCCTGATTCGTGGCCTCCATCATCGGATGTATTTTCATGGGATAAACAATTTACAAGTGATGCAAGTTATATAAGACACTCAAAACTTGTATTTAATGATTTAATTAAACGGGTTGTAGGTGGGAATGATAGAGTATTTCCAAATCCTGAATTGGTTATGGCGCATAATAAAAGATTTAGTATTAGATTGGAAAAACTTGAATGTTATTTTAAAGAATATTTAAGTTAGATGTATTATTTTTACTTTGAATTATTAAGAATTAAAATTATAAAAAAAATAAAAAATTAAATAGTTGAATTATAATTCAACTTTTTTATCAATTTTTAAACAAACACCTGCAGCTACTGTTGCACCACTATCTCTAATTGCAAATTTAGATAATTGTGGAACTGTATCTTTAGTTTCGATAACTGTTGGAGTTGTTGGTTTTAATCTAACAATTGCTGTGTCACCGTTTCTTAACATATCAGGTTTTTCTTCAACAACTTGTCCTGATGCAGGATCTAACTTTGCTTGAATTTCTAAAAATTGACAAGCTACCTGTGATGTGTGAATATGACATACAGGTGTATAACCTACAGTTAAAACTGATGGGTGATTGATAACAGTAATCATTGCAGTAAATTCTTCTGCAATTGTAGGAACATTACTTGCATCTCCAAGTACATCTCCTCTTGCTACGTCTCTTTTGTTAAATCCTCTTATTGAAATACCAACATTGTCACCTGGAACAGCTTGTGGCATGTTTTGGTGATGCATTTCAATTGATTTAATTTCACCATGAACACCTTTACCTTCTCTTCCTGGTACTGCAGTTACTTTTTGTCCAACTTTTAATATACCTGTTTCAATTTTTCCTACTGGAACACAACCAATACCTGTAATATTATAAGCATCTTGTACTGGAATTCTTAAAGGTAAGTCAACTGGTTTTTCAGGAACATCAAAACTATCTAATGTTTGTAATAATGTTTTTCCGTCATACCATGACATGTTTTCTGATTTATTTACAATATTTTGTCCTTGTAATGAAACTGTTGGAATGAATCCTTTAATTTGTTCATCTCTAAATCCACTACCTTTTAATAATTTAGTAACTTCATCTTTTACTGCATTAAATCTATCTTGACTATATTGTTGTAAATCCATTTTATTTACTAATACAACAACTTGATCAATACCTTGAACTTTTGCAAGGAATGCATGTTCTTTTGTTTGTGCATTAATACCATCATTAGCTGCAACAACAAGAACTGCTGCATCTGCTTGTGATGCACCTGTAATCATGTTTTTAATAAAATCTTTGTGCCCTGGAGCATCAATAATTGTGTATCTAAATTTATCAGTTTTAAATTCCATGTGTGATAAATCTATTGTAACTCCTCTTTCTTGTTCTTCTTTTAGATTGTCCATTACGTATGCAAATTCAAAACCTGCTTTACCTTTTTCTTGAGCAAGTTTTTTTAACTTTTCCATTTTTTGTGCGTCAAATGCACCTGCATCAAATACTAATCTTCCTACTGATGTTGATTTTCCGTGGTCTACGTGACCGATAAAAACAACATTAATGTGTTCTAATTCTTTTGCCATTTTTAATTCCTCGATATTTTATTCTAATTTTATAACTAAAGGTTAAACCTGCTTTTTATAAGTTTAACCTCTTTGATTAAAAAGTCCCTAAAGACCTTTTCTTTGTTTAATTTTTGCAACAGTAGCATCTTGTAATTCAAAAGGTAACATTTCAAATCTTTGATCTAATACAAAAGAACTACCTCTACCACCTGTTGCACTTCTCAAATCTGATGAAAAACCTATTATTAATTCTGAAACTGGCATGTCTGCTAATGCAGTCAATGTGCTTTCTTCAGTTTCCATATTTAATAACTGGCCTCTTTTATTTGAGATTAATCTGGAGATCTCACCCATATAATCAGAAGGTGCTTCAAATTGTATTTTTTGAATTGGTTCTAATAATACTGGTCTTGCATCTAATATTGCGGTTCTAATACCTTCTCTTACTGCAGGATATAATTGTCCAGGTCCTCTGTGGATTGCATCTTCGTGTAATTTTGTTTCTGTTAATGTAATAATCATATAAGTGCACGGTTCTTTTGCAATTGCTCCTGCTTTCATAACATCTTCAAACATGTCTAAAACCATTTCTATTATTTCATTAAGATGCACTTCTCCTCTTGTACCATCAACAAAAATACAATTATTAAAAATATCTCTTACTTTTTTCGCAGTATCATTATCGAAACCTGCTGCCTTTAATGAATCAAGAACTTTTTGATCTTTCTTTTTAATTCTACCTGAATGTATATTACCTTCTTTGAAAGCTTCTTTTAATTCATCAGACATTGGTTCTACATTAAAATACAATCTATTGTGTTTATTTGGTGATTTTCCTTCTGCTGCATTTGGTGTTGAATTTAATATTGACTCTCTATAAACAACAACGGGTGCACCCATTTTAATTTTTACACCTTTTTCACTAATAATTCTATTTTCAATAATTTCTAAATGTAATTCACCCATACCACTCATTAAGTGTTCTCCTGTTTCTTCATTAATTTCAATTTTAATTGAAGGATCTTCTTTTCCAACTGCTCTTAGGACTTCTAATAATTTTTTCAAATCACCTGGATTTGCAGCTTCAATTGATTTAGTTACAACAGGATCAAAAATATGTTTTAATTCTTCAAATGGTGAAACTTCACCGATGGCCATTGTGTCACCTGGCACTCCTTTCAAACCTGAAATTCCTATTATATTTCCTGCTGGGACATTATCAACAATTTCTCTTTTTGCACCATTGTAAATAAATACTTGTTGAACTCTACAATCTTGTTGTGCTAATTGTAATCTTACTTGTTCTCCTTTTTTTATTGTTCCTGCAAAAACTCTTCCTGTTGAAATTTCTCCTGCTTGTTTGTCAACTACTACTTTTGTAATTACAAAAACTGGTTTTCCATTTGGATCGCAATTAACTAATTCTTTACCCATTTCACTATCTAAATCCCCAGTCCATAATTTATCAATTCTATATTTTGAAGATGCATTTGGTGATGGAAGATGTTCAATAACTGCTCCTAATAAGCAATCATGTAATGGAATTTTTTTAGCTAATTCTTTTCTTGTATCTTGTGTATATGCTTCATAAATATCTTTAAACGTTATTCCTTTTTTTGTCATATAAGGAATTGACAAAGCCCAATTGTGGAATGCTGAACCAAAACATACACTACCTTTTGTTGCATCTAATTGCCACTTGTTTCCATATTCTTCTCCTGCAATACTTATTATTAATTTATTTACTAAATCAATTATTTTTGCAAGTCTTGGAAGTAAGTCTTCTGGTTTTAATTGTAATTCTTGAATCAGTCTATCAACTTTGTTAATAAATAAAATTGGTTTAACTCTTTCTTTTAGTGCTTGCCTTAGAACAGTTTCTGTTTGAGGCATTATACCTTCAACTGCACAAGAAAGAACAACAGCACCATCAACAGCTCTCATTGCTCTTGTAACATCTCCACCAAAATCAACGTGACCTGGTGTGTCAATTAAATTAATTAAATGTTCTTTTCCTTCTATCTCATGAACCATTGATACACTT
Source organism: Candidatus Woesearchaeota archaeon (assembly GCA_018675975.1). Lineage (GTDB taxonomy): Archaea > Nanobdellota > Nanobdellia > Woesearchaeales > JABGXB01 > JABGXB01. The sequence continues at coordinate 525,844 of JABGXB010000002.1, forward strand.
GCCGAATCAATTGTAATTCCTCTTTCAGCTTCATCTTCTTTAAAATCTAATGCTCTTGCTTGGCCTGCTAAGTGTTCACTCATCATTCCTGCACCAGATAATAAATTATCTGAAAGTGTTGTTTTTCCGTGATCAATATGTGCACATATTGCTATATTTCTTATGTTATCTGGATCTTTCATAATCCGCGTAACTTTATCAACCATCTTTTCTGCCATTTAATTCACCTATATAACGTATTTTTCATAAACAGTTTGATAATCATGTAATTCATTTTTATCAAACCATAAAGTTAATTCTCTTTTCGCATCATTTTCGTCAGCTGATGCATGGATTAAATTTGCTACAATTCTTTCATTTGTATTTGCATAATGTTTTGAAATGTGACAAAAATCTCCTCTTATTGTTCCTGGTGTGGATTCATTTGGATATGTGGATCCAATTAATTTTCTTACGACATTAATTGAATCAACTCCTTTTAGACATACAGCTATAACTGGTCCTTCTGATAAATATTTAGTTAAACCATCTAAAACTCTTTGTCCGTGTTTTTCGCCAATGTCATTATAATGATTTTCAGCGTGTTCTTTTTGAACCCATACCATTTTCATTCCAATTATTTTTAATCCAGTTCTTTCTAATCTTTTTATGATTTCTCCAGATAAAGATCTTTGAACTCCATCTGGTTTAATCAATATTAAAGTATTTTGTATCATTTTAAAAATTTATTTTTTCATAGCTGCAACTCTTACAGCTTTTTCTTTTTTGTACTCTTCAGTCCATTTAGTTCTTCTTGGTTTTCTTTTTAATTCAAGCATGTTTTTTTCACATCTTCTTGAACAAAAATTAAATATTTTAGAGTCTTTTTTAATGAACTGAACACCTGTTCCAGGTTCTATTTCTTTTCCACAAAAATTGCATTTATCCATTTTATTTATTTAATTTTCTGGCTTCGATTTCAGTTTCTCTAAGCATTATGATGTCTCCTATTCTTATTGGACCTCGAACATTTCTTCTTAATACTTTTTTTTGATCTCTTCCTTCAAGAACTTCACATCTGACTTGTATCGCTTCACCTTTTGATCCAGTTCTTCCAACAACTTCTCTAACTACTGCTGGAACTGCATGACTAAATTCAACTCCACTTGATCTTTTTTGTTCTGGCTTTGCCATTTAACTCACCTACATTTGTGATAGAGAAGTTTTAATCTCTTCAATAATGTTTTTAGCTTCGCCTGCTTCAACTATGCTTACTGCAATTGTTCCAACATCAATTCCTGCTGCAGCACCTAGTTCAGTTTTAGAACTAACTTCTAAATATATTACATTTTTCTCTTTTGATAATACAGGTAAATGTAAAATAATTTCTTTAGGGTTAGCATCGCTTGACGCAATAACTAATTGTGCTTTGCCAGTTTCAATTGTTTTTGTAACTTCATTACATCCTTTTTTTATTTTTCCAGTTGCACGTGCTAATTCAATAGCTTCGTATACTTTATCTAATAATTCTTTAGGTACTTCCATTTTTCCACCATATATATTTATTTTAATTCTTGAAATAATTTGTTGAGAATTAGTTAATCAATATCTCAACCAAATTGGTCTCATCAATATACTTTTAGGATTTTTAGTCTTTTTATAAAGCTTTTCATGTTTTTTTTTTCATATTATTAATGACACATTTATTTATAATTCAAAAAAACTATTTTATTATAAAAATTATGAGGTTGATTATGAATATTAAAAGAAGTTTGATGGATTATCCTATAGGATATAAAGATTATGATAAATTGGGGCGTGAGTCATATAAATTTTCTGACTCAATTAGTCTTGAACATTTGAGTGAATTCGATTTGAATGCATGGAATGCTGGTGATTGGCAAACTCCTATGTTTAAAGATATGGAATTGAGTGAAAATTTACTTTTTTTAACTCAAGTATTTTATGGTGATTTGACATCCAAAAGTTATTTGATTTCACTTGATAGACCCGTTAGTTTTCATTCAGAATTTAGAACTACATATCCTTTTAAAATTGAAGAAGATAAATTAAAATTTAAAATTCCAGTTATTTCTAAATTTCAATTATTAGATACTGATTTAACTTCTAGGCCTGCAACATCAGAACATGATATGATGGATTATGAAAATTTTACTAAATCTCGGATTCATTCGTCTATATTAGATGGAGCTTATGGTGTAATTTTTGCCCCATTGTCTTTTGGGAAAGATAAAGATACAAAAAGTGGTTATCATACTAAAAGAGAAATCTTACCTTTTTTATTTGATGATGTAATATCTGGAAGTCATGTTAGTAGTGATGTGAGGAACGCTTTTAATTATATGGCTTCATTGGATTTAATTGGTAGAATTTTAGGTGAGGAAACTATGGTGGACAATACAATTCCAAATAGTCCTCTTATTAGTCGAGTTCATCATTCATTAGATAGAGAAACTAAAGAATTATTTTTAGCTGCAAAATGTAGTTATAATGATTTTAAAGAAAATAAACCTTTTGAGCAAACTAGTGGCTTAATAAACGGACTTGGTTATGATAATTTACGAGAGTATTTAACAATTATTGGGAGACCTGAATAATTTTTTTTATTTTGCTTAATTTTTTAAACACATATTAATATTTAGTTTTATGAAAGAAAAAATTAAATTTCAAATTTTATCAAATTATATTAGAAATAATGGAAAAATTGTAGATAAGGCAGTTATGGGTGTTTTATTGAAAGAAAATCCTGATTTGAAAAAAGATATTAAAAATTTAATGAGTGAAATTAAAGAAGAAATTAAAATAATTGAATCTTTAAGTGAAAAAGAAATTTTAAATTTAGTTAAAAAAGAAAAGATTGAAATTTCTAAGAAAGAAAAATCTAATGAAAAAGAATTGATTAAAGTTCCTGGTTTAATTAAAGGAAAAGTTAAAACTCGTATGGCTCCTGAGCCTTCTAAAGTTAATCATATTGGTCATGCTTTATCATTCCTTATTAATTATAAATATGCTAAAGATTATGATGGTATAAGTGTATTAAGATTTGAAGATACTAATCCAGATAATGCAACTAGTGAATTTGTTGAATCTATGAAAGATGATTTATTAAATTATATTGGTTTGAAACCGGATGAAATTATTATTGTTTCTGATCATATGGAAAAATACTATGAGATGGCTAAACAATTAATTGAAAAAGGTCATGCTTATATGGATTTTTCAAAACAAGAAGAATTAAAAAAACAAAGAGAAAAATTATTGCCTTCTATTTTTAGAGATAAAAGTGTAAAAGAAAATCTTAGTGATTGGAATACATTTATTTCTGGTAAGTTTAATGAAGGTGAATGTATTTTAAGATTGAAAATTAAACCAGATCATAAAAATGAAGTTATGCGTGATCCAGTTTTATTTAGGATGATGAAAAAAACTCATTGGAAACACAGTAATAAATATTGCGTTTGGCCACTTTATGATTTTGAAAATGCAATTGAAGATGGTTTAATGGGAATTACACATGTTTTTAGAAGTAATGAATTTGGTAATAAAAGAATTGAATTACAAGATCATATTAGATCCTTATTTAATTTGAAAAATCCTTTAGTTATTCAATATGGTAGATTTAATATTAAAGGTGGAGTTAGTAAAGGAAGGGAGATTAAAGAAATGATTGATAGTGGTGATTATTCTGGTTGGGATGATCCAAGATTAATTACATTAAAAGCATTAAAGAGAAGAGGGATTCAAAAAGAAGTTTATGAAAAACTTTTAATTGAAATTGGACTTTCTCCAACTCAAACTAATATTGATTTTAGAACTTTAAGTTCAATCAATAGACAAATATTAGATCCTATTTCTCCTAAATATTTTTATGTTGACAACTCTATTGAAATTGAAATTAAAAATGCACCAAATTTAGAAATTAAATTTGATACATTTCCAAAAAAAAATGATAAAAGTAGAATTGTAAATACGAAAAATAAATTTCTTATTGCAAAAAATGATCTTGATAATTTTAAAGATGGTGATGTAGTTAGATTAATTGATACATTAAATTTTAAAATTGTTAATATAAAGAAAAAAATATTTGAATTTCATTCAATTGATTTTGTTTCATTTCAAAAAGAAAAAAATAAATCAAATAAAATACATTTTGTTGTTAAAACTGAATCTATAAAAGTGAAAATAATTAATGAAGATAATACTCAAACAGAAGGTTATTTGGAAAATTCTGCAAGTAAATTAAAAGAAGGTGATATTATTCAAGCAGAAAGATTTGGTTTTATTAAATTAGAAAAAAAGAATAAAACATTTTATCAATTTATTTTTTGTCATAAGTAATTTCATGATTTATAGTTTAATTTTAAATTTATAAAAAATTATATTTTTGATTGTGTATAGTCAAATTAATATATATTTTTAAACTAATTTTATATTTTCTTTTCATGGAACAAAATAATTTACCTATAATTAGTCATGGTTTTTTGAAACAATATAGATTTCTTTATTATAATGATTGTGATCGGCCTGTATTTGATTATATAAATTCAAGTTCAATTTTTTTAAAAAAAGGTGCTAAAGTAAAGCTTTCTGCTGGATTAATAGATAAATTTAATTTGGATTTTGAAAGTATTAAAGTTGGGGTACATTTTCTTCCTAAGTGGAAAGAAAATCTGGTAGAGCCTATAGAATCTAGTATTGTAAATTCTCAAATTGATTTTTATTTAAAGACAATAAAACCAAGTGGAGATAAAATATATTTGGGTAGTATCAATGGCCCAAGTTATAATGGTTTTGAAAATTATCAAAAACATTTTATTGATTTTGCTAAATCTTGTTTGAAAAATAAAGAATTATTAGATCATTTAATTGAACAATATAAATTTAAACAAGAATTAGATAAACCTTTTAATTAATTTTGTTCTTTTTTTGACATTAAATTTATAAATTGCTTGATTTTCTTGCATTAATATAGCCCAAGAACTGTTGATTTCGTATCAAGCCAGAAGGGTGGAGGATAATATGAATCCAGAAAAATTATTAAATGTAATTAAACAAGCCAGAGAAGGCGCAAAAAAAAGAAATTTTACACAATCATTTGATTTAATAGTTCATTTAAAAGAACTTGATTTGAAAAAACCAGAACAACAAATTGAATTTTTTCTAAAACTTCCAAATTCTAAAGGTAGAACAAATAAGGTATGTGCATTTGTAGGTCCAGAATTATTGGATGAAGCAAAAAAATGTTGTGATGGAGTTTATCGAGAAATGGATTTTGCATCTTATGTTAAAGATAAAAAAGGTGCAAAAAAAATATCTATGCAATATGATGTTTTTATTGCACAAGCAAATTTAATGGGTAAAGTTGCAGCAGCTTTTGGTAGGATTTTAGGCCCTAGAGGTAAAATGCCAAGCCCAAAAAGTGGTGCTGTAATTCCGCCAAAGGGAAATGTTAAAGCTGTTGTAGAAAATATGAAAAATACAATTAAGTTTTCAGCAAAACAAAGATTAACATCTCATGTTCCTATTGGTTCAGAATCTATGAAAGATGAGCAAGTTAAAGAAAATATAGAAAATTTTTATAAGACTTTGGTAAATGTATTACCTGGACGAGAAAATAATGTGAAGTTAATTACTTTAAAGCTTACTATGGGAAAATCCATACAAATTGAATAAAAATGGTAACTGAACAAAAATCACAAGTTGTAAATAAATTAAAAGATTTAACAGAAAAGTATAGTATAGTTGCAAGTCTAGATTTATTTGGATTGCCTGCAAAACAATTACAAAATATGAGAGAAGAATTAAGATGTAATTGTGAAATATTAATGACAAAACATAGATTGATGACAATTGCATTAAATGAATCTAGTAAAAAAGGTATAGGGAAACTTTCAGAAAGTTTTAGGGGTATGCCTGCATTAATTTTTACAAATGATAATCCTTTTAAATTATTTAAAAAATTAGAAAAAAGTAAAAGTCCTATTGCTGCTAAGGCTGGACAAGTTGCTCCAAAAGATATTATAGTTCCAGCGGGTTCTACTAATTTTTCACCAGGTCCAATTATTGGTGAATTAAAATCAGCAGGTATTGATGCTGGTATTATTAATGGAAAAATTGAAATTAAAAGTGATTCAACAGTTTTAAAAAAAGGTGAAACATTTACTGAAAGTTTATCTTCATTACTTGCAAGATTAGATATTAAACCTATGGAAGTAGGTCTAAATTTAGTTTCTGCATATGAAAATGGTTTGGTATTTGATGCTGATGTATTAAAAATAGATGAAACTGCGTTTGCAGCTAAATTAGCAAGTGCAATTTCAGGTGGATTTAATTTATCAGTTGAAGTTGTTTATTTTAATAAACAAAATATTAATTTAATATTGAATAATGCTATTTCTCAAAGTAGAAATTTAGCAATAAATGAATGTTTAGTTAATAGTCAAATAATAGAAGATATTTTAGCAAGAGCAACAGCTAATGCTAATGGTCTTAAGAGTGAATTGCAAACAAATGGTTTTGCATAATTATGATAAAAAAAAATAACGGAGAATAAAAAATGGAATACGTATATGCTGCATTATTATTGCATAAATCAGGAAAAACAGTTGATGAAGCATCAGTTAAAAAAGTGTTAGAAGCTGCTGGTGTTTCTGTTGATGAAAGTAGAGTAAAGGCATTAATTGCTTCATTAGAAGGCGTTAATATAGACGAAGCTATGGAGAAATCTGTTGCTGCACCTGTTGCTGCTGCTCCAACTACAAATGCTACTGCTGCTCCTGAAGCAAAACAAGAAGCAAAGAAAGAAGAAAAAAAAGAACCAGCTAGTGCTGCTGCAGGACTTGGTGCTTTATTTGGATAATTTTTTTTATTTTTTTATATAAAAAATAATTAGGAGAGGTACATGGTAGAAGAACAAAAAAGGCGAATCTTAACAGATTTGAAAGATGTTAGGGAATCTTTAAATGTAATTAGGGATGACTTGAACTCTTTAAATGAACAAAAAGAAAGTGCATTTAAAGAAAAGTCAGAAATAAGAAAAGAAATTATTAAATTAATTACTGAAGTTAAAAAATATAAAGATGAACGAGATCAATGTACTTCTAAAGTTAAAGCTTTAAAAAAACAAAGAGATGAAGTTAATATTACAATTAAAAATTTAATTGAAAAACATCAAAAAGTTTTAAAAGATAATCCTGATTTAGCAAAAAAAGCTGATTTTAAACCTTCAAAAAAAATTAATGCTGTAAAAATAAAAAAAACAATTGAAGAGTTAGAATTTAAATTAGAAACTTCTGTTATGAGTTTTGAAAAAGAAAAATTAATGACAAAAGAAATAAAAGATTTACGTAATGAATTAAAAAATGATACTTCTTCAGATGATAGTGTTTCTGAAAAAGAAATTTTTAATTTAAGTAGGGAAATTTCTAAAAATAAAAAAATTGCAAAAGATTTACATAAAAATGTAACTGAACTTGCAACTAAATCTCAAGAAAATCATGATATTATAATTAATATAAGTAAAAAAATTGATGATTTTAAAGAAAGAGAACAGAAAATATTAGATAATTTTAATGATTTTAAAAAGAAATATTCTTCTAAAAGAAAAGAAAAATCCGGTTTTGAAAAGAAAATAAAAGAAATAAGAGAAAACTTAGATGGTGAAAAAGAAGAAAATAAACAAGTTTCAGAAGAAAATAAAAAAGAAATCATAAAAGAAAAAGTTGGTGAAGTTGAAAATAAATTAAAAACAGGAAAGAAACTTTCAACTGAAGATTTATTAGCATTTCAAATGGGTAAATAAATTTTAAAATTTAAAGAAATAATTTAATAATAAAAAATTAATTTTTGAATTCTGTGAATTCACATTTTCCACAGTAATTTCTATTTTTATGTGCAGCCATAAATACACCTGGTCCACATTTTGGGCATGTTTTTTGTATTCTTTCTAATGTATCGCCAGTTACTTTATATGCTTTATATTTATTTGAAGGAACTTTATTTTTAACTTGTTTTTTTCCATCATCTTTTTTGCCGCCTTTTTTCTTTGCCATTTAATTCTCCTCCTTTTTCTCTTCTACTGGCTCTTCTTTTTTAACTTGAGCAACTTCTTCTTTTACTTCTTTAGTTTCTGTTTTATTTTCTTCTTTTTTTTCAGCATTATTTTTTTTAAATATATATTTTAGCTCAATTTTTTTTAAAGAATCTTCATCATCGTAAATACGAGCTTCAAACTTTGCACTATTTGTACCAAAAACTACTTTAACATTATCTACAACAATATCTTCAGTTTTTGCTTTTAATTGTGAAGCAATTTTTGTTTTAATATCAGTTTTACTAGGTGTTGCACCATCATAATTGATTATACCATTAATTAATTTTCTATTCAATAACTTTTGTTCAATTGTATTATTAACTTTTATTTCCATTTTATCTTACCTTTATTGAAAATTCACCGTTTTTTGTTTTTTTTAAATATTTGGATATATCTGATTTTTCAGAATTTACTATTATAACTTTTCCTTTCCAATCATCAGTTGGATTTTGAGATTTACAATTTGGACATGGATCTGTTCCTGAATATAAATAATTACAATTTTTACATGCTAATTTTTTCATTTTTTAACTTTTTCCTTCCATTCAACATTTCCAAGATTTTTTTGTCTCATTGTTAAACCAATTTTTGGATGTGATAAATCTTTATAACTTACAGCAATTATTTTTGCTCTACATTTATCTGCGATTTTTAACACATTTTTACTTTCTTTTCCCTGTAATACTTTATCTTTTGAAAATGAAACAAAATCATCCATTGTTTGAGTTAAGTGTACCATACCATCAATTGGACCTAAATTTAAAAATGCACCAAAATCAGTTATTTCTCTTACTTGACAATGAAGTAATTCATTATTTTCAGGTAGGTATGAAACTAATTCGAATGTACATGGATGGTAAATAGCACCATCACCTGTTATAATTCTTCCTTGTCCAACATCAATTAACTTAGTACAGTCAATTATAAAACCCATGTCTTTTGAAATCATACCGTCAAACTTTTCTTTTATTTTTTGTAAAAGAGCTGTTTTTTTATCCATTTCAAATTGTTCTGGTGATACTCTTATGTGATCTTTTATTGTAAATTTGTAAAACATTTTTATTCCTTATTTATTATTTCAAGTCTATTTTTTTGCCGCAATTTTATTAATTTTGTACCAATTTTTTTTAATTTATTTGATAGTTCTTTATCTTGTGTTGCAACATAGACATTTTCAGTTGAAGCAATTTTAATTATTTGATCGTCAACTAATAAATTACTGGGGACTTTAAGTATTTTTAAAGCTTTTCTTTTAATGAGATCATCAATCCAACTTAATGCCATTTTTGCTGCATTGGAATCTTTACCAGAACCTTTATTTTTTAATTGATTTAATTCTTTTAAAGAATCTTCTAATACATTAATATTGTATGGCTCATGCATAATTTGATCTATTTGTTCCAATATGTCTACTCTAAAAACAAAAGGAATTGTCCAAAAATTTGTATCTATTATTATTTCTATCATATTATTGTAAATTTTTTATTTTATTTAAACATTTTTAAATAGTAAAATAATTCTTTTTATATGGATTTACAAAATAAATTTAATTTAATTGTAAGAAATTTGGGTGAAATAGTAGGAGAAGATAAAATTAAAGATATTCTTAAAAAAAGAAATTTAAAAGTTTATTGGGGTACTGCTCCAACTGGAAAACCTCATATTGCATATTTTTTACCAATTGTTAAAATTGCTGACCTATTAAAATCTGATTGTGAAGTTATTATTTTGTTTGCAAATATTCATGCATATTTAGATAATATGAAATCAAGTTGGGACATATTAGACTATAGGACTCAATATTATGAAATTATAATAAAAGAAATGCTAAAATCAATTGGTGTTAATATTAAAAAATTAAAATTTGTAATGGGATCAGATTTTCAATTAAAAAAAGAATATACTTTAGATGTGTATAAATTGAGTGCAATTTCAAATCTAAATGATTGTACAAGAGCGGGTGCTGAAGTAGTAAAACAAGTAAAATCTCCTAAATTATCTGGATTATTATATCCAATATTACAATCATTAGATGAAATTTATTTAGGTGTTGATGCACAATTTGGTGGTATTGATCAAAGAAAAATATTTATGTATGCTAGGGAATTTTTACCAAAAATTAAGCATTCATCACAAATTCATTTAATGAATCCCATGATTGCTGGACTTACAGGAAATAAAATGTCTTCATCTGATAATAATTCAAAAATTGATATTTTAGATTCACCTGATTTAATTAAAAAGAAATTTAATAAAGCAAATTGTGTAGAGGGAGATAAAAATAATAATGCAATTTTGGATTTAACAAAATATATTATTTTTCCATTATTGGATTATAAATTAACTTCATTTAAAATAGAAAGGCCTGAAAAATTTGGTGGAAATTTAGAATTTAATTGTTATGAGGATTTAGAATGTAGTTTTGTATCAAAAGAATTACATCCTTCTGATTTAAAACAAGCAGTTAGTAATTTTTTTATTGAATTAACAAATCCAATAAGAGATTGTTTTAATAATTCTAAAAATAAATTAATATTAAAAAAAGCATATGAATAAAATGGTTGACAATTTAATTAGTGATGAAAAGTTAAATAGATATTTCTTTTTAACAAAAAGTGCATTAGATAAATTAAAATTAGCTGTTCCAAAAAAAACTCACCTGCATAATGCAGCAAAAGATTGTTTAGATATGGCAACTCGATATTTTAATGATGCTGAACATTTTAGAAAAGAAGGTAAATATGTTGAATCATTTGCCGCACTAAATTATTCTCATGGTTGGTTAGATTGTTCAGCTAGATTAGGTTTATTTGATGTAGAATATGATGATTTTTTATTTACAGTAGATAAAGATTAATTATTAATTTTATAAATCAAAAAGTTTAAATTAATTATATGGTAAATAAAAATTTAATTGATTATATTAAAAAAATTAAATTAAAAGGTTATTCTGATATTCAAATTAGATCATTTTTATTAAAATATGGATATAAATTAAAGGTTATCAATGAAGCATTAAATGATAAATCTACTAATCCTGCAATTCCAAATATTGTTAATGAAACAAATACTAATCACAGTTCTAAATATATTAATGGAAATACAATTAAAAGTAATAATATTAATACGAAAGCTAATATTAACTCCAAAACTAATTTGCCTATATTAATTAAAATGAGTGGTATTTTTAATTATATTTTAGGGATTACTATACTAGTTTTTGGCTCATTTTTTTATAATTTAATTTTTGATTTAAGTGGAATACTAAAATATTTATTTATATCGTTTTCAATAATAATTTCAATATTATTTTTTGTTTCTGGTTATTATATTTTAAAATTGAAAACAAATTCAAAAATTATATCTTCAATTCCAAATTTTATATTAATTTTATTTTGTATTATTATGATATACAAAGAGACATATGGTACGAATTTATTTGGAATGTTGTATTATTTTATTATTTTGATTTTTCCACTTTTAATTGTTTATGTATTATTTGATAAAAAATTTACTAAATACTTTACTTAATTTTTTAAATACACAATTTATCAATTATATATGAATTTAATTAATAAATATAAGACTAAAAAATCAGATATTGATTTTGTAAATAATTTACTCATTAATTTAAATAATAATTTAAAAAATCAAAATATTGATGCTGATGCTTTTTTAGGTGGAAGTTTTGCAAAAAAAACTTATTTAGAAATTAAAGATTTTGATATTTTTATAAGATTTAATTCTAAAAAATATAAAACTGAAAATATTTCAATTATATTAATTAATTTTGTAAAAAATTATTATAAAAATTATACTATATTGCATGGATCAAGGGACTATATTCAATTAATAATTAATAAAAAATTAGTTGAATTAGTTCCAATTTTAAAAGTTAATTCGTATAAAGACGCAAAAAATATAACAGATATGAGTCCATTACATGTGAAATACGTAAATGATAATTTAAAAAATATTGATGAAGTTAAATTATTAAAGTTATTTTTAAAATGTAATAAATTATATGGGGCGGAAAGTTACATAGGTGGATTTTCTGGTTATATTTGTGAATTGTTAATTATAAAATATAAAACATTTGCAAATTTAATCAAAAATGTTGCTTTATGGGATGAAAAAACAATAATTGATATTATGAATTATTATAAAAATAATTTAAAATTAATGCAAAATAAATTAACACAATCAAAATTTAATTCGCCATTAATTTTTATTGATCCTGTTCAAGATATAAGGAATGCAAGTAATGCATTATCAAAAGAAAATTATAATAAATTTATTTTTTTATGTAATAATTATTTAAATTCAAAAACTAAAAAAGAATTTTTTATATTAAATGAATTTAAATTTTCTAATATTGAAAAATTAGCAAAAAAAAGTAAAACACATTTATTTTATTTTAAATATTTAGCAAAAAAGGGATTAGAAGATGTAATTGGTGGAAAAGTTAAAAAAGCATATAATAATATTAAAAAAATAATAGTAAATAATGATTTTACAATATTTGAATCTGGTTTTAATTTTAATAAAAACTGGTCTGAAAAAAATAATAAAGAATTAGGATATATTTATTTTTTATTAAATGAAACTGAATTGCCGTTATTAAAAAAACATTTTGGTCCAAAGTTATTTGTAAAAGAGGCAGTTGAGAGTTTTAAAAAAAAATATAATACTGTGAATATTGAAAATGATTTAATTTTTGTATATAAAAAACGGATTATAACAAATTTAAAACAATTAAAAAAAACAATTTTAATAGATAAAATAATTAAAAATAATTTTAAAAAATTAATTTAAAATAAATGTCAATATCAATATTCTTTTAAATAGATAAAAAAATACTACTATATGTTTGATTTATGGATTCAATTAGTAATATTAGCATTAATTTCAATGCTTCCTTTTGGTGAAGGTAGGCTTGCAATTATATTGGGTGTTTTAAGTACTAATATTGATATATTTGGTTATGAAATTGGTGGTTTTGGTCTTTCACCAATTTTTGTTTTTTTTTATACTTTATTTTTTAATATAATTGGAATAATAATTGGGTATTTTTTTTTTAAATATATTATAGATTATTTTTTACACATTAAGTGGATAGAAAAATTGCACGATTATTATGTTGAAAAGAAATTAAAGAAAGTAAAACCATATATAGATAAATTTGGCTTTATGGGATTAATGTTATTTGTTGGAATTCCATTACCAGGATCTGGTGTTTGGACTTCTGCTTTAATTGCAAATGTACTTGAAGTAGATTTTAAAAAATATTTTTATCCTTGTTTTTTAGGAATAATTGTTGCATTGTTTATTACAGTAATTTTAACTGTGAAAACATTGAGTTTTTTCTAAATTTTTATAAATAGTAAGAAAATTCTAATATTATAAACAACACCTAATTTAATAAAAATGTTTTATTTTGTTTGATGTGCAACAATTCACACGTCTTTTTGCAAAATGAGTGTGTTTTTGTTTTTAAATTAGTTAAATCGATTAAAAAGGTAAATAATATGGCAACATTTCATGAAATTGACGGAACAACTTTAAATTATAGAGTTGGAGAGAAATTAAAAGAATTATTAAAAATGCCTGAATGGGCTCATTATGTAAAAACTGGTCATCATAATGAAACTTTTCCAGAGCAAGTTGATTGGTGGTATGTAAGAGGTGCTGCGATTTTAAGAATGGTTGCCTTAAGAGGTCCATTAGGTGTTTCAAGATTAAGAAAAAAATTTGGAAATAAAAAAAATAGAGGTCATAAACCTGAAAAGAAATTTATTTCTGGTGGAAAAATTATAAGAACTCTTTTACAACAATTAACTTCTACAGGTTATATTGTAAATGCAGAAAAAGGTTCAAGAAAGGGAAAAATATTAACTCCAAAAGGAGAATCATTTCTCAATTCAGTTGCTAAAGAATTATAGGTGTTAAAATGTCAAGAGTTAAAAGTTCAAGTAAAAAAAAAAGATTGGCAAAAGCAAATAGATTAACTAATTGGGCACCTGTTTGGACAATATTAAAAGTATTTGGAGCTGGTCAAGCAAAAAAGACTCATCCTTCTCAATTAACAGATAGAAAAAGAAATTGGAGAAGAGGTCGTAAATTAAAAGTATAGGTGATATTATGGCAGAAATTAAAAGATCATACAATATTCCATTAAGGAGAGAATTTTTAAAAGTTCCAAAGTATAGACGAGCAAATAAATCAATATCAGCTATAAAAAAATTTTTAATTAAACATATGAAGTGTCCAAATATAAGTATTGGAGAAAAATTAAATTCAAAAATATGGCAACATGGAATAAAAAATCCACCTCATCATGTTTTAGTTGATGTATTAAAGACTGTTGATGATAAGGTTTATTGTGAATTACAAGGTTTTGAAATTAAAGTTTACAAAAAGAAAGAACCTGAAAAAGCTAAAACATTAAAAGATAAAATTGAAGAGAAATTTGAAGGTAAATCAAAGAAAAAAGTTATAGTAAAAAAATCTAAAGATGCTGAAGAAACAAAAACAAAAAAAGTAGTAAAAAAAATAGTTAAGGCAGAAGAAGAAAAACTTAGTGATGAAGTAAAAGAACCTGTTTTAGAAAAAAAATCAGAACTTGAAAGTAAACCTGAAGATATTAATTCAAACAAAGAAGATAAAAAAGCTGAATAGGCTTTTATTTTTTTATTTTAAATGGAATCTAAAAATATTGATTTAAAGCATAAGTATATGCAATTAGAAGAAATAGAAAATCAAATAAAGTCTTTTAATGAGAAAATAAACTCTATTCAAGACGATTTATTAAGATTGAATGATGTTAAAGAAAATCTAATTTCATTAAAAGAACAAAAAAATGACCAAAATTCTTTAATTTCTGTTTTAGAAGGTATTTATATTAAAGCAAATATAATAGATTTTTCAAATTTATATATTAATATAGGATCTGACATAATTGCAAAAAAATCATATACTGAAGTTTTCGAATTGATTGAATTGCAAAGAAAAACTCTTAATCAAACAACTGAAAGTTTAAAAAATTCAATATTAGAATTAGATTCTCAAGCATTAAAGCTAGAAAAAGAACTAGAAAGTGAAGTTAAAGAGTAAGATTTATATTCATATATATAATTTTTAAATTAAGATGTTTGGTTTTTTTAAAGATAAATTAAAGGATATTGTAACTAAGTTTAGTAAAACAGTAGAAGAAGAAGTAGTTGAGGATGATTTTAATTCTGAAGAGTATTATGAAAAAGAACTTAAAGTAAAAGATGAAGAAAAACAATCAGAAGATAAAAAAAAACCAATTGAAACAAAAAAAGAAATAAAACAAGAAATAAAACAAGATACTAAAAAAGAAGAAATAAAACAAGAAATAAAACAAGATACTAAAAAAGAAGAAATAAAACAAGAAATAAAACAAGATACTAAAAAAGAAGAAATAAAACAAGATACTAAAAAAGAAGAAATAAAACAAGAAATAAAACAAGATACTAAAAAAGAAGAAATAAAACAAGAAATAAAAAAAGAAGAGAAAATAGAAGTAAAAAATAAAGAAATTAAAACAAAAAAACCAGAATTTGTTGAAAAACCTAAAGTTGAAGATAAATCAAAAGAAGATAGCGATCAAGAAAATAAACAAAAAATAAAAGATAAAATAAAACAAGAATTTAGGGATCAAATTTATAAAAAATATAATATTTTATCCGGCGATAAAAAAAATAATTCTAAAGATAATGAAGATATTATTGAAATAAAAGATACTGATTTAGGTGATAATAAATCTGATATTATTGAAACAAAAAAAGAACATGAAATTAAAACATTAAATATTGATATTGATGAAAATTTAAAAGATGAAATTTCAAATGAAGCAAAAGAAGAATTAAAACAAGAAATTAAAGGTGATGATGCTTTAAATGAAAAAATTGATAATTTTGATGAAAATTTATTTGATTCAGTTGATGAGGGAAAACATATTTCTTATGATGAAAATAAAAGCTTTTTTGATAAAATTAAAGAAAAACTTTTTACATCAAAAAAAGAAAATATATTAGAAACTAATTCTGTTGAAAAAGAAAAAGAAATTTTAGAAAATAATTTATTAAAAGAAAAAGAACAATCTGAATCAAAAAAATTAGAAATTGAACATGAATTTGAAGAATTAGAACAAAAAATAGAAAAACAACCAGAAATCCAAGAAGAAACGCAAGAAGTTAAAGAAGAGATTAAAGAAATAATCGAAGAAAAGAAAATAGAAGACAAACAACAAATTCATGATGAAATTAAACCAGAATTAAAAGAAGAAAAACTTGAAGTTAAAGAAAATATTCAAAAAGAAATCAAAGAAGAGAAAGTAGAACCTATTATTGAAGAAAAAATAGAGACAGTAATTAAACAAAAAGTTGAACATGTTCAAGTTAAAAAAGAAGAACCTGGTTTTTTTAATAAAATAAAAGATGTTTTTGTTAAAAAAACTTTAAGTGATGATAAATTTGAAGAATTATTTTTTTCATTAGAGTTGGCATTGCTTGAAAATAATGTTGCATTATCAGTTATAGATAAAATAAAATTGGACTTGAAAACTAGATTAGTTGATAAAAAATTAAATCGTTTTCAAATTGATAAAACAATTTCAATTTCATTAAAAGAAAGTATTTCAGATTTATTTAATATTCCAACTATTAATATTATGGAAGAAATTAAAAATAAAAAAAATGAAACTGGTGAACCATATATTATTTCGTTTGTTGGTATTAATGGTGTTGGAAAAACTACAAATTTAGCAAAACTTGCAAATTATTTTAAAAAAAATGGATTTTCAGTTATTATGGTTGCTGGAGATACTTTTAGAGTTGCAGCAATTGAACAAATTGAAGAACATGCAAATAATTTAGATATTAAATTAATTAAACATGATTATGGTTCTGATCCAGCTGCAGTTTGTTTTGATGCAATAAAACATGCAAAATCTAAAAATATAGATGTTGTTTTAATAGATACTGCTGGAAGAAGTAATGCTAATATTAATTTAATGAATGAACTTAAAAAAGTTATCAGAATTAGTAAAAGTGATTTGAAAATTTTTGTTGGTGATTCTTTAAGTGGAAATGATGCTGTTGAACAAGCAGAAAATTTTAATGAATCAGTTGGTATCGATGGAGTTATTCTTGCAAAAAGTGATGCTGATGAAAAGGGTGGGACTGCAATTTCAATTGGTTGGGTTTTAAAAAAACCAATTTTATTTTTAGGAACTGGTCAATCATATGATGATCTTAAAGAATTTTCTTCAAATTTGATATTAGATAATTTAGGTTTAAATTAAAAAGGTAATTTTCCACCCATCATTCCTTTCATTTTATTTGCAAGGCCAGCCATTTTTCCTGTTCCTTGTCCACCTTTCATTAACCGAATCATTTTTTTACTTTTTTTGAATTGCTGTAATAATTCTTTTACTTCCCCATTATTTCTTCCACTACCTTTAGAAATTCTTTCAATTCTTTCTTGTGTAATTGTTGACGGATCTTCAAGCTCTGCTTTAGTCATTGAATCTAATGCAAATTTCCATTTATCCATATTTTTTTCTCCCATGTCTAATGCTTCTTTTGGAATATTAACATTTGACATACCAGGAATTAAATCCATTATTTTAGAAACAGATCCCATTTTTTTAAGCGAGGACATTTGTTCAAATAAATCTAATAAATTAAATTCACCTTTTAATAATTTTTTTCCCATGTCTTCAACATCAGTTTCTTTAAATGCATCTTGAACTTTTTCTAATAGTCCTTCAATATCACCCATACCTAATAAGCGAGAAACAAATCTTTTTGGTTCAAATATTTCTAAATCATCTGGTTTTTCTCCAATACCAATAAATTTAACATTAGCCCCAGTAGTTGCACATGCAGATAATGCACCCCCACCTTTTGCTGTACCATCAAGTTTTGTTATTAAGACTCCATTAACTCCACAAGTATCATGGAATGTTTGTGCTTGTTTTTGTGCATTTTGTCCTTGGTCTGCACCTATTACTAAAAGATTATAATCACTGTGTATTTGGCTTGATATGTTATTTAATTCTTGTATTAACTCATCACTTAATGCATCTCGCCCAGCTGTATCAACAATTACAATATCATACTCATATAATTTATCTTTAAACTGATTAAAAATTTGTACTGGGTCTTTTAATTCTGGATTTCCAAATACAGGAACATCTAATTGACTGCAACCTTGTTTTAATTGAGTAAATGCAGCTGGTCTCCAGGTATCGGTTGAAATGCAACAAACTTTTTTCCCTCGTTTTTTATAAAATTTGGATAATTTAATTGCTGATGTTGTTTTACCATTACCAAATAATCCAACTAACATAAAAATAAATGGTTTTTTTTCAATTTTTATTTGTTCACTATCTCCTCCTAAAAATTGTACTAACTCTTCATAAATAATTTTAATTAAAAATTCTTTTTTTGTAATTCCTGTTGGACTTTTTTCATTTAATGCTCTTTCTTTAATTTTTTTTGATATTTCTAAAACTAATTTCACATTTACATCACTAGACAATAATGCCCTTTGAATATCTTTTACAATTTCATTAATTACATTTTTATCTATAAAAATTCCACCAGTTATTTTATTTAATGTAGACTTTAATGATACTGTGAGTTTATCTAAAACCATATATAAGAATTATTTACTATTAATTATAAAATTAACTTAAAAAAAAAATTAAAAAGAAGAATAATTATCTTCTTTTTCTTTTAGCTGGAGCCTTTCTTTTAGCTGCTTTTCTAGCCGGAGCTTTTCTTTTAGCTGCTGCTTTTCTAGCTGGAGCTTTTCTTTTAGCTGCTTTTCTAGCCGGAGCTTTTCTTTTAGCTGCTGCTTTTCTAGCTGGAGCTTTTCTTTTTACAGACCTTGTTGATCTTTTAGCTACCTTTCTTTTTGGAGCCGCCTTCCTTTTTGTAGTTCGTTTTGCAGTTTTTCTTGCCGCCATTTGATTCCTCTTTTTTATTTAATTATTATGATGTTGTAAAATCATATATATATTAGTAAATACCTTTTTAGAGTATATAAATGTTTTCCTTTGACATATAAAGAATTAATTTTGTTTTGTGTTCCATTAATTAAAAAAAAAATTAAGAATTATTTTTTTATTTTACGCTTCAACTTTTGTTTTATCTAAGTTTTCTTCAAACTTAAATTGTTTTTTACCCTCTTCAATTTTAATGATTCTAATTTCACTTGTTTTTACTGAGGTTATTTTTTTAATTGAATCTTTCATTTCTTTTTGAAATTTTCCTAATATAATATTTTTTATTGTTTCATTATATGTAGATTCATTTATTTTTTTTTCAATCCATTGTTTTACACTTTTTCTTAATTCACATTGTATTGCTTTTGATGCTAAATATTGTGTTACAATTAATGGTTTAATTCTTACTTTAATATTATCTTTTGATTCAACTAAAAATGAATCATCAATTTTTGTTTTTTCTCGTCTTACATATTTTCTCATTGAGTTTGACATTATTTCATATCTACAAACTCTAGTGTCACATTTTTGACCTGTTGTTTTAACGATTTCAAAATCTATAATTATATTTTGTTTTTTTGGATCTCGTGTAAGCATCATTAAATTACTACTTAATTTTCTACCAATTAATAATTCATTATCAGAAGTAATAGTTTTTCCTAATTCTTTATTGTTAAAAAAATCTGGTGCATTTACTTCGAACCATTTTTTTTTTTTCCAATTTAATACTGATTTTGATGCTTTTTTAAATTTTGCCATTATTCTAGGAGATTTTGGTTTGTTTATAAAGTTTTTTAATTCCGGATTTAAATCTGTTTACTACACTATATACACTATAGATAATTTGCAATAATCTGTGCAGGTAAATTTCCATATGATAAAATTTTTTTATGAAATGTAATATAGTCCATTTTATTTTTTAATACATTTTCATCTCTAGCTTTTTCAATTATGTGAGCTCCAATTAAATAAGACATTGGATATGTTGGTCTTTGTGAATACCAAAAACATTCTCCTTTGGCTCTACTTTCTGGTATCATTGTATGTTTCTTTAAAAATTTCCATGCTTTTTTATAAGTCCAATTATTACAATTTGTATTTATGTCAATAATAATTCTACATGCCCTTAATGCTCTCATTTTATACATTAAAAATTTATCATAATCGGTTTTTGAAAACCCAGTATCAACCATAAGTTTTTCACAATATAATCCCCATCCTTCTACAAAAGTTATTGATGCTAAAAATTGTCTTAAAATATTATTTTTAAATTTTGTATTATGTATTGTTGACATTTGTAAATGATGTCCTGGAAATGCTTCATGTACTGAAGTTAATTTTAATTCATGTAAATTCATATGAGCTAATTCTTCTTTTGTTCTTGGTGTTGTTATAAAATATCTACCAATTTGTTTTTTATCATCCATTCTTGGTGGAACATAGGCTGCCGCAGGAAATTGCTTTTCTAATTGTTTTGGAGTTTTCATAACAATTAACTTTTCTTTATGGTTTATTTCAAATAATTTATTTTTAATAATGAATTTTTTTGAATCCAATGTAATTTTTTTAGTTATTTCAATTAATTTATCTTTTTTAATAATTTTTTTATCAATTTTTTTAAAAAATTGTTCAATGGTACAATTATTTTTATTTGCAATTTTTTTCATTTCACTTTTATATTTTTTAAGTTCATTTTGTCCTAATTTTAATAATTCATTTATATTTTGATTAATATATTTAGATTTTTTTAATATTTTACTAAATCTGGATTTCCCAATTCCATAATTATCAATACTTTGATTATATAATGTTTTAAGAAATTTTAAATATTTTTCAACTGTTTTTTTTAACTTATCAACTTTAATTAATTCATTTTTACTAAATTTTATTTTATTTTTAAGTTCATCAAAAAAATCTACATTTGATGACATATAAATACTATTATCTAACCATATTTTTATAATTTTATTACTATTTTTTAATATTTTAATACCAATATTTAAATTTTTTATTTGAGTATCAATTCGCGATAATATTATTGCTTTTTTATTTTTAAAATCAGATATCAAAAACTCTTGAATAGAATTATGTGGTAAAAAAATACTAGGATCTTTTAATCTTAAATCATATTTATGTTCATCAATTTCAAGTTCTAAATGATCTTTAAACAAATTGTAATCAATTAAATCATCTTTATTTAATTTATTTATATTTATTTTTTTTAGATTAAGTAAATATTTTTCATTTAATTTTAAATTATTATTTCTATTTTTATTATCTAATAATGTTTCATTAAATAAATATTTGTGATGAGAATAATTATAAGCTCCACCTGGATTTATTTTAAAAAACTCATTAAAATATGATTTAATAATTGAAATTATTTTAACACCTCTTAATTATTAATTTTTTTTTTGTTTATTAATTTTATTATTTAAAAATCATTAATTGTATGACTTATATTATTTTCTTTAATTCCGATTTGTTCTCTTATGTTTTTTGCAATGGCTGATCCAATTAATTTAGATAGTATATTAAAATCCGTTTTTTTTATATCAAGAACATTTTTTATTCCATTATTGTGCATAACTCTAGCTCTTACTCTACCAATATATTTTAATTTTAATAATGGTAATAATTCTTCTTTTACACCATATTTTATTCTCATACTTAATTTATTTATGTCTTTTATTATTTTCATATTATTAACTATTTTAGAAATTTCACTTATACAATATAATAGCCACATGCTTTTTTCAATTTTGACCCGTAAATCTCCTGGTGTTGAATTATAATTTAATAATATTTTATTTTCTCCTGCTTCATTTATCCATTCTTCTAAACAAAGGCTTGTTTTAAATGAATTTAAATATTCTTTATATTCTGGATCATAAATATCTGGCACATCCATAATAATATTTTCTTTATTAGATTCAAATATGGTCATTATTTTTTCAAATTCTGAATTTTTAACACGTAATAAGGGGCGCATTTCTATGGTATTTGAAATAATATTTAATAATGTTATTGGTAAAATTTCTTTTTCTGAATTTATTTTATTAATATTTTCTATTAATTCATTTGCAGTTAAAGGATCTATGTATAATTGACTTACCCTAATACCTAATTTTGTTATGTTTATATTATCAAAAAAACTATTGCTTTTATTTGCACTTGAAAATTCATCTTTTTCGAATTCTATAAATTTCCAATCATTTAAATAATTTAATATTTTATCAATTGTAAATTTTAATCTATCCATATCACCAAATTGAAATGCCCAAAATGTTTTTGAAAAAAAATCGATAAGGTCTTTATAATTTTTTACAATTTGTGTTGATAGTAAGGATAAAATATACATTCTTAAGGTTGGTTCAACTGCAAGTTTTGAATATATTGATTCGGGTTTACCTATTAAAAATTTATTATATATATCTTCATACTCTTTTTCATTATTTGATATTGCAATACTTTCTCCATAATCTTCTTTACCTGGCCTTCCGGCCCTTCCAGACATTTGTAAATATTCTAAAACTGGTATCCAATCATATTCCCTTCCTGTAAATCTTTTTAATGATCTTAAAATAACTCTAAATGCTGGCATATCAAGTCCTGCTGCAAGTGATGTAGTTGCAGAAATTATTTTTATATTTCCATTTCTAAAATTATCTTCTACTAATTTTCTTTGTTTGCTTGTAAGTCCACTATGATGAAATGCAATACCTTTTTTTATACATTTAGCAAGACGAATACATTGTTTTGTTGGTTGACTTAAATCTTTGGTTATTTGTTGTGATAAGTATTCAAAAACTTTTTTTTCATTTAATGAAAAAGGTTCATTTTTTAATTCTGGTTTAACTTGTTTTTCTCCATCAAAATAAATTAATTTTGATATATCTTCAGCACATTTTTCACTACTGCTTTTTGAACTATTAAAAACTATTCCTTGTTTTTGTTTTTTTATAGTATTAATTGCAATTTTATGTGTTGGTTCAATCATATAAGTAAATTTTCCATTTAATTTATATTTCTATTGTAGTAATCATTAAAAATAAAACAATTTTTTTAATTTTATGTATAAAAAAATAAAAACTAATGATGGTTCCTACACTTTATATAATTCTAAATTTGATGAAAATTATCATAGTATTTCTGGCGCGGTTCAAGAATCATATCACAAATTTATTTTTCCTTGTAAAATTTTATTCTCAAAACAAAAAATATCTATATTGGATATTGGTTTTGGGCTTGGTTTGAATTGTTTTTGTACATTATTTTATATTTCCAAAATTTCAACTGAAAAGAAAAAAGTTATTTTTTATTCTTTTGAAAATGATATTGATTTGTTTAATAATTTAAATGAAGAATTATATTTGAATAATGATAAAAATGATAATTTTGATTTAAGTTTTATTGAATTTTTTTTATCAAAATTAAAAAATAAATTAAATGATATTAATATTAAAAATAATATTAATGATGATGAAAATAGTTTTTATATTGAATATTCTTATCAAAATATTGATGTAAAACATTATTTTTTTATTGGGGATGTTAGAAAATTTAATTTTGAAAATCTTAATTATGATATTTGTTATCATGATCCATTTAGTTTTCACAATAATTTAGAATTATGGACTTATGATTTTTTAAAAAAAATTATTAAAAATTTAAACTTTTTCTTTTTAACATATAGTTTTTCTTTACCTTTTTTAAATTCAGTAAATAATTTAAAATTAGATCTGTTTGAAATAGACCCAATTGGTAGAAAAACACCTAGTATTTTAGCAATTAAAAAATCAAATTTTTTAAATTGTTTTAAATTTAATTTGTCGGTTTATAAACCTTTAAATGATATTTATTATAAATATTTAAAATCCAAATCTGCAATTTGTTATTTTGATAAAAAATTTGATTTAAATAATGATCAAATAAAAGAAAATAGGGTTGAACTTGTTTCGAATTCTAATTTAGAAAGTTTAAGTAAAATTAAAAAAACTTGTAAACTATCACCGAAATAAATATAAATAATTTTACATAAATTCATTTAAGAGGTATTTAATGGATTTTTTAAAAAAATTACAAAAAGATAATGAAAATTTAAAGGTTTTAGAGGATAATGATTTAATTAATGATAAAGAATTGTTTAAAATTAATGATTTTGAAGAAAAAGATTCTAATCAAAATAATAATTCATCAAATAATAATCAATCTAATGATGAATTTATTGATTATAATAGTAATCTAAATGATAATTCCTTTAATGGTGTAAATAATACTAATAATGATGCTAATAGTGTAATTGCTGATATTAATAATAATTTGAATAATGATTTGGGTGTTGATGAGAATAATTTACATAATGAAAATAAAATTGAAATTAATGAATTAAATAATCAAAATAATCAAATTAGTCAGAATAATCAAATGAATCATAATACTCAAATGAACCATAATGATATTAATGCAAATTCTGAAAATATTAATAGTAATGATAATGTGAATAATAATGACAATAATAAAAATAATGTAAATATTAATACTACTAATGATAGGATTGTAAATATGTTGGGTTCTGAATTTAATCCTGCTTTTGAACCAAATACTGGTCAAAAAAGTAATTCAGATATTAATTTAAAAAATGTAAATTTGAATGAAACCCCTACTGCAAATATTCAGCCAAATGTAAACTCAAATCTAAGAACTGGTATTAATAATACTGATTTAGATGAATTGAAATCTAATTTACAGAAAATGCATAAATTTATTATGGACTTTCAAAAATTAAAAAATGTTGAAATTAAAACATTGTATAGTAAATTTGAACAAGTTCTAGTGAGATTAGATGTAATTGAAGATAAATTAAAAGGTGTAAATAATAAACAATCTGTCTCTAATGCTACTAATAATTCTAATGTTAATGCAAAACCAAATGATAATTCTGAATCAAAAGATTCAGATCCTTATGTGGATTTATCGAGTTTTTTTTATGCAGGTAAATAATGAAATTTACTATAGGTAAAATAATAAATAATTTGGGAGTGGAACAAAAAAATGATTTAAATTTTTTAGATAAATTTTTATTAAAACATTTTGTTTGTTTTGGTGGTTCTGGTTCTGGTAAAACTTATTTATTAAAAAAATTAATTGAAGAAATAACATTAAAAAAAATCCCAGGTATTATTATTGATACTCAAGGAGATTTTTCTTCTTTAAATATTTTAAATAAAAATAATTCAAATTCAAATGATTGGAATGATGTTGAAGTAAGAATATTTACTCCATTAAGAAATAATGGTATTGAATTGTCTTTTTCACCTTTTTTTAAAATTGATTGTGAGTATGATAATTCTGAATTAGTTAATGTTATTTCTAATTGTTCAGATTCATTTACAAATTTATTGGGTTATAATATTTATAGTGAAGATGGCAAAACTACTTCTGCTTGCCTATATTTAGTTTTTGAATATTTTTATAATAATAAAAAAGAAATAAATTTTGATTCATTGATTGATTTTTTTTCAAAATCTAATGACTTAAGTTTAAAAATAAATGAGTTTTTGAGTGCTGCTAAATTAGTTCAGTTAATTAAACGTATTAAACTTCTAAATATTGGTAAAAATAAATTAATTTATGATGGGAAAATAAAATTTGATTTAGATATTTTATTTAAGCGACCAGCTTTAAATATAATTAATATTACTGGAATTGAAAACGAAGATGTTCGTTTTAATATAATTAATTTAATTATTTCTAATTTATATAATTGGATGATTAAAAATCCTTCAAATAAACTTTCATCTTTTTTAGTTATCGATGAAATTAGTTCATATATTCCTGCTGGTGTAAAAAAACCATTTACTAAAGATTTATTGCAATTATTATTTAAGCAAGCAAGAAAATATGGTGTTTCTTGTCTTATTGCAACACAAAATCCAGGTGATATTGATTACAAAGCCTTATCTCAATTTTCAACATGGTCGATTGGTCGATTAAATACAAAACAAGATTTTAAAAAAATTGAAAGTGCAATTAATTCAGTTAATTCTAATTTTAATTTTTCAACTGAATTACCTTCTTTAAAAACGGGAGAATTTTTATTATATAGTCCTGATGCTTTTGATAATTGTGTTTTATTTAAAACAAATGAATTACTTACTGAACATAAAACAATTTCATTGAAAAATATAAAAAATGATGAATTGACTATAAAAAAAATAGAATTAGATTTTAATTCTAAAAATAATTTGGATGATGATATAATAAATACAAATAATGGTAATTCAAAAACCGATTCTGAAAATTTAGTTAAGGGATTTCCTATTAATGTAGAAGAAAAAGATTTATCTAATTTAATTAAAAAAAATAAAAAAAGATTTCTTATGTTTTTTTCTGAATTGGAACAGGTAGAAAAAATAGAATTGAAATATTTTCCAATTTATTATTGTTCATTAAAAATAAAAGAATCTAAGTTTTTGGGTTTGAGTCATAGTATAAGTGAATACAATGTTTTTTTTGATGCGGAAAATTTAAATCCTTTACAATTTAATCATTTTGATTTTGAATCAATTAATGGTTTTAACAATTTTATTAATTTAAATGATGATGAAATTAAAATTTTTAAAGAGATTTTTTTAAATAAAAAAATAACGCCAGCAGAAATTTCTTTAAAATTAGATTTATCAAATAGAATAATTAGTGATTGTATAAATAATTTAGTTGAAAATAATATTATTATTAAAAAAAATGATGGAAAATTAAAATTATTTTCTTTAATGGTTGATATTAATATTCCTTTTAAATTAAAAAAATTCTCTGCAATGGAAGATTATTCTTTTTATAATATGTCAATTAATAAAAAAGAAATAAATAATATTGATAGATTAAAATCCATTTTAAATATTTGGTTTTGTGATTGTACTATTCAAAATTCTCAATTAGTTTATATGCCATATTATAATATAATTCTTTCAGATAAAAAAAATACACGTTCATTAAAAATTAATGCGTCTTCTGGTAATATTATTAATTTTTAGATTGAAAGTTTAATATTGCTTGAGCTATATCTCCTTCGGCGTCCATTAAAAGTTCTTCAGCTTTTTCTTCATTAATATTACATTGCTCAGAAACAGTTTTTATATCTTCATCAGTAATTTCAATAATTTCTTCGTTTGCTTCAAATCTATTTTCTCCACTAATTTGATAATTTTTTTCACTACCCATTTCAATTTCTTGGACGCTAGGGTTTTCAAAAATTATCTCCCCTTCATCCATTTTAAAAATTACTTGATTTACTTTTATTTCATCTTGTTTAATGCCCATTTGTTTCATAGCTTTTGCCATATCTTTTGGATTGAGACCTGGAAACATTTTATAGACCTAATATGTTGATTCCATAATTGTATAATAGAAATTGAAAAATAATAACTAATACTATAACAACAATAACTGCTTTAGGGTCAATAATAATTTTACTAGAAATTTCTTTACCAAAATTTACTAATCCGCCACCTGTGGGCATACTAAACCCTTTATTTTTTACCATATTTTTTATTTTTTATTTTTCTTTATAAATTTATCTTGAAGATTTGAATATTTTATTTTTATTTTATAAAACGATAACTTTAAAAGTTGATTATATGTACTCTCATTATTTATATCAATATTATAGGTGATTTTAATGGAAATGACAAAACCGTTTGACACTCTAAATGCTTCAAAAGGCAAAAGAGTTGTAATTGAATTAACAAAAGAAAAAAGAAGATTAATAGGCACATTAAAGGCTTTTGATCAACATATTAATGTTGTTTTAGAAGAGACTGAGGAATATTTGGATGGAGAATTAAAAAGTAAATTAGGTTCCGTTTTTTTAAGAGGAGCTGCAATTTTATATATTTCTCCTGCTAATTAATAAAAATGAAAGGAACACCATCAAAAGGTAAAGGAGCAAGAAGTTTAAGTCATACTTACTGTAGACGTTGTGGTAGTAGATCATATCATATTAGAACTAGTATTTGTTCAAGTTGTGGTTATGGGAATTCAACTAGATTTAGACCATCTCAATCAAGAAAAGTTAAACAAAAATAATTCTACTGACTTTATGGCGGGTTGCCGGAGTGGTCAAACGGGGTGGATTTAGGCTCCGCTGGCTTATGCCTACGCGTGTTCGAATCACGTACTCGCCATTTTTTATATATATGTTAAAATGAAATTAATAAAATATTTAATTCAATGTGGTATTGGTTCAAGAAGAAAATGTATTTCTTATGTTGATGAAAAAAAAATAAAAATCAATAATGAAATTGCAGAATCTATTTTTCAAGAAATTACACAAACTGACAAAGTAAAATTCAATGATAAACTACTAAAATCTGAAACCTTTGACTATTATGTTTTAAATAAACCAAAAAATTATATTTGTTCTAATGATGATAAATTTTACAACAAATTAGTTATTAATTTACTTCCAAAAAATAAACGATTATTTACTGTTGGTAGGTTAGATAAAAATACTACTGGTTTAATACTAATTACTAATGATGGAAATTTTGCAAATGATATTTTACATCCGTCTAAAAAAGTAATTAAATCATATGAAGTTATTATTGAGGGTAAATTAAATTTTAATGAAATTAAATTTTTTAAAAATCATGTTAAACACATTGGTAAAATTTGGTTTCAAGTTGAAGACTTAATTTTTTCAGACAATCATACAAAACTAATTTTTAAAATTATTGAGGGTAAAAAACATATTGTTAAGAATTTTTTTACATATAATGGTGTTAAAATATTAGATTTAAAAAGAATGTCAATTGGTAATTTAAATCTAAATGAATTACAAATTAATGATGGTGAATATAAAAAAACCACTAAAACCTATTTACTTGATAGTATTTTTAAAAATTAATTATTATTGATATTTGTAGTTTTTTATGCGTATTAAACTTTTTTTTGTATTTTTTGTTTTCAAATTAACTTGTTGTGTATTTTTTAATACACTATTATTTTTTTAATCTATTAAAATTAATTTGTTGTTGTTATTATTGAGTGAATTTAATCTATTCTCTTGAATTTACTGTTTATTGTCTGTATATTTGGATATTAGATATTTTTGTTCTAAAAACGTCAGTAACTTTTATAAACCGAATATTAATATTAGCATTTACAAGAAAGATAAACTATTGAAAAGGGATGTATTTTAATATATTGTTTTATGCAAGGTATTTCCTCGATAGTTTTTGCACGGAGGTGTATTAATTAATGAAAAACGTAATGACAAAAATTAAGAAATTTGCAACTGCGGGTGCGTCCATTGCTCTATTAGGAACGTCAATGGTTAGCGGAGCAGCTGCTGCGAGTTTTGCAGATTATCCTGCACCATTTGTAAAAGATGGAAAATATGATGCAAATGCATTCATTGTTATGGGTGCAAATGCGGCAACTATGGATGTTATCGGTGCATTAGATGTAGCGGCTTCCTTACAGGCTGTTTCAGTTGTTGAATCTACAGTACAAGTTTCAAGTACATGTGGTGGAGTAACTGGATTAAGTGTATTAGGGGATGCAGCAAAATTTGAAGTATCAAATGACATTTTAGCTTATGGTGAAAGTATAGGCGATGTTCGATCACAATTTATTGGTAAAATTGGTGGAGTTGGTGATTTATTAGCATTTTCAAACGCTGGTAAAGGTCCTAATGAAGTTAATGGTAATCAATATAGTGAGTATTTATATTTTGAAGATAAAGAATCAGGTACAGATACATTAGCAAGCACTTCAGTAAGTTTTACTAAAGCAGACGGAGATGACTTCTTTGCACATAATGATGAATCAATTGTAGACTCATATTTAGTTTTTAATAAGGGTGGTACTACTATAAATCAATCATTATTTGAATATGAAATGGACTTTTCATCAGACAATAACTGGGAAATTCAATTACCTTCAGATTCTTATACTTATGCAGGAGACTCATTAAGTATTTTAGGTACTGATTTTCATGTAGTTAGAGGTGCATTAGATTCAACTGATACACAATTAACATTAGAATTCTTAGGTACTTTACCTGATGAAGGTTCAATGGTAATTTATGAAACTGATCCTATTGAAGCAGCGGCTTTTGCAACTGAATTAGATTTACCTAATAACAGAGTAACAGAACCATTTATGGTTGGTATTTACAATGTTGTAGTTGAATTAAGAGCAGCGACTGCTGGTGCAGATGCAAGATTTAATGTAAGATACACTAATACTGTTACTGGTGAAGAAAAATATGAAAGCAATATAAAAGTAATAGAAGAAGGTGCAGTTGAAGAAGTTGGTGACGAAGAAGAATTATTCATGTATGTTGAAACTATTAATAGTTTAGGAGACAATACTGACGAAATTCACTTTTTAATCGGTTCAGACCATATAAAATTAGTTGATAACTTTACAGATGATACTTTTGTAGCAGATGTAACTGTTGACGGTGAAAAATTAAATAATGGTTTTGTTAGAATGAAAGGTTCATATGACAGTTCAGCTGAAGAACTTGCTTTAAGAACAATTGAATATAGATTAAACGATTTAGATGAGGATGTATACGTTCCTTCAGGACATGGTTTAAGAGAATATTTAAGTGATGACTGTGATATTGAATCATTAACTTGTGAAAGTGACTCAGATTACCAATACTTTAATGGTATGCTTGGACAAAACTGGGATATTAAATTCTTAGGAATGACTGATGCAGCTAGATCAAATATAACATTATCAGGTTCTAGTGGTAATTTAGATTTGAGTATTGTTGAACAAGGTTCAGGTGGAAAGGCTAGTAAATTACAAATTATCAATTATGATAAAAATGAACCAATGGCTTGGAGAACTGACGATGGAGATATAGGAACAAGATATGATGGTGATTTTGAAGCATTTATATTTACTGAAGGTTGGTATAATACAACAAATGGAAATATAACTAATTCAAATGGAACAACTCCTTGTACTGGTGCAAACCATGAAACTTGTCAATTAATTTATGATGAGGATGTATTTGTAGTATCACATAAAGCAACTAGAGATGATGATGTAAGAAGTCATATTTTAGAATATTCTAGTATTGATACAAACAATAACAAAATTAAGTTTAATTCAGTTGCACAAGGTGTTGGTGATATAGAAAGATCATATGCTTTAGTTGCTGGTAATGACAATGTACTTGGTGAAGCTAAATTAAATGCTCGTGGTGATGAATATCAATTCTATGTTTTAGATAATGAAACATTAAATTATCCTATTGTTGTTGATTTAAACAAAGATGGTGTTATTGATAATAGTGTATCACTTCTTGCAAACGAATTTGGTGTAGTAATGGAATTTGAAAAACAAGCAACGCCTCCATATCTTACAGCATCGTCAGATTCAGAAACAGTTAACTTTAATTTAAGTTATGTTGATGATATGTTTGAAGATAGAAGTAGTGATCTATTAGTTCAAATCCCAATTACTTTGGTAAACTCATCAGCTGAAACTATGAGTGTTGGAACTGTTACTGATAATGATGGTAGTGGTACTAATATATTACAAACACAAAAAAATGCTGAAGATACGCAATTTGGTGCAGATATATATGGTACTACATTTATGGCTGTTGAATCCGGTGACGGTGACGATGAAACTATAACTATGAGCACACCTTCAACTCAATTATCAGCACAAGTATTTGTTGTATTTGGTGATAGTGAAGTTTCTAGTGGTGGATCAAGTGGATCTGGTGAAGCTGTAACTCAATCTGTTAACAGAGCAAGATTAGGTATGGGTGTACTTGATAGTGAAGCAAGTAGATATGTTGATGCAGACGGTTCATTTAGCAAAAATATGATTGTTATTGGTGGACCTTGTGCAAACAGTGTAGCTGCTGCATTAGAAGGTAAATCTGCTGACGCTTGTGGAGAAGGTTATGAACCAGGACAAAGTTTCTTGAAAATGGTTGAGAGTGGAGAAAATGTAGCTGTATTAGCATTTGGTTATGACGCTGCAGGAACTTTAAAAGCAACTGATAAACTTTCAGGACTGGCTTCATCCGATAATGCAAACTTAGGAACTGAAGTACCTTTGAACTAAATTAATTAATTTTTTATTTTTTTTTTACTTTTTTTTAATTATATTATATTTTGATTATATTTCTATTTTTTGACAAATTTGTCACATATTTTGTGTTTTTTATATATTAATGTTTATAAATTAATTTTTGTTAAGTTTGTTATGAAAAAAGACTCATTTAAAGTAATATTTACCTTTCTAAGTTTAATTTTATTTTTTAGCTTGGGTTTTATTAGTAGCAATATTTTTTTTGATAGTAATAATCAAAATCCATTATCTTTATCTGCTACTATTGAAAAAAATTCTCCATCAAATTGGATTAATGAAGATGATTTAATAATTGAAAATGATGGTATAAAAATTAAATTAAATAATTATATAATTGCAAGATTTAGTAATACAAATTCAATGGATCCTTTTTTGGATGAAAATTCAAATGCAATTGAAATTAAACCAGAAAATGCGGATCAAATAAATGTGGGAGATATTGTTTCATATAGAGTTAAAGGTGAAGTTAATCCTATAATTCATAGAATAATTGACATAGATTATGATGAAAATGGTTATTATTATATTTTAAAAGGAGATAATAATAATTTGCCAGATCCATATAAAGTTAGATTTAATCAAATAGGATATGTTTTGGTGGGAATTTTATATTAATATGCTCTGTTGCAATTAATCTTATAAAATTTAATATTTAATTAGCTTTATGAAATCTAAATTTTATTTGTTTTTAGCTATTATTTTATTATTTGGTGTATTTGTCTCAGCACAAAATAATTTGTTGAATACTACTGTTTATATGCCTTCAGATGAATATTTTAGTGAAAGTAAATCTGGAACTTATTTAACTTGGAATAAAATTCATTATATTTATTTAAAAAATAATAATTCGGCTAATTTATTATCAAAAAAAATTAATTTTTGTATGGATTTATTTTTTAATTCAAATTTAAAATATGAACGGGTGGAAGGGGATTTTTGTAATAGAATTTATTTTTTTAAACCTCAAAAATCTATGGTTTTTTATTATAATTTTTCATTAATTTATATTATTTTATTAATTGGGATTTATTTTGTTTATAGAAAGTATTATCGTGGTAAAATTATTTTAGAAAAAAAAATTAAATTTCTTGAAAAGTCATTTCATGGTATAAAAAAAATTAGAGTTGAAATTTTAATATCCAATAAAACTAAAAATAATTTTTCTAATGTTAGAATAAGTGATTTAATTCCAAATATTTTAGATATTTCTGAAAGTGGTTTAGGTACTATTAAACCGGAAATAGTTAATTCTATTTCTGGTAAAGAATTAATATTTGATGTGGGTACTGTTGAAGTTGGTGAAAGGTTAATGGTTTATTATGATTTAAAAAGTAAAATTGATTTGAGTGAAGACTTTACTTTAGAGGATACATATTTAATATATGATACTTATTTTGGTCAAAAAAGAATAAAAATTAACATTTTGTAATCATTATTTTTTTAACTGATTTTATTTTTTTAATTGCATTTAAAATATTATTTATATGTTCTAAATTTTCAACTTCAATTTTAAATGATAATGATACTTTTTCTTTATCTATAATTTTTGCATTTGCACTATTAATTTTATTTGTAAGTCTACTTATTGTATTTAGTAAATCTACCATTAGTCCTTTTCTTTCAGAACAACTGATTTTTAATTCTATTTCACCTTTGGTATTTTCTTGCCAGTGTGATTTTAGAATTCTATCTTTTCTAATATTTTGTTTTTTTAATTTTTCACAATTTTTATTATGTATATTAATTGTAAATCCATTAATATTTATTCCAATAATTTCATCTCCTGGCATTGGATTACAACATTTTGCAAATTTAATATTATAGTCTTGCATTTTATTTACATAAATTAATTTGGAATTTATTTTTTCTTCTATTTTATTTATGCTCTTGGAATATTTTGGATGTGGTATTTGACTTACTTCATTTAATGCTTTTCTTATTTTAGATCTAGCTTTATGTGTTTTTGCAAATTTTAACCACTCTCGGCTTGGCATATGATTTTTTTGGGTTATGATTTCTACTAAGTCCCCATTACTTAATTCACTTCTTAATGTTTTATACTTGCCATTAATTCTTACACCAATAGATTTATCTCCTATATTACTATGTATTGCATATGCAAAATCAATTGCAGTTGCATTTTTTGGTAAATTAATAACTTTTCCGGCTGGAGTTATACAATATATTTTTTCAGAAAAAAATTCAAATTTTACAATATCAACAATATCTGTTTCTATATTATTATCATTATTAATTATTTCTTTTATCCATGACATTTTTTTATCATATTTTTCATTTCCTTCAAATCCTTTGTATATGAAATGTGCTGCAATTCCTTCTTCTGCTTGTTTGTCCATGTCACCAGTTCTAATTTGTATTTCTAATACATTATGATTCTCATCGAATACAGTTGTATGTATTGATCTGTAATTATTTTCTTTTGGGCTTGCAATATAATCTTTTAATCTATTTAATATTGGTTTATATGTAGTGTGAATCAATCTTAAAACTTCATAACAATCTTTTATGTTTTCAACAATTATTCTAAATGCTAATAAATCATTAATTTCTTCTAATTTTTTTGTTGAAGATTTTTTATATATTGAATAAATATTTTTTGGTCGTCCAAGCATTTGATATTTTATTTTTTCTTTTTCAATTAAGCTAATTAATTTTTTTTTTGTATTATCAATTATTATTTCTCTTTCTTTCTTTTTTTGTGGCAGAAATTCTTTTATTTTGTAAAATGCATCTGGATCTAAATGTTTTAAACTTAAATCTTCTAATTCACTTTTTATTTTTCCAAGACCTAATCTATTTGCAATTGGTGCATATATTTCTAATGTTAGTTTTGCAATTTCTTTTTGTTGTTTTTTATCTAATGAACCTAATGTTCTCATATTGTCTAGCTTATCTGCTAATTTGATGAAAATAACTCTAATATCTTTAGAAGAAGAAAGAATCATTTTTCTTAACTCTTCTGCAAAATCTAAACTTACAATTGATTTATTAATTAAATTTATTTTATTTATTTCATTTTGTAAATTAAATATTGATTCTCCAAATTTTTCTTTAATTTCTTTTTCTTTACTTTTATCAATTAAACAAATTCCGTGTAATAATGATACAATTATACTATCATTATCCATTTTATTTTCTGCACAAGTTTTTGCAACTCTATATGGATGATTGAAATAATTCTCTCCAGATATTCTTTTTTCATTTTCAAAGAATTTTTTAGAAAATTCATATGCTTTTTGAACTAAGTCTATGTTTTTTTTATCTTCTAATAGTTCTTTTAGTTCTTCAAATTGTTTATCCATAATATAAGAATTATATTGTATATTTTAAATTTTACTGAGCTAGGTTCTTTAAGCTATTTTTAAGAATTTGATTTTTTTTAATATTATTTTTATTGAATAATTGTTTACATTCGTCATATGTAACCCATTTATAATTTAAAATTTCGTCTTCTTTTGGTATTAAATTACCATTTCCTAAATATTTTCCAGATACAAAAAAAAATGCTTTTCCTTTAGAATATCCTCTGCCTCTGTTATTTGTGAAATTTATATCCAATTTATCTTCATATACTTGAGTATTTGTAATTTTATATTCATTATAATTTACATTTAATTCTTCTTTTAACTCTCTTTTTATGGTTTCAGATATCTTTTCGGATTTTTTAATTCCACCTTGGGGGAAATACCATGATTTTTTATCTCTTGTCGAATTTACAATTAAAATTTTATTATTTTTATTTATCAATATTACAGAAACTGTGGGTCTATATTCTCCTAATTTTTTTAAATTATCTATTCTATTATACATTTTCAATTTTATTAGTGCGGTGTGAGTATATTAAAACCATGTATATACAAAATTTACAATTTTTCAATCGATTTTTTTATAAATAGAATATAAATTTCATGTTTTATGGGGAGGTTTAATAATTTTTTAAGTAGTGATGAAACGGTTTTTAAAAATCATGTTGCGCTAGATTATGATTTTGTTCCCAAGGTTATTAAATTTAGAGAATCTGAACAGCAATCTATTGCAAATTGCGTTAAACCTATGTTGCATGGTAGGAGTGGAAGGAATTTAATTATAAGTGGTACTCCTGGTATTGGTAAAACTGTAGCTGTAAAAAAAATATTTGAAGAAATTGAAGAAGATACTGATCAAATAATTCCAATTTATGTGAATTGTTGGAAAGTTAATACAACTTATAAAATTATGATTGAAATTTGTCATCAATTGGGATATCGTTTTACTCAAAATAAAAAAACAACTGAATTAATACAAATTGCAATAAATTTAATGAATAAATCTAGTATTGTTTTTGCTTTTGATGAAATTGATAAAGCAGAAGATTTTGATTTTTTGTATATTATTTTAGAAAGTGTCTATAGGCGAACTATGTTTTTACTTACAAATTATTCTGATTGGATAACAAGTTTAGATATGAGAATTCGAAGCAGATTGGTTGCAGAAAGTTTAAATTTTAAATCATATTCAAAACAAGAAGTTAATGATATATTAAAAGAAAGAGTTGATTTAGGTTTTTATGATGGTGTATATAATTCTGATTCATTTGAGTTTGTAGTTGATAGAGCATTTTTATTTAAAGATATTAGAACTGGTTTATATTTATTAAAAGAAAGTGCAAATTGTGCCGAAGACAGATCTTCTCGTATTGTAGAATTGGATGATTCTAAAAAAGCTCTTGATAAAATGGATGATTTTAAAACAAAAAAAATAAATAATTTAAATGATGATTTAAAGATGGTATTAGAATTAGTTAAAGACAATACTGGAAAAAAAATTGGTGAAGTTTTTGATATTGGTATTAAACGTGGTTTGAAAATTAGTTATAAAACATTTCAAAGACGTATTAAAAAATTAACTGATAGTGGATTTATTAAAAGTGAAATAATTTATGGTGGTAGTGAAGGCAATAGTAGTTTTTTATATTATAATAATCAACCAACATTAGATGATTTTTAAATATCTAACAACATTTATTAATTGGCTTTTTATTTTTTAATTGTGGCAAATAATAAAAATCAAACAAGGATAAATGGTTTAAATAATAATATCCAACTTTATATTTTTACAGAAATTTTTAGAAGACTTAGTAGGACGTGGTATCCTATTCTTTTTTTATTTTATATTTTTATTCAATTGGATTTAAAATTATTTGGTTATTTAGTCGCAGTAACTTCTATTACTGTATTAATTTTTGAAGTTCCTTCCGGTGTATTTGCAGATCAATATGGTCGAAAACTATCTTATATGATTGGTCAAATAATATTAATTTTAACTTCATTTGTTTTTATTTTATCAAATAATTTTGTATATTTAATTATTGCAGCATTTTTATATGGTTTGTCAAATTCATTTTTGAGTGGTGCAGATAAAGCTTTAATTTTTGATTCTTTTTATGAGTTAAAGCGTAGTAATGAATTTAGGCTTTATAATGGAAAATTGTATGCTTATACAATGGTAGTGGCCGCAATATCTACTTTCATCTCTGGTTTTATTGCAGAATATAATTGGAATATTTTATTTTTTATTGGAATTATATTTGGATTAATTAATTTAATTTTAATAAGCAAATTTTATGAACCAAAAATTCATGAAAAAACATCTCATAAATTACATTTTAAGAAAAGTGTTTTAGAATTAATTAATTCAAGGACATTATTATTTTTAGTTATACTTTTTATTTTTATAAATTCATTATTAGAGTCTTTGTCAGATTATCATCAAGTTTTTGCCATGGAAGTTGGTTGGACTGTTTCCTCATTTGCAATGCTTTTTAGTATTTCATTTATGTTATCTGGGATTTCTGCATATATTATTGAGACTATTGAAAAATATATTAAAAAAGACTTTGCACTTTATGCCGTTCCCGTTCTTATGGGTTTAGTTTATTTTTTTATGGGATATTTAAATAATTATTATGGAATATTATTATTTATTTTTGAAGGATTATTAATTGGATACTATTATGTTGTTCTTGAAGATATAATTAATCATAATGTAAGTAGTAGACGAAGGGCAACAATTTGGTCATTATCTTCTTTTGTTGAACAAATCTTTGTAGGATTATCTAGTATTTTTATTGCTTATTTTTCTACATTTTTTGGTTTTCAATTTTCTTATATTTTTGTAGGACTTTTTATTGGCTTAGGTGGATTTATTTGTGCAAAATTATCTTTAAGGTTTATGAAAAAATAATTGTTCTACCATGATCTAATATAATTAGTTTTTTTTAATATGATTTAAAATATTAATTACAATCAATAAAAACTATTATATATTATTAAAATTATTTTTAAATATGAATTTAAAAACAAAGTTTGATCTTCTAGCAGACAAACTTGAAAAAGCGACATTAGGTTCAAATTATAAGGCTCATAAAATTATTCCAAGGGAACTTTTAAAACTAATAAATAAAGATGCGTTAATTTTAGATTTAGGTGTTGGAACTGGTTTAAGTTCCAGATTATTTATTGATAAGAAATTTAGCGTAGTTGGCATGGATTTTTCTAAAGAATTATTAAAAGTTGTATCTAAGTATAATTATGAACAATTAATAAAACAGGATTTGAATAAAAAACTAAAAGTTAAAAAAAATAATTTTGATTTGGTGATATCATTTGGAGTTTTTGATTTTTTTGAAGATTTAAATCATATTTTTAATGAAGTAAAACGAGTTCTAAATATAAATGGATATTTTGCATTTACTGTGATTAAAAGTCAAAAACCGTCAGATTCTTCTCAAACTTATAAGCATACAAAAAAAGAAGTTAGAGCTTTAGTAAAAAAATATAATTATAAAATTGTTAATGAATTAGAATTTTTAGAATATGAAAAAAAAGATTATATGGCAATTTATTATGGCTTTATATTAAAAAAAAATTGTAATTAATATTAAGGATAAATTGACAGAGATTTCAAATAATATTTATTCTATTATTTATTGTAATCGAATATAACAAATTTGTGCATTCTTGTTTTTATTTTTAATTTTAGGACTGGACACAGTGGTCAAGCTGAGACTTTTTTTATAAATGATATTTGGTTAGTTAAATTATATTTGATCAACTCAAATTGCATAGCCAACCTCACCGGATTTTTTATCCGGTTTTATAATTACAAAAACAAACAGGTGAAAAACATGAAACCCACAAACCCAACTTCAAAAAATATAACTGCTATAACTAATAGTTTAATTAATTTCTCAAAAAAAGCTAATTTTAGCTCGTATGAATTAATGTTACAAAAACATTGTATATTAAGTTAGAATGAAAGAGCTTACAGTATTATTATCTTCTTTTATAGATCGCCCCTTGATAAAAGATTATTACTGTATAAATAAAAATAGTCTTTTTTATAGATAATATCTATAATCTTCTTTCTATATTAAATTCTGTTTTTGATAATTCTACTAAAATAGCTCTTAAAAAATTAACTTCGAATTCATAAAAATGTTTATCTAATTCTTTTTTATTTTTTAAAAAGTATAAGTTTAATTCTTTATAACTATTTGAAATTAATACAAAATTTACAGCTAAATATTTTATTTTTTTTGAAAATATGAAATTATTAATTATTCTTTTTATTATTTCAATATGTGATTTAGTTTCATTTTTATGTTCATTATCTAAAACATTTAATATTTCATCTACAGTATTATTTACTTTAACTAATAATTTTGCCCAAAAGGCTACATTTCCTTTTTCTTCTTCTATTTTTTTACTAATTAAATTTCTTAAATGCATAAATTCATCTTTAGGTTCTAAAATGTCAAATTGAAATCTTATATCTTGTATTCTTTCAAGTGATATCATTATTATTACCTCTGCGTTTTTGTAAAAAGTCGGATATTTTCTTATTATGTAATTTTTGTTTTAAAATAATATGATTTGTGAATGTATTTTTTGTATTAGTTGATATCCATTTGTTAATTAATTGTTGTTCTTTTGAAATTCTTTTTTCAATCCATGATAAAAAATCAATTTGATCAAAATGCATTTTTGATTCCATTAAAAAATTAGATGTATAATTTTCTGTTATATTTTTTATATCTGTATTTAAATTTAATATTTTTGAAGGATTATTTAAATTAAAATAATTACATATTTTGCTTGAATATGAACTTTCTTCTGTATATTCTTTTAATATTTTTTGTTTTAATATTTTTAATTCTAATTCACCTTTTTCTGAAAGTGAATAAGATCCAATGTCATATCCCTCATCTTCATTTATGGGAATTTTAGTGGAGTTTACTTTTTTTTGAAATTCTTTTATAAAAAAACCTTCATCAGGTACAATGTGGCCTATTGAATTATTATTAAATTTAATTAAATCATTTAGTATGTGTAAATTTATTGGATTATCCTCTATTTGAATGTGGGCCATAGATATTTTTAGTCATGTAATGTATTTAATGAATATTAACGTTATGTTTTTACTTTTTGATGTTAGTTTGGCTTATTTGTTATTTGTGTTAACTATTTTATGATTATCATATAGTTTTATATAATAAAAAACAAGAAATTCAATATGGTAAAACAAATTGTAAATCCTTATGAAGTAAAAGGAAGTATTGATTATGATAAATTAGTTGATGAATTTGGTGTTAGTAAGATAAATAATAAATTATTAAATGAAATTGAAAAAAATGTTGGTGAACTTCATTTTTTATTAAGGCGTGGTTATTTTTTTTCACACAGAGATTTGGATAAATTATTAAAAAGATATTCGAAGGGTGAAAAATTTGTTTTATATACTGGGAGAGGCCCTAGTGGAAGTACTACTATAGGTCATTTATTATCTTGGGTTTTTACAAAATGGTTGGCAGATAAATTTGATGTTAAAACTTATTTTCAAATTACTGATGATGAAAAATTTTTATTCAATCCGAACTTAAATTTAACTGAAACTAATAAATTGGCATATGAAGCAGCATTAGATTTTATTGCTTTAGGTTTTAAAGAAGAAAATTTAGATGTTATAGTAAATACTAATGCGGCTGATATTTTATATCCTGTTGCTATTAGAATTGCAAAAAAATTAACTCTTTCATCTGTTAAAGCAAGTATGGGTTTTAATGATAGTTCAAATATTGGTATTAATTTTTATACTGCAATGCAATCAGTTCCTGTTTTCTTAGAGTCAATTAGACAAAAAAAAAATGTTCCTGTTTTAATTCCATATGGTATAGATCAAGATAATCATTTTAGATTAACAAGAGATGTTGCTGAAAAATTAGGTTTTTTAAAACCGTTTACTATTAATTGTAAATTTATGCCTGGGTTAAAAAGTAATGATGGAAAAATGAATGCTTCTGATCCGAATTCTGCAATTTATACTACTGATGATGAAAAAACTGTTATCAATAAAATTAAAAAGGCACAAACAGGTGGACGTGAAACAATTACAGAACAAAAAAAATTAGGTGGAAGACCAAAAGAGTGTAATGTTTATTCATATTATGATTTATTTTTTGAACCAGATGACAATAAATTAAAAACTATTTATTCAAATTGTGTGGGTGGAAGCTTACTTTGTGGTGAATGTAAACTAATGCTTGCAAATAAAGTAAATGTATTTTTAAAAAAACATCAAATAGAAAGACATAAGGCAAAAAGTAAGTTGAAAAATTATTTTTTAAAAAAAGATTTTGATACAATTAGAATTGATTAATTTTAAAATATAGTTTGCTATATCGATATTGGAATTTATTTTTTATATTATTTCTTTTTTATAACTGTCAACTCAATAACAAAAGGTTTAAATATAGTCCTTTTTGAAAAAACCATATAAAAATTAAAAGGGGTTGATTATGGAAAAAATAATTAGAAAGATAGATGGGATGAATACTAAAGTAAAAGAGGGATTTGTTAAGGTTAGACACGACATTTCTTCTGTTGTTAATAAACAAAGTGAATTTATTGATTTCTTTTCAAAAAAAATTGCTGATGTTGAAAGAAATTCATTATCCAAAAAAGAAGTTTCAAAAGTTGATGTAAAAGTAAATGATGTACATACTCAAATTTCTGATTTACAAGAGGCTGTTGATCAGCTTAATATAGAGAGTGAACTTAGAGAAATGAAAAATTTGGTTCTAGATAAAAAAACACTAGATAGTGAATATGCTAATATTTCTGAATTAAATAAACTTGAAGCTGAATTAAATAAACTTACTGATGCAATTGAATCTTTAAAAGAAAAATTATCCAAGAGTGAAAATTTTGTAACTAAAGATAATTTAAAAGAAATTTCTGAATCTATTATGATTGAAGTAGGGGATAAATTTAATCCTTTAAAAGAACAAAATGAAAATTTATTAACTACTGTTCAAGATTTGAAAAATAATTTTGAAACATTTAAGGAAAATAATAAGGATTCATCTTCAATTAGTTTATTAAAAGATGATATGGATCTTTTAAAAAATAAAGTGAGTGATTTTGATGATTTGAATGAAAATTTAGAACAATTGAATTCATTAAAATCAGACTTTGAAACTTTTAA
Organism: Candidatus Woesearchaeota archaeon; assembly: GCA_018675975.1. Taxonomy (GTDB): domain Archaea; phylum Nanobdellota; class Nanobdellia; order Woesearchaeales; family JABGXB01; genus JABGXB01. The sequence continues at coordinate 568,650 of JABGXB010000002.1, forward strand.
AAGTGATAATGATGATTCTTTAGCAAATTTGAAAAATAATGTTATGAATGATATAAGAAATGAAATGAGTAGTTTAAGATCTGAATTAGAAATATTAAAAGAAAATTCTGTTAATAGTCAATTTGAAGATCAATTTAGAGATTCAGTTGCTGATATTAATAACAGTATTGGTGAATTAAAACATAATCTAGATGATGTTAAATTGTCAAATGATGATTCTAATGCTAGTCAAAGATTAGAAGTTTTAGAAGGGACTGTTAAGAATGTAGAATTTGATACTCAAAAAGAATTATTAAATTTTTCAAGTACATTTTCTAACTATATAACAAAAGATCATTTGGATTCACAATTATTATTATTTAGACAATCTATGACTGAAGCTATGGGTGAAATAATTGATGAGAGATCTAATGGTGAATCTTTTTATGATTCTATTGATGAAAAAGAATCAAAAAAAAACGTAGTTAAAAAAAGTATAAAAAAAGAAACTCCTAAGGTTTTAAAAGAAGAAGTTAATAGTAATGATAATGTTGCAGAAGTAAAAGAAGAAAAGAAATCTACTTGGAATAAAATTGTTGATTTTTTTATTGACGATGACGATGAGTAAATTCTCTTCGGAGAATTATTCCTTTATCTAATATATTTTTAAAAAATATTTTTGTAAAATTTTTTTGTTTTTTATCATTTTTTATTTTTTTTACTATTCCTAATATATTTCCTTTATTATTTAATACTAAAAACCTTCCATCTGTTTTTCCTGAAAATGAATCATCTGTAAGATCTCTACCACATAAAAATAAAAATTCTTTTGTTTTATTTATTGTTTTTTTATTTTTTACTTTATCACATATTAGGTCTAAAAAATTAAAACTTGGACTAAATTTCCCATCAATATCACCCATATATAATCCTGCAAATTTTACATTATTATTATTAAATTCATTTAAGTGTTTATATAATTCATTTGAAATTAAAAAAATATCTTTTTTTATTTTTATTAAAATATTATTTTTTAAGTCGATATTATCAACATATAATGAATAATCTTTTAAAAAAATATTAATTTTTTTAATATCATTATCATTTAATTTATTTTTCATAAATATTGGATATTTTTGTATTATAAAAATCTAACTGATTAAAAAATTAATATTAAAATTTTCAGAAATAACCTTGCTTAATTCATATTTTTCAATAACAATATTTAATTTTTGATGTGCATTTTGTAATTTTTCTAATTCTTCTTCAATTTTTTTACTATTTTCTTCTATATGTGTTTCTTTATATTCAATATCCATTTCATCTTGGGTTATTGTATTTAAATTAATTTTATTTAATACTTTTTTTAATTCTTCATTTTTTTCTTTATATTGTTTTAATTGATTTAATAATATTTGAACTTGTTCAATATTTATTTTTTTATTAATTTCCATTTGTTTTTTTAAAAAATTAATTAATTCATGATTTAAATCATTTTTTAATGTTTCATGAACATCTTTTATATATAATTTTAATATTGGTGATAATATATAAATTTCGGATTCTGCAAATATGTCGTCTTTATTTTTTATAAATAATTCATTAATTCTATTTGATAATTTTTTTAATTCTTCTTTTAAATTTTTTAATTGTGCATTTTTTTCTTTATATTCTTTAAATTGATCTGAATTTTTTATTTTTTCTTTTTGTAAATCCATTTTTTCTTTATATTCTTCAATTCTATTTAAATATGATTTTCTTCTTTCAATTTCTCTAATTACTTTATCTTTTAATTGCATTTTAGTAAATGTGTCTTGTAATTTTTGTTGTAATTCATTAATAATTTCAACTGTTTTTAAACTAAATACTTCTTTTAAGTGTTCTGCATTATTTTTTATTATATTTATTGATTTAGTTATAATTTTAAAATTTTCTACATAATTAGCTTCGTTCATTACAGATAATGTAGTTTCATATTCTTTTAATGCAATACTGATATTTTCATAATATAATTTTACCCTTTTTAATCCTCGAGTTTTTGGAGTTATAAATTTATTATTTATTAAAGTTAATTCTGTAATTAATTTTCTTTTATCTCTTAAAATTTTCATATCATTTTCAGGTACTTCTTTAGTATTAATTATTTTAATTTCATTTTGAATAATTTTAACTTGTTCTCCGATTATTTTATATGCAGTATTAATCTTTTTTTCCATAAATAAATATATTTTATCTCTTTGTTCTTCTAAAAATGCATTAACTTTATTTATATCTAATTTTATTACTTTTTTATCTATGTCATCAAATATTTCTTCATTAAATTTTTGTTTTTCTTTTTGTTTATTTATTATTTGATCTCCATATAATCTTTCTTTAATTAATTTTTCTTCGAGTTCTTTATCCATTATATTTGTTTTTGGATTAGTTTCAATTTTTTTTATTTTTTTAGTTTCTTCATCAATTTCATCATTTTTTTTTTCACCAAATTTTTTTAATATATTTTGTCTAAATTCATCTTTAATTCTATTTTTAATGAAATTTTGTCCATTTTTAATTTGTTCTTTTATTTTTTCAACATTAGTTTTTTTATCTTCTTCAGTTTCTTTTTTTACAAATTCAATTTCTTCTTTGTTAGATTCTTTATTTTCTTTTTCTTCTGATTTTTCAGTTTGAATTTTAACTTCTGATTCTATTTTCTTTTGAATTATTTCCTCATCAAAATATTTTTCAGAACTTGGTATATAAAAAGAATCATCAAAATTTTGTTTTTTAACATTTACATTATAATTTTTTGAATTTTCTACAGTTTCTTTTAAAATGTTTAATTTATTTTCTTCGGTTTCCTTATCTTGAATATCTTCATTTTCAATATTATTTATTTCTTCTAATTCCTCACTTATTTCTTTTTCATTCATTTCTTCTATTTCATTATTTTTATTTTGAATATCTTCATTTTCAATATTATTTATTTCTTCAAA